>NZ_LT629710.1:2554000-2873250 GCF_900104535.1 Nakamurella panacisegetis | reverse complement strand
GCGCCAGCATGGCCGCCTTGGTCGACCCGTAGTGGATCATGTCAGCGGGGACGTCGACCCCTGACTCGCTTGCCACGAAAACGATCCGACCCCATCCACGGTCGAGCATGGTCGGCATCAGATGCCGCGCCAACCGGACGCCGCTCATCACGTTGACCTGGAAGTAGCGCTGCCAGTCGTCGTCGCCGATGTCGAAGAAGGACTTGACCTCGAACAGGCCGACATTGTTGACGAGGATGTCGATCTCACCCACAGAATTCAGCAGCTCGTGCACCTGGACCGGATCAGACAGGTCGGCCGCCACGCCGGATACCGCTCCGTCCGGCGCGTCGCTCCGCAGCCGCTGCACCGCGGATCGGACCGACGACTGGGTGCGTCCGTTGATCACGACCGACGCCCCTTCGGCCAGGAGCGCCTGGGCGATCGCGTATCCGATTCCCTGTGTCGAACCACTGATGAACGCCCGTCGGCCCTTCAGTAACAGATCCATGGTCAGCCACCCGTTGTTCCCGTCGCCACGCGACGATCGCCTTTTACTTGCCCAGTCAAGTGAATGCTAGGTATATTGACTTGACCAGTCAAGTCAACAAGGCGCTTCGGGCGGTCGGTGATCACGTATCCTGCAGCCATGTCGGATGTGAACGAGCCCTCGGAATTCACTGACGAGGAGCTGCGCACGTGGTCCGCGGTCGCGACCGTCCTGGAATGGCTTCCTTCCGCCCTGGACGCTCAGCTGCAGCGGGACGCCGGCCTGACTCATTTCGAGTACGGGATCCTCTTCGCCCTGTCGGATACCACCGACCGAACGCTCCGCATGAGCACCCTGGCGGACTACGCGAACAGCTCGCTCTCCCGGCTGTCCCGAGCGGTGGCCCGGCTCGAAGCCAGGCACTGGGTGCAACGGTGCACCGATCCCGGGGACGGGCGCTACACCCTCGCCGTCCTGACCGATCTCGGTTCGCACAAGGTGGCCGAGGCCACGCCGAGCCACGTCCAGGCGGTGCGGCGGTTGGTCTTCGATTCGTTGACCCAGAGCCAATCCAGACAGCTGCGCGAGATCAGCCGACGGATCACACTGGCCATCCGGGCCGAAGGTGGATGGCAGCCGCCGGCCGCCGAGTGACCGTGCCGTTTCCGGGCCAACAGGGACCCCGGATGATCGGCCTGCGGTGACGCTGTCGCACGTCAGGATCGACCAGGAGGGAGGACTTCCGTTTCCCCGCGGCAACGCGAAACGACGAACCGCCCGCACTCGGCCGGGGCCGAATACGGGCGGTTCGTGTGACAGTCTCGCCCGAAAGGGCGAGAGATCAACGCTTGGAGTACTGGGGCGCCTTGCGGGCCTTCTTCAGGCCGTACTTCTTGCGCTCGGTGGCGCGGGCGTCACGAGTCAGGAAGCCGGACTTCTTCATGGCCGGACGATCGGTCTCGTCCAGCTCGATGAGCGCCCGAGCGATCCCGAGCCGCAGCGCGCCGGCCTGGCCGGAGACACCGCCGCCGTGCAGCTTGGCGTGGACGTCGTAGATGCCGTCCTTCTCCAGCTGGACCAACGGCTCCTTGATGAGCTGCTGGTGCACCTTGTTCGGGAAGTAGCTGTCCATGGTGCGGCCGTTCAGCGTGAACACGCCGGTGCCCGGGGTCAACCGGACGCGGACGACGGCTTCCTTACGACGGCCGACGGTCTGCACCGGGCGGTCGACGGCGACCTTGACCACGGCCGGGACGATCACCGGGGCTTCTTCGGTCGAATCGTCCTGGTCCTCGAAGTCAACTTCGACCTCGTCGGCTTCGACGATCTCAGGGGTTTCGCTCACTGACTCGCTCTTCTCAATTTCTCTGTGCCACTGGAATGTCGGGGAGATCTAGCTGTGCCGCACGAGAGCCGGCACCGGGTCCGTCGGTTACTGGGCAACCTGGACGATGTCGAACGGCTGCGGCTGCTGCGCCGCGTGCGGGTGCTCCGGTCCGACGTAGACCTTGAGCTTGCGGGCGATCGAACGACCCAGCGAGTTGTGCGGCAGCATCCCGATGATGGCCTTCTCGACCAGCTTGTCGGCGCGGGTGTCGAGCAGCTCGCCGACGCTCTGCTTGCGCAGGCCGCCCGGCTGGCCGGAGTGGCGGTAGAGGAACTTGCCGTCCCGCTTGTTGCCCGAGATGGCGACCTTCTCGGCGTTGATGATGACGACGAAATCGCCGGTGTCGACGTGCGGCGCGTAGATCGCCTTGTGCTTGCCGCGGAGCAGCTGCGCGGACTGGCTGGCCAGCCGGCCGAGCACGACGTCGGTCGCGTCGATCACGTGCCAGGCGTGGGTGACGTCGCCGGGCTTGGGGCTGTACGTGCGCACGGATATGCCTCTGTCTCTTGAATGCGGTCTGTTACCAGTCTTGATCTCGTCGCGGGTGGTACGTCCCTTGACGAGCGTCGACGCCTTCCGGCGACGACCTCGGGGTCATTGCTGCGCCGGCCGCCGGAGTTCCCCGCTGCAATGATCTCCCGGGGCAAACCCGGGGATCCAGGCCAAGTCCGAAAGATTCACGTTCGAGAGGCGACGCACAACACAACGGGGCGCTCTGCACCACCACGAGCACGTACGACACCGGCTCATGGCAATGCAATGGCACGCCGAAGATCGAGGTTACCGTGCTGGGGCGCGGAGGTCAAAATGCGAGGCCCAGCGACAAGCCCGAATGCCGCATGTCACAGAGCCCGCGGGAGATCAGAAGCCCTGCAGCATCGCGTACTGCGCGGCTGCGGCCGCGTTCAGATCGGCCACGCTGTCCGCGTTGATCTCGAAGGCGTACCGCCCGGCCACGCCGACGCAGTAGTACTTGGAGTTGAGCGCCTGCTGCAGGCAGGACACGGCCGGGACATCCGCGGTCAGAGTGTAGGGCGTCATGCCGGACGTGGACTTCTCCACGAACGCGACGAACCCGTCCCGCACTGCCACCGCGCCCGCCGCGTCCTTGGCCCGGTACACCGAGGTGCGACCGTCCGACACCAGGTCCACCCCGGCGCGCGCGAACAGCTGCTGGGTACCCACCGGATCGGTGTCGTAGTGCAGCTGGCCGGCGGCCGTGACCACACCGTCGGTGGCGCTGGCGTCGTCGGCGCTGTTGAGGAGCGTGTGGGCCTCCATACCGTCCGGGTCGATCGGCAGCTGCATCAGCTTCGCCGGCGGCGTCGGGACGAACTTGGCCATGGCCGCTGTCTCGACCTGGAACGCCCGGGCCGCGCGGGCAGCTTGGAGCGTCGGCGTGTTCAGCTTCGGTCCGGTCACCCAGACGTAGAGCACCAGAGCACCCTGGGCCAGAAAGGCCTGGTAGTAGCCGTAGTCCGAACTGAACGCCCCGTACCAACCGACCGCGGCCGGGAAGCCGGGGATGTTCGCCTTTCCCTTGTCCTTGCCCTTGTTGGCCGCGGCAGCAGCGAGCAGCGGAGCGGCGGCCTTGGCCGAGGCCGCCGAGGGAAACTCGATTGCGGCCACGATCAGATTGTTGTTGTCGGCGTCGCTTCGCGACGAGGAGAACCCCGAGATCATCCCGGCCCGTTGAGCGACCGAGGGCATCACGTCCGCCCCGAACAGGATCGTCATCGCCTTCGGCCCGTAGAGCGGCATCGTGGAGATGCTCCCCTTGGTCAGGGTCGGGTCGATGAACGTCGGCACGACCAGGTAGGAGGCGATCCGAGCGCCCTCCAGCAGAGCGGCCTGGGTCGCGGTGCGCGGCGTCTTGATCAGCTGGGCCGGCGTGGTCGGATACGCCGTGGAGGAGGCACCGGACGAGCCGGAGGTCGTACCCGAGCCGGTCGGTCCGGGGCCACCGGAGGTTTGCGGTGCACTCGCGCTCGTCGACTCCGTGCTGGGGGCCATCGACGTCCGGGCTGCCGTCGATCCCGTTGCGGACGTTGCGGACGGCAACGAGCTGGCCGGGACCTGCGGCTCGGAGGACGGCGCGACCGCGGACGCGGCCGGTTGGGCGCGGCCGGCGACGGTGCTGGCACAACCGGCGAGCACGATAGCTGTGACCGCGCCGAGCGCGACGGCGAATCTGGCGGGACTTCTCATTCCTTGCCCTCCGATGGCAACGCAGTGGTCCTTCGATCCCGGGTGTGCAGCGGACGAAGCAACAGGTCACTCCCCCCGTTCAGGACGCCTCGGTGCCGCTGTGACCGTTCCCGTGGTCGATCGGTTCCAACCGAGGCGGCAGTTCGCGTGTGGCCCGGGTGGCCAAGGCCCTGGACCGCAGCTGTTCGTCGGCAGGGTAGTCGACCGATGTGAGGGTCAGGCCGAGCGCAGGCGCGATGTTCACCCCGGAAGAGCGCGAGGCGGCGGCCAACTGCTCGGCCGGGCGGGTGAACGGGACCTGGTGCTCCCCCACCGCGATGAGCGCCCCGACCAACGACCGCACCATGGAATGGCAGAACGCGTCCGCGGTCACCTCGACCACGACCAGGTCGCCCTGCCGCCCGACCGTCAACGACTGGAGTTCCCGGACCGTGGTCGCCCCGTCCCGCGGTTTGCAGAACGACGCGAAGTCGTGCAGTCCGACGAGCAGATCGGCGGCCTTGGTCATCGCATCGACGTCGAGCGGGCGACGCCGGGCGAAGACGTCCTTGCGCCCGAGCGGTTCCACGCCCCATTCCGCGGTGCCGATCCGATAGCGGTAGTGCCGACGCAGGGCCGCGAATCGGGCGTCGAACCCGTCGGGGGCGACCGTGACGGCCCGAACCCGGATATCGAGCGGCAGCAGCCCGGCCAGGCGTCGCAACAGACCGGTACGTCCGCCGGTGAGACCGTCGGTCTCCGGGTCCTTGGCGCGCGGGGCCAGGCCGATCAGGCCGGCCACGGGGACGTCGATGTGGGCTACCTGCCCGGTCGCGTGCACCCCGGCGTCGGTGCGCCCGGCCACCACGAGCGGGACGTCTTGGCGGAAGAGCACCTTGAGTGCTTCGGACAGGCATCCGGCTACGGTGCGGCGGTCGGGTTGAGCGGCCCAGCCGGAGAAGTCGGTGCCGTCGTAGGAGATGTCCAGCCGCAGCCGCACGTTCTCGGGGGGATTCTGATCGCTCATCTCGGGACCGACCCTATGCGGCCGGGCCCGAAAACGCGGAAAGGCCCGCTCCGGGAACTTCCGGAACGGGCCTTTCCGCGGAACAGGACCTACTTGGTCGGCTCTGAGTCTTCGTCGACCGGGGCGTCCGTGTCAGCGGCGGACTCGACCGGAGCAACGTCACCCTCGGCCGGGGACTCGTCAACGGCCTGCTCGGCCTGCGTCGGAGCCTCGGCTTCGTCGGTCGCGGTGACCTCGGGAGCGGCCGGAGCGGCCGGCGCCTTGGTCGACGCGGCGCGGCGGGCGACCCGGCTGGCGGCGGAGGAAACGGTCTCCTCGGCCACGAGTTCGATGATCGCCATGGGGGCGTTGTCGCCCTTGCGGGGAGCGGTCTTGATGATGCGGGTGTACCCACCGTCACGGGTCGCGAACGACGGCCCGATCTCGGCGAACAACTTGTGCACGACGTTCTTGTCGCGGATGACCTTGAGGGCCTCGCGACGGGCGTGCAGGTCGCCGCGCTTCGCGCTGGTGATGATCTTCTCGGCGAAGGGGCGAAGCCGCTTGGCCTTGGCCTCGGTGGTGGTGATCTTGCCGTGCTCGAACAGCGACTGCGCGAGGTTGCGCAGGATCAGTCGCTCGTGCTGCGGCGATCCGCCGAGGCGGGGACCCTTGGTGGGAGTAGGCATCTCAGTTCCTTTGATCGTGTCCGGCGTCCGGATGAGCCCGGGGCCGGGTGAGGCGGTCCCCGGGGAGCGAACTCCCCGGGGCCGACGGTTTCCTATCTGCGTTCAGCAGACCGCGCGAAGCGGCTCTGCCGCCCATCCCCGAACCGGCGGATGGACCGGATTCCAGTGTCGGACCTAGACCTGCTCGGTCTCGGCGTAGTCGGTGTCGTCGCCCGCTTCGGCCGGCGCACTGAAGTTGGTGCCCTCGGCCGGGACGGCCGCGGTACCGAAGTCGTCCTCGGTGTCGCTCCAGTCGGCGTCGCCGTAGGCCTGGGCGGCCGCGGCCGGGTCGAAACCGGCCGGCGAGTCCTTGAGCGACAGGCCGAGGCCGTGCAGCTTGATCTTGACCTCGTCGATCGACTTCTGGCCGAAGTTGCGGATGTCGAGCAGATCGGCCTCGGTGCGCGAGACGAGCTCGCCGACGGTGTGGATCCCTTCGCGCTTGAGGCAGTTGTAGGAGCGGACGGTGAGGTCCATCTCCTCGATCGGCAGCGCGAAGGCGGCGATGTGATCGGCTTCGGCCGGCGACGGCCCGATCTCGATGCCCTCGGCGTCGATGTTCAGTTCGCGGGCCAGGCCGAACAACTCCACCAGGGTGGTGCCGGCCGAGGCCAGTGCGTCCCGCGGGGAGATGGACGGCTTGGTCTCGACGTCCAGGACGAGACGGTCGAAGTCGGTGCGCTGCTCGACCCGGGTCGCCTCGACGCGGTAGGTCACCTTGAGGACCGGCGAGTAGATCGAGTCGACCGGGATGCGGCCGATCTCGGCCCCGACGACCTTGTTGGGCGAGGCCGGGACGTAGCCGCGGCCACGCTCGACGACGAGCTCGATCTCGAGCTTGCCCTTCTTGGTCAGGGTGGCCAGGTGCAGGTCCTGGTTGTGCACCTCGACACCGGCCGGGGGCGCGATGTCGGCGGCGGTCACGTCGCCGGGGCCCTGCTTGCGCAGGTACATGGTGACGGGCTCGTCGTCCTCGGAGGAGACGACCAGTTCCTTGAGGTTGAGGATGAGCTCAGTGATGTCTTCCTTCACACCGGGCACGGTGGTGAACTCGTGCAGCACGCCGTCGACGCGGATGCTGGTGACGCTCGCGCCGGGGATGCTCGACAGCAGCGTGCGACGGAGCGAGTTGCCCAGGGTGTAGCCGAAACCGGGTTCGAGCGGCTCGATGACGAAACGCGAACGGTTCGCCGAGACCGGCTCTTCGGTCAGGGCCGGGCGCTGAGAGATCAGCATGGTGGGGCTCCTTCTGTTACTGGTGACGACCGCTATTTGACGTCACTCGGGTACTGCGGGTGGTGCGCCGTGGTCCGGCATGGATCAACTTCTCAGGCCTGGATGAAGTTGTTCACTTCTGTCCCACGAGTCCCAAAAGGGCCAAGTTGATCCATGCCGTCGAAGTTGATCCATGCCGACCACGGGTTCCAGCAACACGGAGTTGATCCGCGTGCCGGGTGAACGGCCTACTTCGAGTAGTACTCGACGATCAGCTGTTCGGTGATCTGCGAATCGATCTGAGCCCGGACCGGCAGCGAGTGGATGAGCACCTGCAGCGAGTTCGGGACGACCTGCAACCAGGCGGGGGTCGGACGATCGCCGAACGTCTGGCGGGCCAGCTCGAACGGGAAGGTCTCCACCGACTGCTTGCGGACGGTGATGATGTCGTACTGCTCGACCCGGTAGGACGGGACGTCGACGCGGGTGCCGTTGACCAGGAAGTGACCGTGGGTCACCAGCTGGCGGGCAGCGCGGCGGGTCCGGGCCAGGCCGGCGCGGTACACGACGTTGTCCAGGCGCGACTCGAGGATCTGCAGCAGGGTCTCGCCGGTCTTACCCGGGCGGGACGATGCTTCCTTGTAGTAGCGCGAGAACTGCTTCTCCATGACGCCGTAGGTGAAGCGAGCCTTCTGCTTCTCCTGCAGCTGCGTCAGGTATTCCTTCTCCTTGGTCCGGGCACGACCGTGCTGCCCGGGCGGGAAGGGACGGGCCTCGAAGGCCTTGTCCCCGCCGACCAGGTCGACCTTGAGACGACGGGACTTCTTGGTGATGGGTCCGGTATAGCGAGCCATGATTTAGCTTCCTCTCCCCGGGTCAGACCCGACGCCGCTTGGGCGGCCGGGTTCCGTTGTGGGCCTGGGGGGTGACGTCGGAGATCGCGCCGACCTCGAGGCCGGCGGCCTGCAGGGAGCGGATGGCCGTCTCGCGACCCGAACCCGGGCCCTTGACGAAGACATCGACCTTGCGCATGCCGTGTTCGATCGCCTTGCGGGCAGCACTCTCGGCGGCCATCTGGGCGGCGAACGGGGTGGACTTGCGCGAGCCCTTGAAGCCGACGTGGCCGGCGGAGGCCCACGAAATCACGGCCCCGGTGGGATCGGTGATCGAAACGATCGTGTTGTTGAACGTGCTCTTGATGTGGGCGTGCCCGTGCGAGACGTTCTTCTTCTCTTTGCGCCGGATCTTCTTGACGCCGGCGGCACCCTGACGGGTCTTCGGTGGCATGGTTTGTTACCTGGCCTTCTTCTTGCCGGCGATGGTCTTCTTCGGGCCCTTGCGGGTCCGTGCGTTGGTCTTGGTGCGCTGACCACGCACCGGCAGGTGACGACGGTGACGCAGGCCCTGGTACGAGCCGATCTCCATCTTGCGACGGATGTCGGCCTGGACCTCGCGGCGCAGGTCGCCTTCCACCTTGAAGCCGGCATCGATCTGCTCGCGCAGGGCAAGTACGTCTTCGTCGGTCAGGTCCTTGGAGCGCAGGTCCGGGCTGATGCCGGTCGCGACCAAGAGGGCGGCCGCACGCGTGCGGCCGATCCCGTAGATGTACGTCAGTGCGATCTCCATGCGCTTGTCGCGGGGAAGATCAACACCCATGAGTCGAGCCATACGGCGCGGCACTCCTTCGGTGGCCTCCAGGTGTCGGTCGCGTCCCGTCCCGGTTGGTTGGCTCGCCGCTGCATACCTTCATCGGGAAGGCGCTTGCATGACGGGCTCCGGGCCCCGGCCTGAAGTCCGGGGGTGTCCCGCACCGGCGAGCCGGTGCGGGTGGAAACGCGATGGGTGCCCACGCTGACGTGGGCGGTCTCGGCCGCGTGACACGACCGAGCGCCGGGGACAATCAGCCCTGGCGCTGCTTGTGACGCACGTTGTCGCAGATGACCATGACGCGACCGTGCCGGCGGATCACCTTGCACTTGTCGCAGATCTTCTTGACGCTGGGCTGAACCTTCATCTGCTTCTGCCTTCTCTGCGCCACCCTGGGCGGCGCGACTTCTCGCGGACCGGACCCGAAAGGGTCCGGCTGCTCGCGAGGCGAACGGAATTGTCCGCCTCACAGCAACCGACACCAGGTATCGGTTGCGGGTCCTTGCTGGTGTACTTCACGCCTTCGTCAGGCGCCGGTCACCCCTCACGGGGTGATGGCTACTTGTAGCGGTAGACGATCCGACCGCGCGTGAGGTCATAGGGCGAGAGCTCCACGACCACGCGGTCCTCGGGAAGGATGCGGATGTAGTGCTGCCGCATCTTGCCGCTGATGTGAGCGAGCACACGGTGCCCGTTCTCCAACTCCACACGGAACATGGCGTTGGGAAGCGGCTCGACCACGCGACCCTCGACCTCGATGGCCCCGTCTTTCTTGCCCATGTCCTCCACAATCCACTGCTGTTGAACACGGCTGCCTATCGGCACAGCCGTGCGGTCGTGCCATGTGCGGTACCCCTGGTCCGACTCCGACCTCAGGCACAGCTCTACCCGACGACCAGAAGCCGTTGGGTTGTGGTGGTCGGGACGGACGGACCGCCCGCAACCACCGGTAAGCGCACTCGAGGAAGCCAATACCAGTTCGCGGCCACGACAAACCGATACGACATGCACGCCGAAGTTCCACTCTACGGGAAAAGCGCAGCCCAGCAAAGTCGCGGCCAGCGCAAACGGCCGTTCCGGGCCCCGATCAGTCCAGCGAGACCGGTGTGACGCCGTAGGGGGCCAGATCGGCGGCCCCACCGTCGGCCGCGGTCAGCACGCAGATGCCGTCCTCCAGAACGGCAACCGAGTGCTCGAAGTGGGCCGCCCGGGCGCCGTCCCTGGTCACCACGGTCCAGCCGTCGTCCAGTTCCTTCGTCGCCGGACGCCCGAGCGTCAGCATCGGCTCGATGGCCAGGGCCATCCCGGGCGCGAGCCGTGGCCCCTTGCCGCGCTTGCCCTGGTTCGGGATGAACGGCTCCATGTGCATCGCCGTGCCGATCCCGTGGCCGCCGTACCCCGACACCGAGCCGTAGCGCCGTCCGTCCTGGGCGCCCGACTTCTCGGCCGAGGTCTCGATGGCCCAGGAGACGTCACCGAGACGCCCGCCGACGTTGATGGCGGCGATGCCGGCCCACATCGCGGACGAGGTGGCGTTGATGAGGTCGACCTCGGCCATGTCGGGGGCGTCACCGACGTGTACCGAGATCGCCGAATCGGAGTGCCAGCCGTCGAGGATGCACCCGGCATCGATCGACAGCAGGTCACCCTCGAGCAGGACGCGGGGCCCCGGGATGCCGTGCACGACCTCGTCGTTGACCGAGGCACAAATGGTGGCCGGAAAGCCGGGGTCGGAACCGTGGGCGCCGTAGTGCAGGAAGTTGCTGGTCGCGCCGGCCTCGGCGATCACCGCGGCGACCGCGGCGTCGACGTCGGCGGTCGTGACTCCGGGGCGGACCACGGCCCGGCCGGCCGCAATGGCCCGGGCCAGGATCACACCGGAGGCCCGCATGGCCTGCAGTTCGCCTCTGGTCTTGTACTGGATGCCGTGGTGCGCCATGTCCCGGTTCCGTCAGCCGCGAACCGCGGCCAGCACACGCTGGTGCACCTCGTCGACCTCACCGACGCCGTCGACGTGCACGACCCGCCCGTCGTAGTAGTCGATCAGCGGCTTGGTCTCGCGGTGGTAGATGTCCAGGCGCCGGGTGATGGCCTCGACCGTGTCGTCGGTCCGGCCGCGGGCCAGCATTCGGCCGAGCAGGACCTGATCCGGCGCGGTGAGCAGGACGACGCGATCGATCGGCGCGCCGATCCGGGCCAGCATCTCGGTCAGCCAGTCGGCCTGCGAGATGTTCCGCGGGAATCCGTCGAGCAGGAACCCGGCCGCGGCGTCGGGCTGGGTGACCCGGTCCGCCACCATCTCCTGCGTCACCTCGTCGGGGACGAGTTCTCCGGCGTCCATGTACTTCCTGGCCAGCTTGCCCAGTTCGGTCCCCCCGGCCAGGTTGGCCCGGAACAGGTCTCCGGTGGAGACGTGAGGGATACCGAGCGATTCCGCGAGCAACGCTGCCTGGGTGCCCTTTCCGGCGCCCTGCGGACCGACGATGAGCAAACGCATCAGCGGAGGAACCCTTCATAGTTGCGCTGCATGAGCTGGGTTTCGATCTGCTTCACGGTGTCCAGCCCGACACCCACCATGATCAGCACCGAGGTACCGCCGAACGGGAAGTTCTGCGCGTTGTTGCTGGTGAGCGAGAGGAACAGGTTCGGGAGAATGGCGACGATGCCGAGGTAGAGCGATCCGGGCAGGGTGATCCGCGACAGCACGAACTGCAGGTACTCGGCGGTGGGCCGACCCGGACGGATACCGGGGATGAACCCGCCGTACTTCTTCAGTTCGTCGGCCCGCTCGGTCGGGTTGAACGTGATGCCGACGTAGAAGTACGTGAAGAAGATGATCAGGGCGAAGTAGAGAACGTTGTGGAACCAGTTGCTCGAGTCGACCACGTAGACGTTCAGGAAGTTCGAGAACCCCGAGTAGGTCGTGACCCCCGTCGTGCTGTCCGTGCTGCCGCCGATGAGCTGGACGATCAGGGACGGAATGTAGAGCAGGGAGGTCGCGAAGATGACCGGGATGACGCCCGCCTGGTTGACCTTCAACGGCAGATAGGTCGAGGTGCCGCCGTACATCTTGCGGCCGATCATGCGCTTGGCGTACTGCACCGGGAGCCGACGCTGGCCCTGCTCGATGAAGACGACGGCGGCGATGATGGCCAGGCCGATGACGATGATGACACCGAAGACGACGCCACCACCGGAGGCCAGGATCTGCTGCCCCTCGGTCGGGATCCGGGCGGCGATCGAGGTGAAGATGAGGATGGACATGCCGTTGCCGATGCCGCGGTCGGTGATGAGCTCACCCATCCACATGATGGCGGCGGTGCCGGCCGTCATGGTCAGGACCAGGACGATCAGACCGAATGCACTGTTGTCCGAGATGATCTTGGACGGGTCCGGGCAACCGGTGCTGGAGCTCAGCAGCTGGCCGCTACGAGCCAACGCGACGAACGCCGTCGACTGCAGGATCCCGAGGCCAATCGTCAGGTAACGGGTGTACTGCGTCATCTTGGCCTGGCCGGGCTGGCCCTGCTTCTTCAGCTGCTCGAACCGCGGAATGACCACGGTGAGCAGTTGGATGATGATCGACGCCGTGATGTACGGCATGATGCCGAGCGCGAAAACGCTCAGCTTGAGCAATGCCCCACCGGAGAACAGGTTCAGGACGGTGTTCAGCGAGTTGTCCTGGTTGCCCGAGACACAAGCATTGACGACCTTGTAGTCGATGCCGGGGGACGGCAGCGTGGCTCCGAGCCGGTACACCGCGATCATGGCGAGAGTGAAGAGAATCTTCTTCCGCAGATCGGGTGTCTTCAGCGCCGAGACGAATGCGGCGAGCAATGGTCCTCCTGTCGACGCCGGCCAGCGCAGCTGGTGGCGGCGGCGATATCTCAGCCCCAGCGGCCCGGTCGGCGCTGAGTCTTGCGGTGTTGAAGCTGTCGGGTCGTTCGCTGCCTTAGGTTGCCCGGCGGCAGGTGAGGCGGGTGTACGTCGGCGGCCGACATCCGACCCGGCAGCATCGCCGCCGACCCCGGACGCGGTCGTCATGGGCAGCTTTCACCGCTCCCCAATGAAGAGACTGTAACGCACCGATCCCCCGGGCCCGTTGCTCCGTCGATGACGGGACGTCGGGAATCCCAGGGGATCTGCGCGCTTCGTGCACTGCGTTCGCTGTCGGAGTAACTCCGCACCGGACGCGATCAGACAGCGGTGGTGGTGCCTCCGGCTGCGCTGACCTTTTCCTTGGCCGAACCGGAGAAGGCGTTGGCCGTGATGTTCAGCTTGACACCGTTGATGTCGCCGTCGCCGAGGACCTTCACCAGTGCCTTGGCGCGGACCGCGCCGGCCTCGACCAGTTCGGCGATGCCGACGGAACCACCCTCGGGGAACAGGGTGGCGATCTGACCGACGTTGACGACCTGGAACTCCACACGGAAGCGGTTCTTGAAGCCCTTGAGCTTCGGAAGCCGCATGTGCAGGGGCAGGTTGCCACCCTCCATGGAGGCGGGGACATTCTTGCGAGCGCCGGTGCCCTTGGTACCGCGGCCGGCGGTCTTGCCCTTGGATCCGTCACCACGGCCGACGCGAGTCTTGGCGGTCTTGGCTCCGGGGGCGGGACGAAGGTGGTGGACCTTGATCGTCACTTTTCGTCAGTCCCTTCGGTCTTGACGTACTCGACCGTCAACAGGTGACGGGCCGACTTGAGGTAGCCCCGGTTCACGGCGTTGTCCGGAACCGTCACCACCTGGTGGATCTTCTTCAGACCCAGGCTGCGCACCGACTCGCGAGCGTTCGGCTTGTTGCCGATCGTCGAGCGCACCTGGGTGATCTTCAGCTGCTGCGCCATGGTCAGACTCCTTGCCCAGCCCGGGCGCGCAGCATCGCGGCCGGAGCCACGTCCTCGATGGGCAGACCACGGCGGGCCGCGATCTCCTCGGGGCGCTGCAGACCCTTGAGGGCTGCGATCGTCGCGTGGACGATGTTGATCGGGTTGTCCGAGCCGAGCGACTTGGACAGCACGTCGTGGATTCCGGCGCACTCCAGCACGGCACGCACCGGACCACCGGCGATGACACCGGTACCCGGGCTGGCCGGACGGAGCAGCACGACGCCGGCGGCCGCTTCACCCTGGATCGGGTGCGGGATGGTCGCGGCGATACGCGGAACCTTGAACTGGTTCTTCTTCGCCTCTTCCACGCCCTTGGCGATGGCGGCCGGGATTTCCTTGGCCTTGCCGTAGCCGACGCCTACCGTGCCGTCGCCGTCGCCGACGACAACCAGAGCCGTGAAGGAGAAACGACGTCCACCCTTGACGACCTTGGCCACGCGGTTGGTGACGACGATGCGCTCCAACAGCGGGTTCTTCTCGACGGGTGCGTCACGGCGTCCGCCGTCACGACGGTCGCGGCCGCCGCGGCGGTCCCCGCCCTGTCCGCCGTCACGCTGGCCACCGGCGCCGCCGCCGAAGCCGCCACCGCCCTGCCTAGCTTGTCCGGGCATCAGATGTCCCTCTCGATCTTGCGGTTGGTCATGTCAGAACTCCAGCCCGGCGCCACGGGCGCCGTCGGCCAGAGCCGCAATGCGGCCGTGGTACTTGTCGCCGCCGCGGTCGAAGACAACGGCGGTGACGCCGGCTGCCTTGGCCCGCTCGGCCACCAGCTCGCCGACCTTCTTGGCCTTGGCGCTCTTGTCGCCCTCGGCGGCACGCAGGTCCACCTCGAGGGTCGAGGCCGAAGCCACGGTCTGGCCGATGGTGTCGTCGACGACCTGCACGGCAATGTGCCGCGCGGACCGCGTGACGACCAGGCGCGGACGCGCTGCCGTGCCGGTGACCTTCTTGCGCAGACGGAAGTGCCGCCTCGTGCGCGCCTCGGCGCGCTTCTGTGAAACGTTGGCTGCCATCACTTACCCGTCTTTCCGACCTTGCGCCGCACGACCTCGCCGGCGTACCGCACGCCCTTGCCCTTGTACGGGTCAGGCTTGCGCAACTTGCGGATGTTGGCGGCGACCTCGCCGACCAACTGCTTGTCGATGCCCTCGACCTTGAACTTGATCGGGGACTCGACGGTGAAGGAGATGCCCTCCGGCGCCTTGACCGGCACCGGGTGGGAGTAACCGAGTGCGAACACCAGGTCCCTGCCTTCGGCGGCGACGCGGTAACCGACGCCGACGATCTCCATCGGCTTGGAGTAACCGGCGGTCACGCCGATCACCATGTTGTTGACCAGGGTCCGGGTCAGGCCGTGACGGGACTTGGAGTCCCGCTGGTCGTCCGGACGAGTGACGGCCAGAGTGCCGTCCTCTTCCTTGGAGATGGCGATTGGTTCGACCACCGAGTGGGACAGGGTGCCCTTGGGCCCCTTGACCGTCACGGTGCGACCGTCAATCGTCACGTCGACCCCAGCAGGAACTGGGATCGGCAGTCTTCCGATTCGCGACATGAGGTTTCGTCCCTTACCAGACGTAGGCGAGGACTTCCCCGCCCACCTTCTTCTTGGCGGCCTGACGATCGGTCAGCAGACCGGTCGAGGTCGAGATGATGGCGACACCGAGGCCTCCGAGGACCTTCGGCAGCTCGGTCGAACGCGCGTAGATGCGCAGGCCGGGCTTGGAGATCCGGCGGACGCCGGCGATCGAACGCTCACGGTTGGGGCCGTACTTGAGCGTGACGACCAGCGACTTGCCGACGGTGGCGTCCTTGGTGGTCCAGGAGCCGATGTAGCCCTCCTTGACGAGGATGTCGGCGATGTTCCCCTTCAGCTTCGAAAAGGGCATCACGACCTCGTCGTGGTAGGCCGAGTTGGCGTTGCGGATCCGGGTCAGGAAATCCGCGACCGGGTCAGTCATAACCATTGCGGGCAGTGCCTCTCTCGTCTGGTTCCCGCTTCGCTGGGCGAGGCCGGGCCTGTGACGATGTATTCGGCGCGGGTGGGCGCCTGATGTTGACCGCAGGGAGTGATTTCTACTGCGGCAGTACGGCAGATGTTCTCCGGGACTACCAGGAGGACTTGGTGATGCCCGGCAGTTCGCCGGCGTGCGCCATCTCGCGGAGGCAGATGCGGCACAGGCCGAACTTCTTGTAGACCGAGTGCGGGCGGCCGCACTTGTTGCAGCGCGTGTATCCACGGACCGCGAACTTCGGCTTGCGCTTGGACTTCATGATCAGAGCGGTCTTCGCCATGGTCAGATCTCCTTGAACGGGAAGCCCAGGAGCTTGAGCAGCGCCCGGCCTTCGTCATCGG
The DNA here is from genome assembly GCF_900104535.1 of Nakamurella panacisegetis. NCBI lineage: Bacteria > Bacillati > Actinomycetota > Actinomycetes > Nakamurellales > Nakamurellaceae > Nakamurella > Nakamurella panacisegetis. The sequence continues at coordinate 2,857,373 of NZ_LT629710.1, read as the reverse complement.
TGGTGGCCGTGGTGACGACAGTGATGTCCATACCGCGGGGGCGATCGATCCGATCGATGTCGATCTCGTGGAACATCGACTGCTCGTTCAGGCCGAACGTGTAGTTGCCGTTGCCGTCGAACTGCTTCGGCGACAGGCCACGGAAGTCACGGATACGCGGCAACGCGATGGTCACCAGGCGATCCAGGAACTCCCACATGCGGTCGTTGCGCAGGGTGACCTTCGCACCGATCGGCATGCCTTCGCGCAGCTTGAACTGGGCGATGGACTTGCGGGCCTTCTTGACCTCGGGCTTCTGGCCCGTGATCAGGGCCAGGTCGCGAACGGCGCCTTCGATGAGCTTCGCGTCACGCGCGGCCTCACCGACACCCATGTTCACGACGACCTTGACGACGCCGGGGATCTGCATGACGTTGGCGTAGGAGAACTGCTCGTTCAGCGCCGACTTGATCTCCGCTGCGTAGCGGGTCTTCAGTCTCGGCGAGACCTTCGCGGCTGATTCGGTTGTCGTCATTACAGGTCCTTCCCGCTGCGACGCGAGACGCGGACGTTGCGTCCCTCGTCGTCAACGCGCTTGCCGACCTTGGTCGGCTTGTTGTCGCCGTCGACGACCATCACGTTGGAGATGTGGATGGCGGCTTCCTGGGTCACGATGCCGCCGGACTTCGCACCACGCTGGGTGGTGGAGACCTTGGTGTGCTTCTTGATCCGGTTCACGCCTTCGACCAGGACACGGTTCCGCTCCGGGTAGGCCTGGATGACCTTGCCCTTGGCGCCCTTGTCCTTGCCCGCGATCACCAGAACGGTGTCGCCCTTCTTCACCTTGAGACCCATGGTTACAGCACCTCCGGAGCCAGCGAGATGATCTTCATGTACTTCTTGTCGCGCAGCTCGCGGCCAACCGGCCCGAAGATGCGAGTGCCGCGCGGGTCGCCGTCGCCCTTGAGCAGGACGGCTGCGTTCTCGTCGAACTTGATGTAGGACCCGTCCGCACGACGGCGCTCCTTGACGGTGCGCACGATGACGGCTTTGACGACGTCACCCTTCTTCACACCGGCACCCGGAATAGCATCCTTGACCGTGGCGACGATGATGTCGCCGATCCCCGCGTACCGACGGCCGGAGCCACCGAGGACGCGGATGCACAGGATTTCCTTGGCGCCGGTGTTATCGGCGACGCGGAGCCTGGACTCCTGCTGAATCACGTCAATCCCAACCTTCGCTGTGCGCTCCCCCGGGCTGCCCCGGCTTCGCGCTCTCGTTCACTGGTTCTGCCGGCCGCGGGTCCGGCCCTCTGACATGCGAAAAGACAAGAGGAAGTACGAGCCGATTCGCTCGCCTTTTCTCTCTTGCCTGTGGCATGTGCCGGTGGCTGGCTCCTGCATCCGATGGATACGTGAGCCGGCCGTTGGGTTGGACCCGAAGCAATGACAGAGCCCTGGCGAAATTTCCGACCTCGCCAGGCCAGAGGTGATGGTCGTCCTTCGGACAGACTTCACACCAGAGGCTCAGGCTACCGGACCAGGGACAACATCGCCAAATCACCCGGCGCTCGGACTGGTGGGCCGACATCGATCGGAAACGCAGGAAGCCCCGACCCACCCGAAGGTGGAGCGGGGCTTCCCGGTGGCGCGAGGGCTACTTGGCCTTCTCGAGGACCTCGACCAGACGCCAGCGCTTGGTGGCGCTCATCGGACGCGTCTCGGCCAGCAGGACACGGTCGCCGATGCCGGCGACGCCGGCCTCGTCGTGTGCCTTGACCTTGGAGGTGCGGCGGATGACCTTCGAGTAACGCGGGTGCTTGACCCGGTCCTCGAGCTCGACCACGATCGTCTTCTCCATCTTGTCGGAGACGACCAGGCCCTCACGGACCTTGCGATCGCCCCGAGCCGCAGCGGCCTCGGCGGCCGTCACGTTCTCTTGCTCACTCATGCTGCACCCTCTTCCGTATCCGTCGAACCATCAGGTCCGGTGGACAGACCCAGCTCACGCTCGCGCATGACGGTGTAGATGCGAGCGATGTCGTGCCGGACCGTACGGAGCCGGCGGTTATTGTCCATCTGGCCGGTGGCCATCTGGAAGCGGAGGTTGAACAGCTCCTCCTTGGCCTCGCGAAGGCGGAGGACCAGTTCCTCGGCACCGAGTTCGCGCATGTCGTTAGCGGTAGCCATCAGGATTCCCCACCTTCCCGGGTGATGATGCGGCACTTCATCGGCAGCTTGTGGATCGCGCGACGAAGGGCCTCGCGAGCGATTGCTTCGGTCGGGTAGCTCATCTCGAAGAGAACGCGACCCGGCTTGACGTTGGCCACCCACCACTCCGGCGAACCCTTACCGGAACCCATGCGGGTCTCGGCCGGCTTCTTGGTCAGCGGACGGTCGGGGTAGATGTTGATCCAGACCCGGCCACCACGCTTGATGTGGCGGTTGATGGCGATACGAGCGGACTCGATCTGCCGGTTGGTGACGTACGCCGGCTCCAGCGCCTGGATGCCGTAGTCGCCGAACGTTACTGCGGTGCCACCGGTGGCCATGCCCGTCCGGTGCGGACGGTGCTGCTTCCGGTGCTTGACCCTGCGGGGGATGAGCATGTGATCAGCTCTCCTGTGTCGGTGCGGACGCGGGGGCCGCTTCGTCAGTGACAACCGGAGCGTCGTCGACCGCTGCGCGGCCGGCGTCGGTCGAGGTCGGCGTGGTTCCACTGGCACCCGAGCGGCGGCGAGCCGGACGATCGGAGCGCTCGGCGGAAGCCGGACGGCCACCGGCACTGCGCTGAGCAGCTGCGGCTTCCGCCGCCTTCTGCTCGGCCAGGGAACCGGTCTTGTCGCCCTTGTAGATCCAGACCTTCACGCCGATGCGACCGAACGTCGTCTTGGCCTCGAAGAAGCCGTAGTCGATGTCGGCGCGCAGGGTGTGCAGCGGAACGCGACCCTCACGGTAGAACTCCGAGCGGGACATTTCCGCGCCACCGAGACGACCGGAGCACTGGATCCGGATGCCCTTGACGGCACCGCTGCGCTGAGCCGACTGCATCGACTTGCGCATGGCCCGACGGAAGGACACGCGGTTGGACAGCTGCTCGGCGACGCCCTGGGCAACCAGCTGCGCGTCCGACTCGGGGTTGCGGACCTCGAGGATGTTCAGCTGCACCTGCTTGCCGGTCAACTTCTCGAGCTGGCCACGGATGCGATCGGCTTCCGCGCCACGACGACCGATGACGATGCCCGGTCGGGCGGTGTGGATGTCGACGCGGACCCGGTCACGGGTGCGCTCGATCTCGACCTTGGCGATGCCGGCCCGCTCCATGCCCTTGGACATGAGCTTGCGGATGGCAACGTCCTCGGCCACGTAATCGGCGTAGGACTTGTCGGCGTACCAGCGCGAGGTCCAGTCGGTGGTGATACCGAGCCGGAACCCATGCGGGTTGACTTTCTGACCCACTAGCGGGTCCCTCCCTTCGCGCTCTGGTTGCCGCGAGCACCGCGACGACCCTCAGTGGTTCCCGCCGCGGACAGCGAGACCAGTTCGATGGTGATGTGGCAGGTGCGCTTCCGGATGCGGAAGGCGCGACCCTGGGCCCGCGGCTGGAAGCGCTTCAGCGTCGGGCCCTCGTCCACGTAGACGGTGTCGACGAAGAGCGTGTCGGCCTGCAGACCCTGGTTGTTCTCCGCGTTCGCGATGGCCGAGGCCAACAGCTTGGCAACCGGCTCAGCGGCGGCCTGCGGGGAGAACTTCAGAATGGAGGCGGCGGCGGCCACATCCGTACCGCGGATCAGGTTGACGATGCGGCGCGCCTTCATCGGCGTCATGCGCAGGTGCTTGAGCTGGGCCCGCGTGCGCGGGGCCTCAACCACCTGAACATCTTTCTTTGCACTCATGTGATTTCCCTGTCCCGTACTCAGCCGCGCCGTGCGCGACGGTCGTCCTTGATGTGGCCCTTGAAGGTCCGCGTCGGAGCGAACTCACCAAGCTTGTGGCCGACCATCGACTCGGTGACGAACACCGGGACGTGCTTGCGGCCGTCGTGGACGGCGATCGTGTGCCCGAGCATGTCGGGGATGATCGTCGACCGACGCGACCAGGTCTTGATGACGGCCTTCGAGCCCTTGTCGTTGGCAACGTCCACCTTCTTGAGCAGGTGGTCGTCGATGAACGGGCCCTTTTTGAGACTGCGTGGCATCTCTTGTCCTCCTGCTCAGTTCTCGGTGGTGGTGTGGATGGAATTCGAATTCAAGGACTGTGTCATCAACGCTTCTTGCCGCCCTTGCGACGACGACGAACGATCAGCTTGTCGCTGGCCTTGTTCGGGCGACGCGTCCGGCCCTCGGGCTTGCCGGCCGGGTTGACCGGGTGGCGACCACCGGACGTCTTGCCCTCACCGCCACCATGCGGGTGGTCGACCGGGTTCATGGCGACACCACGGACGGAGGGGCGCTTGCCCTTCCAGCGCATACGGCCGGCCTTGCCCCAGTTGATGTTCGCCTGCTCGGCGTTACCCACCTCGCCGATGGACGCGCGGCAGCGCGCATCCACGTTGCGGATCTCACCGGACGGCATACGCAACTGCGCGTAGGGGCCGTCCTTGGCGACGAGCTGCACCTTCGTGCCGGCCGACCGGGCGATCTTCGCGCCGCCACCGGGGCGGAGCTCGATGCCGTGGATCACGGTGCCGACCGGGATGTTGCGCAGCGGCAGGTTGTTGCCGGGCTTGATGTCGGCGCTGGCGCCGGTCTCTACCGTGTCACCCTGGCTGAGCCGGTTCGGGGCAACGATGTAGCGCTTCTCGCCATCGGCGTAGTGCAGCAACGCGATGCGGGCGGTGCGGTTGGGGTCGTACTCGATGTGAGCAACCTTGGCCGGCACGCCGTCCTTGTCGGACCGACGGAAGTCGATGATGCGGTAGGCACGCTTGTGCCCTCCGCCCTGGTGGCGGGTGGTGACCCGACCGTGGACGTTGCGTCCGCCCTTGGAGTGCAGCGGCGCGATGAGCGACTTCTCCGGCGTGGTGCGGGTCAGTTCGGCAAAATCTGCCACCGACGAGCCACGACGACCGGGAGTGGTCGGCTTGTATTTACGGATACCCATTAGTCCCTAGTCCTCTTCGCCTCAGGCGCCGGTGAAGATCTCGATCGCCTTGCTGTCTTCCGACAGCGTGACGATCGCGCGCTTGGTGGATTTGCGCTGGCCGAAGCCGGCCCGGGTGCGCTTGCGCTTGCCCTGCCGGTTGATCGTGTTCACCGAGGTCACTTTGACATCGAAGATCTTCTCGATGGCAATCTTGACCTGGGTCTTGTTCGCATCCGGGTGCACCAGGAAGGTGTACCGGCCGGTCTCGAGCAAGCCGTAGCTCTTCTCGGAGACAACCGGCGCGAGGATGATGTCGCGCGGATCGGAGATCACTTGGACTCCTCCTTCGTGCCGGATTCAACGGCCTCTGCTTCTTCGGTCGCGGCGGCCTTCTTGGCTGCGGAGACCTTCTTCGTGGGCGCCTTCTCGGCGACCGGCTCTTCGATCTCGGTCTCGACCACGGCAGCGGAAGCCCGGGCGAAGGTGAGGAAGTCGTTCAGCGACTGCTCGGTGAAGACCACGTCGTCGCTCTTGAGCACGTCGTAGGTGTTCAGCTGATCAGAGGCGATCAGGTGCACGTTGTCGGCGTTGCGCAGGCTCTTCCAGCCGTTCTCGTCCTCGCGGGAGATGACGACGAGGACGTTCTTGGCCGTGGAGACCTGGGCCAGCGCGCTGATGGCCACCTTGGTCGACGGCTTGTCGCCCTCGACCAGGGAGGACAGCACGTGGATGTTCCCGCCGCGGGCCCGATCGGACAGAGCGCCACGCAGAGCGGCGGCCTTCATCTTCTTGGGGGTGCGCTGCAGGTACAGATGCGGGACCGGCCCGTGGGAGATACCGCCACCGACGAACTGCGGCGAACGGGTCGAGCCCTGGCGGGCGCGGCCGGTTCCCTTCTGGCGGTACGGCTTCTTGCCGCCACCGGAGACCTCACCGCGGGTCTTCGTGCTGTGGGTGCCCTGACGAGCGGCAGCCAGCTGAGCGACGACGACCTGGTGCATCAGGGCGATGTTGGACTGAACACCGAAGACGGCGTCGGGCAGGACGATGGAATCGCCCTTCTCGCCGGCCGGGGTGGTGATGACGACGGTGGTCACTTGGACGCCCCCTTCACAGCAACGGTGCCGAGGTGCTTGACCGCGGACTTGACGAAGACGACGCCACCCTTGGGACCAGGGATCGCGCCCTTGATCAGGATGAGGCCCTTGTCGGCGTCGATCGCGTGGATCGTCAGGCTCTGGATGGTGACCTTCTCGTGTCCCATCCGACCCGCCATGCGCATGCCCTTGAAGACACGGCCGGGGGTGGAGCAGCCACCGATGGAACCGGGTCCACGGTGCTTGCGGTGCACACCGTGCGAAGAGCTCAGGCCCTTGAAGCCGTGGCGCTTCATGACGCCGGCGGTGCCCTTGCCCTTGGAGGTGCCCGTGACGTCGACCAGGATGCCGGCCTCGAAGACCTGCTCCGCGGTCAGTTCCTGGCCCAGTTCGTAGCCGGAGACGTCCTCGGTCCGCAGCTCGGCGATGTGCTTGCGCGGCGTGACACCTGCCTTGGTGAAGTGCCCGGTGACCGGCTTGGTCACCTTGCGGGGGTCGACGGCACCGAAAGCCAGCTGAACGCCCGAGTAGCCATCGGCTTCGGGAGTGCGGACCGCAGTGACGACGACCGGGCCGGCGGCGATGACGGTGACCGGGACAACCCGGTTCGCCTCGTCGAAGACCTGGGTCATGCCGAGCTTGTGGCCCAGAATTCCCTTGATCGTGTTAGCCATGATTTGAAATACCCATCTCCTCGAGATCTCTTCACCCGAGGGGTCGGAGGAGATCCCTACTGGATGTTGACGTCGACCGAGGCCGGCAGATCGATGCGCATCAGCGCGTCCACCGTCTTCGGGGTCGGATCGAGGATGTCGATCAGACGCTTGTGCGTCCGCATCTCGAAGTGCTCGCGCGAGTCCTTGTACTTGTGCGGCGAGCGGATGACGCAGTACACGTTCTTCTCGGTCGGCAGCGGCACGGGGCCGACTACACGTGCACCGGTCCGGGTCACCGTCTCCACGATCTTGCGCGCTGAGGCGTCGATCGCTTCGTGGTCATAGGCCTTGAGCCTGATGCGGATCTTCTGTCCCGCCACGCTTGCCGTCCTTCTTGGTTGATCCTGCTGGAGTTCGTCTGTCTTGGGTCGTACGTCACGCCTTCGTGCCGTACTGCGCCCACCCTGGTGTGGCCCGGGTGGGCACGGTTCCGCGATCCGACGGCCTCGACCGGCGTTTCTCGGAGCGAGACAATGCTCGCCGCTGTTCATCTGTCTCAGGTACTCCGGTCCACGCGGTCGGGCGTGTCGCGCCGACTGCTCACACGTGTGCTACTCCGTGTGGTGGACCAGTTGTGCTCGTGCGAGCACATGGTTCGGTGATGCTTATGGGCCGTGCTGGTGGTTGCTGGTTTCGTAGTCCGGTGGACTTGCTGTCGGACCTGCAGTGCTCACCGGCGGCAAACAGCATCCACCCGGAGAGGGCAACCCGTCGAGTATGCCCTAGACCTGGTCCGGACTTCAAATCGAGTCGATCACACGGACGATGCCGGGGCCGTTGGACGTCGGTCTTGTCGGGTGGGGTCGGTTCGGACGGTTGACCGTGGTCCTCGGCCCACGCGGTTGATGGTCTGGCGGTGGATGGTTCGCGGTAGATGGTTCGCGGTAGATGGTCTGGCGGTAGATGGTCCGGCCCGACCGACGACTGTCCCGAACCGGCCCAGAGCGCCGGAGCAGTCCAGAGCACCGGCACGCCCGGCGGGGCCGGAACGGCCGGCGAGGGCCGGAGCAGTCCAGAGCACCGGCACGCCCGGCGGGGCCGGAACGGCCGGCGAGGGCCGGAGCAGTCCAGAGCACCGGCACGCCCGGCGGGGCCGGAACGGCCGGCGAGGGCCGGAGCAGTCCAGAGCACCGGCACGCCCGGCGGGGCCGGAACGGCCGGCGAGGGCCGGAGCAGTCCAGAGCACCGGCACGCCCGGCGGGGCCGGAACGGCCGGCGACGCTAGTCGGCCCCGACCTCCGTCACGAATTACGGGACCTTCCGGCGCGATACACACCGGTTGAACATGGGCACACCTGGTCCCCGCCCGGGGGCCGGTGTGACAGGGACCAGCGGGTGTGACAACGACCAACCGGTGTGGCAGGGACCACCGGCGTCACATGGACCAAGCGGTGACAGGGACCAGCGGGTGTGACAACGACCAACCGGTGTAGCAGGGACCACCGGCGTCACATGGACCAAGCGGTGACAGGGACCAATGGGTGGGAGAACGACCAATCGGTGTGGGCGCCGAGCCCACAGATGCGCGCACCGCCCTGGCCATGGCCCGTGCGACGCGAGCTTCCGACCCGTCGAACGCGGGCGCGACCCCGGCGGTGCGCAGGCGACCGGTAGGGATGGATACCGCGGGGCCACTCGTCCCGGACAAGGTCGACCCGCCCCCCGATGAGGAACGGCCTCCGGTCGGCGGAGCTGTCCCCACACGTCTGATCGATCCACAAAGTCGGCTGGGACCTGGCCCCGAAGACGATCGATCGGCACGGTTGTCGGCATGAACGTCGTCCTCGACATCGACCGCAAGCCTCTCCTGATCCGACGCGAACTCATGGCCACCGGGTATTCCCCGGCGGAGGTCGAGCGAGCTCGAGCGTCGGGCGAGATCCGCTCGGTGCACCGCGGGGTGTACTCCCCCGCCGAGTACTTCGACCGCCAGGACCTACGCGGACAGCACGTTCTGCGGGCCAGGGCGGCCGCCCACGCCGCGCCCAGCGTGGTCGTCAGCCATATCTCGGCCGCAGCGCTGCACGGGCTCCCGGTCGATTCTGCAGTCCTGGGGCGGATCCACCTGACCAGGCCGGGCCGAACCGGCGCTCGCGGTGACTCTCGAAGAATCCTGCACGTCGCTCCGCTGGATCCGGCCGACGTGATCGAGATCGACGGCGTCCGGGCGACGTCGCTGGCCCGCACGTTGGTCGACGTGGCTCGCACCGAAACCTTCGGGGTAGCAGTACCCGTCGCCGACGCCGCTCTGCACCAGGCCCCGACGATCGCCGATCAAGTGGCGCGGGCCTTGGGTGACGTCCGAGGCTGCGTCGGTGCGTCGGTGGCACGGCGCGCCCTGCAGTTCGCGGATGGACGCGCCGAGAGCGTGGGCGAGAGCCGGCTGCGCGTGGCGTGCCGTGCCCTAGACCTGCCGGAACCGGATCTGCAATGCCGGGTCTACGGCCGAAGGGGCGAATTCATCGGCCGGACGGATCTCGGATTCCTCGGCAGCGGCCTCCTGCTGGAGTTCGACGGCAAGGTCAAGTACCGGGACCCGGCGATGACCGACGGGCGGGATGTGGTCGACGTCGTCGTCGAAGAGGCACTCCGGGAGAAGCGCCTGCGGGAGCTGGGTTGGCAGGTGGTGCGGATCGTCTGGTCCGACTTGTTCGACCTGCCCGGACTCGGCCGGCGCATCCGTGCGCTCCTGGCTCGAGCCGAGAAGGTACTGGCGACGGTCGGCATCGACGGGTCGGTTCGGGCTCTCGACCCGATCCAGATCCCTCGGTGAGTGCCCGCCGGCGGGCGTGACGATTCAACGCCGGGAGTATCGCGTCCCGCCGCCCTGCCCTGACCAACCAGCACGCCGCACAGGCACAGGCATGGCTCGGGCACCGCCAGGGACACGCGCACCGGCATGGGCACGCGCACCGGGCACCGGGCACCGGGCACCGGCAGGAGCACGGGCCAAGGCACAAGCTGGGCACGCGCACCGCGCACCGAGCACCGGCGGGATCACCGGCCAAGGCCCACGCTGGGCACGCGCACCGCGCACCGCGCACCGAGCACCGGCGGGATCACCGGCCAAGGCCCACGCTGGGCACGCGCACCGAGCACCGGGCTCGGGCTCGGGCAGAGGCACGCGCACCGGCACCGCACCGCGCAGGGCAGCACCAATGCACCAACATCGCGCCAAGCCACACCTCTTGGGTGCCCTCACACCCACCTACCCCGGGACACACCAGTTGGCGCGCCGACAATCGGTGTGAAGGCGCCGAACGGGTGTGAGGATGGTCCGTCCCAGGGCGACGTCCACCTCACCGCGACCGCGACGCCCACCGGCCGCCGCCCGGCCACCGCCCACCGCCCACCGGCCACCGGCCACCGGCCACCGGCGACCGGCGAATCAACCAGTCACACACGCGCGGGCGACCAACCCGCCGCTCACACCCGCCAGCAGCCAACCCGCCGCTCACCCACCACGGCAAATCAACACGCCACTCACGCCCGCGGGACGCCAACCACCGCGCGGCTGACCAGCACCACGACCGACCAACACGACCACGCACCAACACGCCCACGCATCAGCACGACCACGCACCACGCACCACCCACCACGCACCACGCACCACGCACCACGCACCAGCACCAGCACCAGCACCAGCACCAGCACCAGCACCAGCACCAGCACACAACGCACAACGCACAACGCACCGGGACACAACGCACAACGCACCGGGACAACGCCGCAGGGCCCCGACGCGAATCGCGTCGGGGCCCTGCGGGTCATGCGGAACTACGGACTCCGGCGAACCGGAGCGGGAACTACTTGACGATCTTCGTGACCGAGCCGGCGCCGACGGTACGGCCGCCTTCACGGATCGCGAAACGCAGGCCATCTTCGATGGCGATCGGCTGGATCAGCGCGACGGTCATCTCGGTGGTGTCGCCCGGCATGACCATCTCGGTGCCCTCGGGGAGGGTGACGACGCCGGTCACGTCGGTGGTGCGGAAGAAGAACTGCGGACGGTAGTTGTTGAAGAACGGCGTGTGGCGGCCGCCTTCGTCCTTGCCCAGGATGTAGACCTGCGCCTCGAACTCCGTGTGGGGAGTGATCGAGCCCGGCTTGACAACGACCTGGCCACGCTCGACGTCTTCGCGCTTGGTGCCGCGGAGCAGCAGACCGGCGTTGTCGCCGGCCTGGGCGGTGTCGAGCAGCTTGCGGAACATCTCGATGCCGGTGACGGTGGTCTGGAAGGACTTCGGCTTGATGCCGACGATCTCGACCGTCGCGTTGACGTTGATGACGCCACGCTCGACCTTGCCGGTGACGACGGTGCCACGACCGGTGATCGTGAAGACGTCCTCGATCGGCATCAGGAACGGCTTGTCGGTGTCGCGCACCGGCTCCGGCACGGACTCGTCAACCGCGTTCATCAGCTCGACGACGGTCTCGACCCACTTCGGGTCACCCTCGAGCGCCTTCAGACCGGAGGTCCGGATGACCGGGGCGTCCTCGTCGAAGTCCTGGGCGGCGAGAAGCTCGCGGACCTCGAGCTCGACGAGCTCCAGGATCTCCTCGTCGTCGACCATGTCGGACTTGTTCAGGGCGACCAGGATGTACGGAACGCCGACCTGGCGGGCCAGGAGCACGTGCTCCTTGGTCTGCGGCATCGGGCCGTCGGTGGCGGCGACGACCAGGATCGCACCGTCCATCTGAGCCGCACCGGTGATCATGTTCTTGATGTAGTCGGCGTGACCAGGCGCATCGACGTGGGCGTAGTGACGCTTCTCGGTCTGGTATTCGACGTGCGCGATGTTGATGGTGATACCGCGCTGGCGCTCTTCCGGCGCCTTGTCGATCTGATCGAAGGCCGACGCCTGGTTCAGGGTCGGGTACTTGTCGGCCAGCACCTTCGTGATGGCCGCGGTCAGGGTGGTCTTGCCGTGGTCAACGTGGCCGATCGTGCCAATGTTGACGTGCGGCTTACTGCGGTCGAACTTCGCCTTCGCCACTGCAGGTCCTCCTCAGGACTGTGATGATGCGCCCGCGACACATGAACTGGTGCCGGTCGTCAGGCGTTCGTGGGTGGATCTGGAGCTGACCGGTCTTCAATCAGCACCCTTGATGAACCGGCGGAACTGCCGGTTCACCGAGCTTGGGGATTCGAGGTGGTCAAACCTCTGGAAGGGTACGGACTCGCTCCCGCAAGAGCGAATCCGTACCGCTTCCGGGAAACTACTCGCCGTTCTGCTTCGCGGGGACCATCGCTCGCCTCACGGCTGGCTCCGCTCCCCGTTCGTGCGTCACTGCGATGCCTACTCGCCGTTCTGCTTGGCGATGATGACCTTCGCCACGTTGGTCGGAACCTCCGCGTACGTGCTGAAGACCATCGAGTACGAGGCGCGCCCGGCGGTCTTGGACCGCAGGTCGCCGACGTAACCGAACATCTCCGACAGCGGAACCAGCGCGGTCACGACGCGGGCGCCGGAGCGCTCGTCCATGCCCTGGATCTGCCCACGACGGGAGTTCAGGTCGCCGATGACGTCGCCCATGTTCTCTTCCGGGGTGACGACCTCGACACTCATCAGCGGCTCCAGCAACACCGGATTGGCCAGACGGGCCGCTTCCTTCATCGCGATGGAACCGGCGATCTTGAACGCCATTTCCGATGAGTCGACCTCGTGGTAGGCACCGTCGATCAGGGTCAGCTTGACCCCGAGCATCGGGAAGCCGGCCAGTACGCCGTACTGCAGGGCGTCCTGGGCGCCGGCATCCACCGACGGGATGTACTCACGCGGGATACGTCCACCGGTGACGGCATTGACGAACTCGTACGTCGCACCCTCGGAAGTCGCCAGATCGAGCGGCTCGACCGTGATGAGGATCTTCGCGAACTGCCCGGATCCACCGGTCTGCTTCTTGTGGGTGTAGCTGTACTTCTCGACCTTGCCGCGGATGGTTTCGCGGTAGGCGACCTGCGGCTTGCCGATGTTGGCCTCGACGTTGAACTCACGCTTCATCCGGTCGACGAGGATGTCCAGGTGGAGCTCGCCCATACCGCCGATGACGGTCTGGCCGGTGTCGTCGTCCTGGTGGACCTTGAACGTCGGGTCCTCCTCGGCCAGCTTCTGGATGGCCGTGCCCAGCTTCTCCTGGTCCGACTTCGTCTTCGGCTCGATGGCCACCTCGATGACCGGCTCCGGGAACGTCATCGACTCAAGGACGATGGGCTTGGCCGGATCGGCCAGGGTGTCCCCGGTGGTGGTCTGCTTCAGACCCATGACGGCCACGATGTCGCCGGCCGAGACCGATGCCAGTTCCTCACGCTTGTTGGCGTGCATCTGGTAGATCTTGCCGATCCGCTCCTTGCGGTCCTTGGTCGCGTTGACGACCTGGGTGCCGGAGTTGAGCGTGCCGGAGTAGACCCGGACGAACGTGAGCTTGCCCAGGTGCGGGTCGGTCGCGACCTTGAACGCCAGACCGGAGAAGCTGTCCTTCGGGTCGGGCTCGCGGGTCGCCTCGGTGACGCCGTCCTGCAGCGTTCCGTGGGTGGCCCCGACATCCAACGGCGACGGCAGATAGGCGACGACGGCGTCGAGCATGGGCTGGACGCCCTTGTTCTTGAACGCCGATCCGCAGGTGACCGGGTTGACCTTGCCGGCGATCGTGGCCCGGCGCAGAGCAGCGTTGAGCGCCTCGACCGACAGCTCCTCACCGACGAGGAAGGCCTCCATGGCCTCGTCGTCGTTCTCGGAGATCGTCTCGACGAGCTTCTCGCGGTACTCCTGAGCCTGCTCCAGCATGTCGGCCGGGATCTCTTCGATCGCGTAGTCCTCACCCTTGGCGGTCTCGCCGCGCCAGGTCAGGGCCCGCATGTTGAGCAGATCGACGACACCGATGAAGTCGGCCTCGGCGCCGATCGGCAGCTGCAGCACAGCCGGCGTGGCGTTGAGCCGGGTGACCATCATGTCGACGCAGCGGAAGAAGTTCGCGCCGGTCCGGTCGAGCTTGTTGACGAAGCACATCCGCGGGACGTGGTACTTCTCGGCCTGACGCCAGACCTGCTCGGTCTGCGGCTCGACGCCGGCGACTCCGTCGTACACGGCGACCGCGCCGTCAAGAACACGCAGCGACCGCTCGACCTCGACCGTGAAGTCCACGTGGCCGGGCGTGTCGATGATGTTGATCTTGTGACCCTTCCAGTGGGTCGTGGTGGCCGCGGACGTGATCGTGATGCCACGCTCCTGCTCCTGCTCCATCCAGTCCATGACGGCGCCGCCGTCGTGAACCTCACCGATCTTGTACGTGATACCGGTGTAGAACAGAATGCGCTCGGTCGTGGTGGTCTTACCCGCGTCGATGTGCGCCATGATCCCGATGTTCCGGGTCTTGTCGAGGGCGTTGGGTGCCACGTGCGGTTCTTCCTCGTCTCTTGTTCTGTGTGCCGCGGCCGGCCGGAATCCTCCGACGGCTCACAGCATGCTGGCGCGGCAGGGCGGGGTCTCCGCCTCTGCCGCGCCGGGGGTGTGCTTTCAAGCGTACTCAGACCGGGCGGCCGCTTGCCGATCAGATGTCGGCGGCCGCCGAACTGACTACCAGCGGTAGTGAGCGAAGGCCTTGTTGGACTCGGCCATCTTGTGGGTGTCCTCGCGACGCTTGACGGCGGCACCCAGACCATTGCTGGCGTCCAGGAGCTCGTTCATCAGACGTTCCGTCATGGTCTTCTCACGACGGGCCTTCGAGTAGCCGACCAGCCAACGCAGGGCCAGGGTCGTCTGCCGCGGGACGCGGACCTCGACCGGCACCTGGTAGGTGGCGCCACCGACACGACGGCTGCGCACCTCGAGCGACGGGCGGACGTTGTCCAGCGCACGCTTGAGGGTGACGACCGGGTCGGTGCCACTCTTCTCGCGGCAGCCTTCCAGCGCGCCGTACACGATGGCCTGCGCGATGGAGCGCTTGCCGTCCTGCAGGACCTTGTTGACCAGCTGGGTCACCAGCGGGGAGTTGTAGACCGGATCGGCGACCAGCGGCCGCTTCGGTGCGGGGCCTTTGCGGGGCATTAGCTCTTCTCCTTCTTGGCGCCGTAGCGGCTCCGAGCCTGCTTGCGGTTCTTGACGCCCTGGGTGTCGAGCGAGCCGCGGATGATCTTGTAACGGACACCGGGGAGGTCCTTCACCCGGCCGCCGCGGACGAGCACGATGGAGTGCTCCTGCAGGTTGTGACCCTCGCCCGGGATGTAGGCAGTGACCTCGACCTGGCTGGTCAGCTTGACGCGGGCGACCTTGCGCAGAGCCGAGTTCGGCTTCTTCGGGGTGGTCGTGTAGACGCGAGTGCACACACCGCGACGCTGGGGGCTGCCCTTGAGGGCGGGCGTCTTGGTCTTGCTGCTCTTGTCCTGCCGGCCCTTTCGGACGAGCTGTTGAATCGTTGGCATGCGACTTCTTTCTGCCTTGGGTAAGGGGAACAAGCGGTTCGTGCGGTTCGACTGCCATCTGTGTGCCGCTCGAGCGGTGGCACTTCCCCGCGAACGGGGCTCGCCTCGCGAACGGCCACCACCAAGCCGCGACAGCTCTTCGCCGCCGAACGCCCGGGAATGCCGAGTACATGACGATAACCCAGCTAGAGCGGGTCAACCGTAGATGTTACCGCACGTCAGACGCGTGGCACAAAGACGAAGATCCGATCAAATGCTGGGCGGCCCCGGGTCGTCACTCGAACGACGTCCCGGACTTCGGCCACCGGTCCAGCTTCCGATCCCACCCTGCTTCGAAGGAATCGAGGCAACGTGAGGGGCAAGCCAGGCCGCAGCGCTGGGTTCGCCCACCATGCTACCCGCAAACGTGCCGACGGCCGACCAGGTCCGTGCGTCCCCCGCTCGTGGCCGGCCACGACCACTTCCACCGACGCGGTGACGGTCGACTGCCATTAACGGCGGGCGCCCGACCTCATGTGCCCACGGCGCCCGCGATCTCTCTCACCGCATGCGCGGCTCGCACACCCCCGAGCGACCGTACTTCGAATCGGTGCGTCCGCCGAGCGGAAAGCCACAGGGCCCCCGCCCGAACTCGGGCATCGAATTAGTCGCCTCACCAGCCAAATCGACACGGATACAGGCTGTATCGACCCGGTCTCGGCCAGATCACGGGGCGATCACGGTGAAATCTGGACGTATCCACATGCCCCCGACACCGAAACCCACAGAAACCGGGCCGGTCCACGTCATAGTTCAGGCACAGACTCGACGAATGTCGCACCCGCAGAGCCTTTTCAGCGCGTAGTGGGTGCCCGGTTCCAGTCATGGATCGGGCACGAAATGTGGTCATTGTGACTGGACGCACACGGAAGACCAGGGGTACCAATAGTGAGCACCAGATGTGGTCGAACCCACACCATGCGGAGCAGCAACGGCAGGCCGCCGACACCGGAGGCCAGAGCCCGTGAGGCACGGAACTCAGCGACGAGGAGGTCGGGACGATGAACGCGAAGCAGGGCGAGGAGCGTCGTCGGCTGATCCTGGCCCAGGCCAGGGGCGCCGGTCATATCGCCGTCACCGAGATCGCCGACGAGCTGGACGTGGCCGCCGAGACCGTCCGCCGGGATCTGAAGGTGCTGGAGGATCACGGCCTCCTGCGCCGGACCCACGGCGGTGCCTATCCGGTCGAAGGGGTCGGCTTCGAATCGAACATCGCTCACCGCAGCGAATCCTGGGTCCCGGAGAAGCGGCGCATCGCCGTCGCCGCCGCCGAGCAGCTGGGCCCGGCCGAGACCGTCTACCTGGACGAGGGTTTCACGCCGCAACTGGTCGCCGAGGAGCTGGTGAACTCCGGCCGCGCGCTGACCGTGGTGACATCCTCACTGGCCACCGCGGGCATCCTGGCCGCCTGCGCGGCGATCAACGTGATCCTGCTCGGCGGCCGGGTCCGCGGGCGCACACTGGCCACCGTCGACCACTGGGCCACCGCGATGCTGTCCGATCTGGTCATCGACCTGGCCGTGATGGGAGCCAACGGGCTCACCCGTGATCGCGGCCTCACCGTTCCCGACAGCGCCGTAGCCGCGGTCAAGGCCAAGGCGATGGCCGTCTCGCGACGCAAGGTGTTCGTCGGGATCCACACCAAGTTCGGCGTCACCAGCTTCTGTCGGTTCTCCGACGTCGGCGACTTCGAAACCCTCATCACCGACACCACACTCTCGGCCCACGAGGCCCACCGTTACAGCGCACTCGGCCCACAAGTGATCCGGGTCTGAGACAGGGTCGGCGGCCCCCACCCGGGCGCGGCCGACCACTGGCGCGACAACCACATACCCACCGGAACTGACGAGGAAGTCCTCGTCGGGCATCGGGCTGCACCCGTGGCCACCCCCCGGCCACACTCCCCACCCGCAGTACCAACCGAAAGGAACCACTCCAGATGCGCTGGACCAACAAGGCGGCAATCGCCGCCGGCTGCGCCGCGATGCTCGTCACCGCGGCGTGCAGCAGCTCCTCGTCAAGCGGAGGCTCGACGTCGTCGACCTCCGCTGCTTCCGCGGCGGCCAGCTCGGCTCCGGCCGGGTCGGCCCCGGCCGGCTCCTCCTCGGCCGCCGCCTCGGCACCGGCCGGCAGTGGTTCGTCCTCGGCCCCTGCCGCGTCCGGGGGTAGTACTGCGGCCCCGGCCGCCGACCCGTTCCTGGACAAGTCCAACGCGGGTACGACCATCAACGTGCTGATGGTCAACAACCCCCAGATGGTTGCGTTGCAGGCGTTGACCAAGGACAACTTCACGGCCCAGACCGGCATCAACGTGAACTACACGGTGCTGCCCGAGAACGACATGCGGAACAAGGCCTCCCTGGAGTTCAAGAACCAGGCCGGCCAGTACGACGTCGCCACCCTGTCCAACTTCGAGGCGCCGATCTACGCCAAGAACGGCTGGCTGACCGATCTCACGCCGTACACCCAGAAGGACACCGGCTTCAATCAAGGCGACATCTTCCCCGCCCTGACCTCGTCGCTGTCCAGCGACGGCAAGATCTACGGCGAGCCGTTCTACGGTGAGTCGTCGTTCCTGATGTACCGCAAGGACGTCTTCGCGGCCAAGGGTCTGACCATGCCGGCCAACCCGACCTGGGACGAGGTTTCCGCCCTGGCGGCCAAGGTGGACGGCGCGCAGTCGGGTATGAAGGGCATCTGCCTCCGCGGCGAGCCCGGATGGGGCCAGCTCGGCGCCCCGCTGACCACGGTGGTCAACACGTTCGGTGGCACCTGGTTCGATAAGGACTGGAACGCCCAGGTCAACGCCCAGCCGTTCAAGGACGCCACCAACTTCTACGTGAACCTGGTCAAGGCCCACGGCGAGGTGGGTGCGTCCACCGCCGGCTTCACCGAGTGCCTGACCGCCATGGAGCAGTCGAAGGTTGCCATGTGGTACGACGCGACGTCGGCCGCCGGTTCGCTCGAAGGCTCCGGTTCGCCGGTCGCGGGCAAGGTCGGGTACGCGCAGGCTCCGGTCAAGATGACGAAGTCCTCGGGCTGGCTGTACGCCTGGTCCTGGATGATGGAGAAGAAGACGACCAAGGCCGATGCGGCCTGGAAGTTCATCTCCTGGGCCTCCTCCGCCCAGTACGAGAACCTGGTCGGCCAGAAGAACGGCTGGGCCACCGTCCCGTCGGGCAAGCGCACCTCGCTGTACTCCAACGCGGACTACACCAAGGCCGCCTCCGCCTTCGCCCCGGCGACCCTGGAAGCCCTGAAGAACGCCAACCCGACCAACCCCGGCACCCAGCCGCGGCCCACGGTCGGTATCCAGTTCGTCGACATCCCTGAGTTCACCGATCTCGGTGACAAGGTGACCGCCCTGATCTCATCGGCGATCTCGGGATCCGGCTCCGTGGATGACGCGCTCAACCAGGGCCAGACCCTGGCCGAGTCCGTGGCCTCGAACTACAAGTAGCCGGCGCGACGCGCCAGTCGTTCCACCAGCCGGCGGTGAAGCCGGCGAAGTCAGACACACCAGGGGGTCGGCGCTCGGTTCGCCGAGGGCCGGCCCCCTGGCCGGTGGAAGCTCTGCCGGACCCCTGCCGATGAGTCCCGGCGATCACCCCGCTTGAGTCACCCGAAAGATTGGTTCCTCATGACCGTCACTGATCAACCACGGACGGCGCTGTCCGC
Organism: Nakamurella panacisegetis; assembly: GCF_900104535.1. Classification (NCBI taxonomy): domain Bacteria; kingdom Bacillati; phylum Actinomycetota; class Actinomycetes; order Nakamurellales; family Nakamurellaceae; genus Nakamurella; species Nakamurella panacisegetis. The sequence continues at coordinate 2,838,354 of NZ_LT629710.1, read as the reverse complement.
CCAAGACCCTGCGGTGCGGGATGCCAACCGCCGGGCCCGGAAAGAGGGCTGGACTCGCCGGGGTCCGCTGCTTCCCGCTCTCGTCTTCACCATCGTCATCACGCAGCTGCCGTTCCTGGCCACGCTCGTGTTCTCCTTCCGGCGCTGGAACACCAACCACCCGAACCGCTACGGCTGGGCCGGGTTCGACAACTACGTCAAGGTGTTCAAGGACAAGCAGATGCTCAAGGACATCTGGCACACCGTGGAGCTGACCGTCACGGTCGTCCTGGTGTCACTCGTCCTCGGGCTCTGCATCGCGCTGCTGCTCAACCGCAAGTTCATGGGCCGCGGCGCCGTTCGCACCATGATGATCGCGCCGTTCTTGATCGTGCCCGTGGCCGCCGCCCTGTTCTTCAAGTTCGGCATGTTCGACCCGAACATCGGTCTGCTCAACGGCGTGCTGACCACCGTGCACCACTGGTTCTCCCCGAACGCGGCGCCGACGGCCATCGACATCACCGGCCCGCACCCGATGCTCGCCGTGCAGATCGCCCTGATCTGGCAGTGGACGCCGTTCATGACCCTGATCCTGCTGGCCGGACTGCAGTCCCGCCCGGGTGACGTGCTGGAGGCGGCCTCGGTGGACGGCGCCACTCCGTGGCAGACCTTCACCAACATCACGCTCCCGCACATGCGGCAGTACCTGGAGCTCGCCGGCCTGCTCGGTGCCATCTACATCATCCAGAACTTCGACGCCGTCTTCACCATCACGCCGTTGAACGTCAACACCGAGAACCTGCCCAACAAGATCTACCAAACGATCTTCAGCTCGAATGACAACGGGCTCGCGTCCGCCCAGGGCGTGATCATCGTGATCGGCACGATCATCATCGCGACCTTCGCCCTGCGCACCGTGTCCAGTCTGTTCAAAGAGGAGAACGCGCGATGACCACCACTGCGATCCCGGCCACCGGGGCCCACAAGCAGTTGAAGGAGGGTGGCGCCGGCAAGAGGAAGGCCGGCGGCATCATCGCCACCGTCGGCACCTGGATCATCGGTCTGATCTTCATCGCGCCGGTGTTCTTCATGGTGCTGACCAGCTTCCACGCGGAGGCCCAGGCCTCGCTGAACGCGCCCAACCTGTTCGCCCCGCTCACCCTGGATGGATACCGCGAGTTCTTCGGCTCCAAGTCCGGCCAGAGCCCGTGGCCCTTCCTGCTCAACTCCCTGCTGGACTCGGTCGTCTCCACCCTGCTCGTGCTGGTCCTGGCGATCCCCGCCGCCTACGCCCTGTCGGTCAAGCCGGTCAAGAAGTGGACCGACGTGATGTTCTTCTTCCTGTCGACCAAGTTCCTGCCGGCCGCTGCCGGCCTGGTGCCGTTGTTCGTCATCGCCAACAACATCGGCGCCCTGAACCACTCCTGGTTCCTGATCATCCTGTACACCGCGATGAACCTGCCGATCGCCGTGTGGATGATGCGGTCCTTCCTGGCCGACATCCCACCGGCCCTGTTCGAGGCGGCCTCGCTGGACGGCGCCGGGCTGGCCAAGACCCTCACCCGGGTCGTCGCCCCGATCGCCATGCCGGGCATCGCCTCGACCTCGTTGATCTGCTTCATCTTCGCCTGGAACGAACTGCTGATGGCCAACCTGCTGACCTCGAGCCAGCAGGCGCAGACGGCACCGGTGTTCCTGACCAGCTTCATCACCTCGCAGGGTCTGTTCCTGGCCAAGGTCTCGGCCGCCGCGTTCGCGGTGTCCGTACCCGTCCTGGTGGCCGGCTTCGCGGCGCAGGACAAACTGGTGCAGGGTCTGTCCCTCGGCGCGGTCAAGTAGTTCCAGCCGCACCGCCAACCTCACACTCCGTCCGGGCGGGATCGCTGACCAGCGCTCCCGCCCGGATGCATATCAGGCAAGAGAAGGAACCGAAGATGGCTCAGCTCAACACCGCCGCTCTGGCCGAGGTCGGCCGGAGCGTCCCCGTCCCGACCTACGACCGCGGCGCCGTGACCACCGGGATCGTGCACTTCGGGGTGGGCGGCTTCCACCGCGCTCACCAGGCGATGTACCTGGACCGGCTGATGAACGACGGGAAGGCCCTGGACTGGGGCATCTGCGGGGTTGGCGTCATGCCGTCCGACCAGCGGATGAAGCAGACGATGGACGCCCAGGACTGTCTGTACACGCTGGTGCTCAAAGCCCCGGACGGGTCGTGGGAGCCGCGCGTCATCGGGTCGATCGTCGAGTACCTGTTCGCCCCGGACGACCCGCAGGCCGTGATCGAGAAGATGGCCGACCCGGCCACCCGGATCGTGTCGTTGACCGTGACCGAAGGCGGCTACAACTTCCACCAGGTCACCGGGAAGTTCGACGAGACCAACCCGGCGGTGGCCGCGGACCTGGCGCCTGGGGCCGTACCCACCACCACCTTCGGCTTGATCACCGAGGCTCTGGTCCGCCGCCGCGCACGGGGTCTCGCCCCGTTCACGATCATGAGCTGCGACAACATCCAGGGCAACGGCCACGTCGCCCACGAGGTGTTCACCGCCTTCGCCCGGCTCCGTGAGGCCGCATCGGGCGAGGCCGGCCTGGGCGACTGGGTCGACACCACGGTGCACTTCCCGAACTGCATGGTCGACCGCATCACGCCGGTCACCACCGACGACGACCGTTCCGCGATCAGCGAGCGGTTCGACATCCAGGATGCGTGGCCCGTGGTGTGCGAGCCGTTCACCCAATGGGTGCTGGAGGACAATTTCAGCCTCGGCCGGCCACCCCTGGAGGACGTCGGCGTCCAGATCGTCACGAACGTCGAGCCGTACGAGCTGATGAAGCTGCGACTGCTCAACGCCAGCCACCAGGCGCTGTGCTACTTCGGCTACCTGGCTGGCTACCGGCTGGTCCACGAGGTCTGCCAGGACCCGCTGTTCGCGCGGTTCCTGCTGGCCTACATGAACCGCGAGGCCACCCCGACCCTGGAACCCGTGCCCGGGATCGATCTGGACGAGTACAAGCACCAGTTGATCTCCCGGTTCTCCAATGCCGGGGTCCGCGACACGGTGGCCCGGCTGTGCGCCGAGAGCAGCGACCGGATCCCCAAGTGGCTGCTGGCCGTCATCCGTGAGCAACTCCGGACCGGTGGCGACATCACGCTGGCCACGGCCGTGGTGGCCAGCTGGGCCCGTTACGCCGAGGGCGTCGACGAGCAGGGCGAGCCGATCGAGATCGTCGACCGGCTGGCCGACCGGTTGAAGGCCGCCGCCGCGCGCCAACGCACCGAACCGCTGGCCTTCGTCTCCGACCGCGAACTGTTCGGCGACCTGGTCGAGGAGAAGCGATTCGTCTCCAGCTATGTGGACACCCTGAACTCGCTGCACCAGGTCGGCGCCCGGGCCACCCTGGAAAAGCTGGTCGCGCCGATCCCGGTCTAGGACCGCCCCGCACCCCGTGGCCCGTTCGGTACTCGCCGGACGGGCCACGGCCCTTCCTCCCGCCGCTGGGCTCAGCCGTGCGGGGGGACGGCGAACAACACTGGTGTCCCGTCCGGTAGCTGGACCTCGACCCGGGAGATCTGGGACAGCCGCAGGGCCGTGGCCGTGGTGACGACCGACCCCGCCCCGGACACCGACTTCCAGCCTCCGGCCGGCACGGCCTTTCCGGCCGCGTCGTAGGCGACCAGGTCGTACCACTCTCCCGGTTCGTGGGCACTTTCGTAGTGGCAGTTGACGACGATGCTCGTACCCCACTGTTTGTCGACCAGCTGCAACGAGACGTTCATCGGCCCGGGCACCACGTGCTCCATCGCGACCGGCGCGGGTAGGGCGGAGCTACCGGAAGGAGTCGCTGGACGCAGCACCAGGGTGATCACCAGAGCCACCACACAGGCTGCGGCGGCCGCCATCGTGCCGGTCCAGATCCACCGCCGCCGCCGACCCTGCCGGGCGGCCGCCCTCAGCAGACGCGGGAGCAGAGTGTCCGGAACGGGCGGCGGATCCTGCTCCAGATCCGCGGCCGACGTGAGCCCGAGCAGACCGGGCAGACCCGCCAGGCGGGCCACCGAGGCCTGACAGTCCCGGCAGGTCGCGAGATGCTGCTCGAACGCCTGCCGTTCCGCAGGCGACAGCGAGCCGAGCACGTAGGAGGCGTCGTCCAGGCACAGCGTCGATTGCGGCTGCTCACTCATGTGACCACCCCCAACTCCTGCAGGGCCAGACGCAAGGCCTGGAGCGCGTAGTGCGTTCTCGATTTGACGGTTCCGAGCGGGATGCCGAGACGGGCGGCGGCCTGGACCGCGGTGCTGCCCCGGTAGTAGCACTCCAGCAGGACGGCCCGATGCTCGGTGGTGAGCCGCCGCAGCGCCTCGCCGACCAGCATCGACTGGAGCGCGGCGTCGGTGCTGTCCGGGGTGAACTGCTCCGGGACGTGGTCGGTCAGTGACTCCGGGCGCCGTCCTCGGGCCCTCCACTGGTCGACCACGATGTTACGGGCGACCGTGAACAGCCAGCTGCGGGCCGACGTGTCGTGCTGTTCGAGCAGCTCCGGCCGGCGCCAGGCGCGGAGCAGCGTCTCCTGGACCACGTCCTCGGCCCGTCCGCGGTCACCGTTGGTCAGCCCGAGGGCGAACGACCAGAGGGCGGCGGCGTGCTCGTCGTGCAACGCCCGCATGAGGTCGGCGTTGGACTCCGATGCCGCCATCCCCGCCTCCGTTCCGCCTTGTCCCCGTGAATGCACTGTGGTGATGATCAGGCCTTCCGACGTTCGGCCGCCAGCGCCAGGACAGCACCGGCCACGGCCACCCACTCGGCGACCTCGGCCAGGACGACCTGATTGCCCCCGAAGGTCTCGTGAACGCCGAACAACCCGACGGTGGCCGAGATGTAGTACGCGGCGAGCGTCGCGACACCGAATCCGACCGCGGCCAGCAGCGGCAGCCAGTGGTGCCAGAGCAGCACGGCCAGGCCGATGACGATCCCGCCGATCGCGTTGGCCATGAACGCCGGTCCGATCACCTTGATGCCGCTGAACCCGTCGAAGTACAGCACCAGGTGAACGTCCGCGCTCAGCAGCACCCCGGCCGCGGCCAGCCCGCGGCCGAGTGCCGAGCGCCGATCGACGGGGTTCCCGGCCGGGGAACGCACGTTCGTCGCCAGGTTCCGGGTGCTCACCATGGTCTCCTCCTCGATGTGGTTCGACTGCCCCTGCCCACCACACGCCGACCGGGCCCGGAACGTTCAACCGGGCCGATCTGAACCTTTTCCGAGAACGGGTCGTGATAGCCGTCATGACGACTCACCTGACCGCCGCCGCGGAAGCCGCCACCGACCCGAGCCCCGCCGACGCACCGAAGACCACCGGCTCCCACCTGCCCGCCCCGAACCGCCGGGAGGTGCTTCTGGCCGCCGGGCTCGGTGCCGGCGCCCTCGCACTGGCGGCCTGTGGCAGTTCCAGTACCCCGGCCGCCTCCACCTCCACCACCGCGACATCGGCGACATCGGCGGCCGCCGGCTCGGCGGGCGGCGCTGCGCCGGGCGGGAACGCCCTGGTCGCGGTGAGCAAGGTGCCGGTCGGCGGCGCCGTGGCCGCCACCGACGCGAACGGCAAACCGATCGTCGTCGCCCAGCCCAGTGCCGGGAAGGTCGTCGCCTTCAGCGCGATCTGCACGCACATGGGGTGCACGGTCGCCGTGGCCGGCACCGAGCTCGACTGCCCCTGCCACGGCTCCAAGTACAACGCGCTGACCGGCGCGGTCGTCAACGGGCCGGCGTCCAAGCCACTGCCGTCGGTGGCGGTCGAGATCAGCGGGGGCAACGTGGTCGCGGGCTGACTCCCGGGCGGGCGCCGCGGCGCCGGTCACGCCCACCGTGCGGTCGGCGGCCAACGGGGACACAATGCCCTCCAGGGAAAGGTGTGCCCGCGCAACGCTGCCCGGAGGCGACATGACCACCAACGGACCCATCCCGGTGCCGTCCCAGACCAGGGCCGACCGGGTCCGGAACGTCGCCCTGGTCGGCCCGTCAGGCGGGGGCAAGACGACGTTCGCCGAGTCGGTGCTGTACCTGACCGGGGAGCTCAACCGGGCCGGCAGTGTCGCGGAGGGCACCACCGCACTCGACCACGACGACATCGAGAAGCGGCTGGGGCACTCGGTGTCCATGACGGTGGCCTCCACCACGCTGGCCGATCCGTCCCTGTTGGGTCGGCCCGACCCGGTGCGGGTCAATCTCGTGGACACCCCGGGCCATGCCGATTTCGTCGGCGAACTGCGCGCCGGCCTCCGCGCCGCAGACGCCGCCTTGTTCGTGGTGTCAGCGGTCGACGGGGTGGACGCCCCGACCCGGGCCCTGTGGCAGGAGTGTGCCGCGGCCGGTACGCCGCGGGCCATCGTGGTGACCCACATCGACCAACCGCGCGGCGACTTCGCGTCGGCCGTGCAGGAGTGCCGGGAGTCGTTCGGCGCCGGCGTCCAGGCGTTGTACGTGCCCGACGGCGACACCCTGGTCGGGCTGTTGTCGGGGACCGCGTACCGGCTGGATGCCGACCGACGGCACCGTTCACGTTCGGAGACGGCGACCGTCCCGGCGGCGGATCGGGACGCGCTGATCGAGGGCATCATCACCGAATCGGAGGACGACACCTTGCTCGACCGTTACCTGGGCGGTGAGGTGATCGAGTTCGACACGCTGGTCGCCGACCTGGAGAAGGCGGTCGCCCGCGGCGCGTTCCACCCGGTCGTGCCGGTCGTCCCGACCACGGGCCTCGGGGTTCCGGAGGCCCTCGAGTTGATCGCGCGGGCGTTCCCCGACCCTCGCGAACACCCGATCGACCTGTTCAGCCCGGCCGGAGCCACGCTGGGTCCGATCGACTTCGACGGGCCACTGGTCGCCGAGGTGGTCAAGACGACCACCGATCCGTACGTCGGGCGGGTCAGTCTTGTCCGGGTCTACCGGGGTGTGCTCACGCCGGACTCGCCGGTGCACGTCAGCGGGCACCTGTCCGCGTTCTCCGGACTGGACCGGGACGAGCAGCGGCATCCGGCCCATGACCTCGACGAGCGGGTCGGAGCCGTGTCGAGGCCGGTCGGCGCGAACCTGCAGCCCGTCGCCCGGGCGGTCGAAGGCGACATCGTCGCCGTGGCCCGGCTGGCCCATGCCGAGACCGGCGACACCCTGTCCGACCCGACGCAACCGGCCGTCCTGCCGCCGTGGACGATCCCAGAGCCGTTGCTGCCCACCGCCGTGACCCCGCGGGCCAGCGGCGACGAGGACAAGTTGATGCAGGCGCTGGCCCGGCTCCAGGCCGAGGACCCGACCGTACGGGTCGAGGTCGACCCGGACACCGAGCAGATGGTGATCTGGACGGTCGGGACCGCTCAGCTCGACGTCGTGCTGGACCGGCTGCGGACCCGGGCCGGCGTGGAGATCACCACCCACCCGGTGCTGGTGCCACTGCGCGAGACCATCCGGTCCGCCGCCGACGGGTTGGGTCGGCATGTGAAGCAGTCCGGCGGCCACGGTCAGTACGCCATCGTCGAGGTGCAGGTCGAGCCGTTGGCCGAGGGCAACGGGTTCGAGTTCGTCGATCGGGTGGTCGGCGGCGCCGTGCCCCGCCAGTACATCCCCAGTGTCGAGAAAGGCGTCCGGCAGCAGTTGGAACGGGGCGTCACCGGCCACCCGATGGTCGACCTCCGGGTCACCCTGGTGGGCGGCAAGGCGCACAGCGTCGACTCGTCTGATGCCGCCTTCCAGCTGGCCGGGGCGCTGGCCCTGAAGAATGCCTGCTCCACCGCCGGAGTGCAGGTGCTGGAGCCCGTTGACAGCATCGAGATCACGGTGGACGACGAATTCGTCGGCGCCGTCCTGGCCGACCTGTCGTCCCGCCGCGGACGCGTCAGAGGCACCGCGGCCGTCGGCGCCGGCCGCTCCCAGGTGCAGGCCGACGTACCGGCCGTCGAGCTGGTGCGCTACGCGGCCGATCTCCGCTCGCTCGCGCGCGGGAGCGGTCAATTCCGCCGGGAGTATCTCCGCCATGCCCCCGCTCCGGACGCAGTGCTCGACCGGCTGCAGGCCAAGTCGTGATAGTGGGGCCGTTCGCCGGATACGCTCAAGCTTCAACCCCGCCCATCGAAGGACTGCATGTGAGCACACGGCAACACACCCGGCCGGGGACCCCGGCCATTCTCACGCTGATCGCGTTGGTCGCCGTCGTGCTGTTCGGTGGGTCCGGGATGGCCGCTGCGGCCGGTCCGACGGTGGTCGCCCAGCCGACGACAACGACCCTGACCGTGACCCCGACAGCCCGGGGCTACGGCACGGCGACGGTGGCTCGGGCGGTGGTCCGCGACAGCGGTCAGCATGCCCGCCCGGGCAGCGTCCGGTTCTACCTCGACCAGGCCCTCGTCGCGACCGTCGCTCTGCCCATCTCCGGCATTGCTTCCGTCTCGATCGGAACCGGTGCGTCGGTCGGACGGCATGTCGTACGGGCGGTCTACGTCCCGGCGCCGAACCTCGCGGTTGCGTCGTCGAGAGCAGACCGGGCGTTCGACGTGACTCGCGCCAGGCCCACCTGGTACGTCTCGGTCCCCCTGCCGGTCGTCTTCGGCGGCAAGGCCGCGCTGAACGTTGTGGTGAACGGCCCCAAGGTGTCGCCCGGGACGGCCTCCCTCATGCTCGGCGGCCGAACCATCCAGAAGCTGGCCGTGCCGAGCAGCGGCCCGCTCAAGTTCCGGCCGAGCGTGAGCTGGAACGCGGGCCGGGCCAACTTCACCCTGACCTACTCCGGTAACGCCTACACCGCCCCGTCCAGCCGACCGGTCGTGCTCAATACGGCCAAGGCTGCCAGCACGCTCAATCTCAGCGCACCGACCAGCCTGGCCTACGGCACCGGCGGCATCGTCCGGGTCGGGATCACGTCGGCCGGAACGAAGGCCACCGGCGTGGTCACCCTGTTCGTCGACGGAACGGCCCGCAGCGCCTCCCGGCTGTCGGCCGGGGCAGCTGCCCTGACCATCCCGGCCCTGAAGGCCGGCCGGCACACGTTGACGGCACAGTATGCCGGCGACTCCAACCACGGCACGGCCACGCGCTCGGCGACCATCACGGCGCCCGCTACCCCCTGCCCGGTGAGCGCACGCGCCTGCGTCGATCTGACCCATTCGGTCACCTGGCTGCAGAGCGGTGGCCGGATCACCTACGGCCCGGTGGTGATGACCTCGGGACGCCCCGGCTACCGCTCCAATGCCGGCATGTTCACCGTGTACTGGAAGGACATCAACCACCACTCGTCGGAGTTCAACAACGCCCCGATGCCGTACTCGGTGTTCTTCGACGGTGGCATCGCGTTCCACGAGGGCAGCGTGTACGTGCAGTCGCACGGCTGCATCCACCTGACCCAGTCGGCTGCGCAGACGTACTTCAACTCTCTGCACGTCGGGGACCAGGTCTACGTCTTCGGCTACGCCCCCTACTAGAGGTCGGCGCGACCTGCAGGGGTCCAGTGCTGAACGAGGAGCCGGTCCGCCCGAAAGGGGCGGACCGGCTCTTCTGCTGTGGTCAGCCTCGGCTGGATGGGGTCGGGCCGGTCGGAACTCGTCACCGGGTCCGCACTGGCCAACCCCACACCCGCGGGCTTGTCGTCACACCCGCGGGCTTGTCGTCACACCCGCGGGCTTGTCGTCACACCAGCTGGCCGTCCGCACACCCGTTGGCCGTCCGCACAACCGTTGGCCGTCCGCACACCCGCTGGCCGTCCGCACCCCCGCTGGCCGTCCGCACCCCCGCTGGCCGTCCGCACAACCGTTGGCCGCCCGCACACCCGCTGGCCGCCCGCACCCCCGCTGGCCGATCGGGAGCCGGTGTGCCGGCGACGGACCGGTGTCGCAGCCACTCGCGACGGCCGGGACGGTGCGCCAGGTGGTCCGCCGGGTGGTCCCCAACGCCGAACGGCCCGGCTCCCCCACGTGGGTGGGAGAGCCGGGCCGTCCGGTTGATGCGGTGGATCAGCGGTAGTCGCGACCCATGTCGTAGTCGTCCAGCGGCACCGCGGTTCCGGCCGCGACACCGAAGGTGTCACTGCCGTAGTAGGTGTCGTCGAACGACGCCATCGAGTACGCCGCCGCACGCGCTTCCTCGGTCGGCTGCACCGCGATGTCGCGGTAGCGGGCGATGCCCGTACCGGCCGGGATGAGCTTGCCGATGATGACGTTCTCCTTCAGGCCGACCAACTTGTCCGACTTGGCGTTGATCGCCGCGTCGGTGAGCACCCGGGTCGTCTCCTGGAAGGAGGCGGCCGAGAGCCACGAGTCGGTAGCCAGCGAGGCCTTGGTGATACCCATCAGAGCCGGGCGGCCGGCCGCCGCTTCGCCACCTTCGGCGAGGATGCGGCGGTTGGTCGCCTCGAACTCCTTGCGCTCGATCACGGCACCGGGCAGGAACTCGGTCGAGCCGGAGTCGATGATCGTGACGCGACGGAGCATCTGACGAACGATGACCTCGATGTGCTTGTCGTGGATCGACACACCCTGGGAGCGGTAGACCTCCTGGACCTCGCGGACCAGGTGCAGCTGCACCCGACGCGGGCCCATCACACGCAGGACCTCGTGCGGGTCGACGTTGCCCTCGAGCAGGTGCTGCCCGACGGCCACGGTGTCACCGTCGATGAGCAGACGCTCGCTGCCGTCCACCGTGATGGTGGCCAGTCGCTGGGTCTTCGGCAGCTTGTCGTAGACAACCTCTTCGCTGCCGTCGTCCGGAACGATGACGATGCGCAGGAACTTGTCCGCGTCCTCGATCCGGATCCGTCCGGCGGCGTCCGCGATCGGCGCCTTGCCCTTCGGGATACGGGCTTCGAAGAGCTCCTGCACGCGGGGCAGACCCTGGGTGATGTCCGAGGACCCAGAGGCGGCACCGGTGTGGAAGGTACGCATGGTCAGCTGGGTACCCGGCTCACCGATGGACTGCGCGGCAACGACACCGACGGCCTCGCCGACGTCGACCAGCAGGCCGGTAGCCAGGCTGCGTCCGTAGCAAACGGCACAGGTGCCGATGGCCGCTTCGCAGGTCAGCACCGAACGCATCTTCAGCGACGTGATCCCGGCGGCGACCGCCGATGCCACGTGCCACTCCCGCATGTCGGTACCGGCCGGGACGACGACGTTCCCGTCCTTGTCGACGGCATCGACGGCCAGGACACGAGCCTGGATCGACGTCTCGACGAACTCATCCGTACGCAGCACGCCGTCCGGGCCGGCCGCGGCGATCGGCAGGTCGACGCCGCGCTCGGTCCCACAGTCGGACTCGCGCACGATGACGTCCTGCGACACGTCGACCAGACGACGGGTCAGGTAACCCGACTCCGCCGTACGGAGCGCGGTGTCGGCCAGACCCTTACGGGCCGAGTGCGTGTTGATGAAGTACTCGAGCACCGACAGGCCCTCGCGGAACGAGTTCCGGATCGGCCGCGGGATCTGGACGCCCTTGGAGTTGGCGACGACACCCTTCATACCGGCGAGGCTTCGAACCTGGATCCAGTTACCGGCGGCACCGGCGGCAACCAGGGTGTAGACCGGGTTGTCCTTCGGGTAGGCCGGCGGGATGGCCGCCTCGATCTCCTTGGTGGCCGCCTCCCAGATCTTGACCAGGTCTTCGCGACGCTCTTCCGGCGAGAGGTTGCCTCGCTGGTACGCCTTCTCCACCGTCTCGGCCTGGCCGTCGTACTTGGCCAGGATCGCGGGCTTGGACTCCGGGATGATGACGTCGCCGATGGCGACGGTCATGCCGGAGCGGGTGGCCCAGTGGAAGCCGGCTTCCTTGAGCTTGTCCAAGGTCTGCGCAACCAGGGACATCGGGTAGTGCTCGGCCAGATCGTTGACGATCGCGGCCTGCACCTTCTTCGGCAGCTCCTGGTTGACGAACGGGTACCCGGCGGGCAGCAGCTCGTTGAACAGGACGCGACCCAGGGTGGAGCTGACGGTCCAGGGATCGCCGGCCTTCCAGTCCTCGGGCAACTCGGCGCCTTCGGTCGGAACGACCCCGTGCAGCCGGATGTTGATCGGCGTCCGCACCTCGATCTCGCCGCGGTCGAGGGCCATCAGGGCCTCGGCCGAGGACGAGTACGAGCGCAGCTGGCCTCGGGCCTCTTCTAGGTCACCGTCATCGAGAATGTGGTGAGCACCCTTCGCGTTCTCGTCCAGCCCGCACAGGTAGTACAGACCGGTGACGAGGTCGAGCGACGGCATGGCCAACGGCTTGCCCGACGCCGGCGACAGGATGTTGTTGCTCGAGAGCATCAACACGCGGGCCTCGGCCTGGGCCTCGGCCGACAGCGGAAGGTGGACCGCCATCTGGTCGCCGTCGAAGTCGGCGTTGAACGCGGCACAGACCAGTGGGTGCAGCTGGATGGCCTTGCCCTCGACCAGCATCGGCTCGAAGGCCTGGATGCCCAGACGGTGCAGGGTCGGCGCGCGGTTCAGCAGCACCGGGTGCGAGTTGATGACCTCTTCGAGGACGTCCCACACCTGCGAGCGCTGACGCTCGACCATGCGCTTGGCCGACTTGATGTTCTGCGCGTGGTTCAGGTCGACCAGACGCTTCATCACGAACGGCTTGAACAGCTCGAGAGCCATCAGCTTGGGCAGACCGCACTGGTGCAGCTGCAGCTGCGGGCCGACGACGATGACCGACCGGCCGGAGTAGTCGACGCGCTTGCCGAGCAGGTTCTGACGGAACCGGCCCTGCTTGCCCTTGAGCAGATCGGACAGCGACTTGAGCGGGCGGTTGCCCGGTCCGGTCACCGGCCGGCCGCGGCGGCCGTTGTCGAACAGCGCGTCGACGGCCTCCTGCAGCATCCGCTTCTCGTTGTTGACGATGATCTCGGGTGCACCGAGGTCGATCAGTCGCTTCAACCGGTTGTTGCGGTTGATCACGCGGCGGTACAGGTCGTTGAGGTCGGAGGTCGCGAAGCGGCCACCGTCCAGCTGCACCATCGGGCGGAGCTCCGGCGGGATGACCGGAACGCAGTCCAGCACCATGCCCAGCGGCGAGTTGTTCGTCGACTGGAACGCAGCGACGACCTTGAGGCGCTTGATGGCGCGGATCTTGCGCTGACCCTTGCCGTTCTTGATCGTGTCGCGCAACGAGGTTGCCTCGTTGTCGATGTCGAAGTCGGCGATGATCTTCTTGAGCGCCTCGGCGCCCATGCCACCGGAGAAGTAGTCGCCGAAGCGATCCTGCAGCTCGCGGTAGAGGATCTCGTCGATGATCAGGTCGCGGACCTTGAGCTTCTTGAACAGGTCGAGGACCTCGTCCAGCTTGTCGATCTCGCGCTGTGCGCGGTCGCGGATCTGGCGCTGCTCACGCTCGCCACCCTCGCGGACCTTGCGGCGGACATCGGACTTGGCGCCCTCGGCCTCGAGCTCGGCCAGGTCGGCCTCGAGCTTCTTGGCCCGGGCGTCGATGTCGGCGTCGCGGAGGTTCTCCAGGTTCTTGCGCTCGACCGACATCTCGGCCTCGATGGTCGGCAGGTCGTTGTGACGCTGCTCGTCATCGACGGACGTGATCAGGTAGGCCGCGAAGTAGATGATCTTCTCGAGATCCTTCGGGGCCAGATCGAGCAGGTAGCCCAAGCGCGACGGAACGCCCTTGAAGTACCAGATGTGAGTGACCGGGGCGGCCAGTTCGATGTGGCCCATCCGCTCACGGCGCACCTTGGCCCGCGTGACCTCGACGCCACAGCGCTCGCAGATGATGCCCTTGAACCGGACACGCTTGTACTTACCGCAGGCGCACTCCCAGTCGCGGGTCGGACCGAAGATCTTCTCGCAGAAGAGCCCGTCCTTCTCCGGCTTGAGGGTGCGGTAGTTGATGGTCTCGGGCTTCTTGACCTCGCCGTGAGACCAGGTACGGATATCGTCCGCGGCCGCCAGACCGATTCGGATCTCGTCGAAGAAATTGACGTCGAGCACTGATTGCACGTCCCTGTCTTGTCAAAAGGGTGGGGCACCGCTTCCGGACTCTCGTCCGGAAGCTCGGTGGCACTTGCGGTGCACCCGGGGGTAGGAAGCGGGAACTTCTCATCGCGGTGGGCGGCGGCCGGTTTCCAGCCGGCCGACCGCCTCACCTCGACGATGGCTTCCAGATCAATTCACGAGTTCGTCCACCGAGGCCGACTCGTTGCGGGACAGGTTGATTCCGAGGTTGGCCGCGGCCCGCTCGAGATCGTCGTCATCGGTGTCACGCATTTCGATGGTGGCGCCGTCGCTCGACAGCACCTCGACGTTCAGGCACAGGGCCTGGAGCTCCTTGAGGAGCACCTTGAACGACTCGGGGATACCCGGCTCCGGGATGTTCTCGCCCTTGACGATGGCCTCGTAGACCTTGACGCGGCCCACGATGTCGTCGGACTTGATGGTCAGGAGCTCCTGCAGCGTGTACGCCGCGCCGTAGGCCTGCATGGCCCAGCACTCCATCTCACCGAAGCGCTGGCCACCGAACTGGGCCTTACCGCCGAGCGGCTGCTGGGTGATCATCGAGTACGGACCGGTCGACCGGGCGTGGATCTTGTCGTCCACCAGGTGGAGCAACTTGATGATGTACATGTAGCCGACGGCCACCGGGTACGGGAACGGTTCGCCGGTGCGGCCGTCCATCAGCAGCGCCTTGCCGTCTTCCTTGACCAGACGCTCGCCGTCGCGGGTCGGGGTCGTGCTGCCGAGCAGCCCGATGATCTCGTCCTCGGTGGCGCCGTCGAACACCGGCGTGGCGGTGCGGGTGAACGCCGTCGCCGAGCGCGCGCTGTCGTCCAGGTACTGCGCCCACTGCGGGGTGCCCTCGATGTCCCAGCCCTGTGACGCCACCCAGCCCAGATGGGTCTCCAGGATCTGGCCGACGTTCATCCGGCGGGGAACACCGTGCGGGTTCAGCACGATGTCGACGGGGGTGCCGTCGGCGAGGAACGGCATGTCCTCCTGCGGGAGGATCTTGCCGATGACGCCCTTGTTGCCGTGACGGCCGGCGAGCTTGTCGCCGTCCTGGATCTTCCGCTTCTGGGCCACGTAGACGCGGACCAGCTCGTTGACGCCAGGAGGCAGCTCGGCCCCGTCCTCTTCGCGGTTGAAGACGCGGATGCCGATGACCTTGCCGGTCTCGCCGTGCGGCACCTTGAGCGAGGTGTCGCGGACTTCCCGCGCCTTCTCACCGAAGATGGCGCGGAGCAGCCGCTCCTCCGGGGTGAGCTCGGTCTCGCCCTTGGGCGTGACCTTGCCGACCAGGACGTCGCCGTCCTGGACCTCGGCCCCGATGCGGATGATGCCGCGCTCGTCCAGATCGGCCAGCACGTCCTCGGAGACGTTCGGGATGTCCCGGGTGATCTCCTCCGGCCCGAGCTTGGTGTCGCGGGCGTCGATCTCGTGCTCCTCGATGTGGATCGAGGTGAGCACGTCGTCCTGGACGATCCGCTGGCTCAGGATGATCGCGTCTTCGTAGTTGTGACCTTCCCACGGCATGAAGGCGACGAGCAGGTTCTTGCCCAACGCCATCTCGCCACCGTCGGTGCAAGGTCCGTCGGCGAGGACGTCGCCGGCCTCGACCCGCTGACCCTCGTCCACGATCGGCTTCTGGTTGAAGCTCGTGCCCTGGTTGGAGCGGCGGAACTTGTGCAACCGGTACGTGCGGTGGGTGCCGTCGTCGGCCATCACCGAGACGTAGTCGGCGGTCGCCTCTTCGACGACACCGGCCTTCTCGGCGATGACGACATCTCCGGCGTCGACCGCCGCGCGCGCTTCCATACCCGTGCCGACCAGCGGAGACTCGCTGCGCAGCAGGGGGACGGACTGACGCTGCATGTTGGCGCCCATGAGCGCACGGTTGGCCTCGTCGTGCTCCAGGAACGGGATCATCGCGGTGGCGACGGAGACCGTCTGGCGCGGGGAGACGTCCATGTACTCGACCTGGTCCGGCGTGACCTGGTCGACCTCGCCGCCCTTACGACGGACGAGCACGCGGGCCTCGGAGAAGTGGCCGGACGCGTCCAACTTCGCGTTGGCCTGGGCGATGACGTAACGGTCCTCCTCGTCGGCGGTGAGGTAGTTGATCTCATCGGTGACGGAACCGGCCTCGACCTTGCGGTACGGGGTCTCGATGAAACCGAACGGGTTCACCCGGGCGAAGGTGGCCAGCGAGCCGATCAGGCCGATGTTCGGGCCTTCCGGGGTCTCGATCGGGCACATACGTCCGTAGTGCGAGGAGTGCACGTCACGGACCTCGAGCGAGGCGCGGTCACGGGACAGACCGCCCGGCCCGAGGGCGGACAGACGACGCTTGTGGGTCAGACCGGCCAGCGGGTTGGTCTGGTCCATGAACTGCGACAGCTGCGACGTGCCGAAGAACTCCTTGATGGAGGCGACGACCGGTCGGATGTTGATCAGAGTCTGCGGCGTGATGGCCTCGACGTCCTGGGTTGTCATCCGCTCGCGGACCACACGCTCCATGCGGGACAGGCCGACCCGGATCTGGTTCTGGATCAGCTCACCCACGGTGCGCAGCCGGCGGTTGCCGAAGTGGTCGATGTCATCGGTCTCCACTGGCAGGTTCTGGCCACGGATGGTCCAGTTCTCCTGGCCGTCGTGCAGACGCAGCAGGTACTCGACGGTCGAGATCAGGTCGTCCTCGGTGAGGGTGCCCACCGACGTCGGCGAGTTCAGGCCGAGCTTCTTGTTCAGCTTGTACCGACCGACCTTGGCCAGGTCGTAGCGCTTGTCCTTGAAGAACAGGTTCTCCAGCAGGGCCTGCGCGGATTCCTTTGTCGGCGGCTCGCCCGGGCGCAGCTTGCGGTAGATGTCCAGCAGGGCCTCGTCGGTGCCGGCGATGTGGTCCTTCTCCAAGGTGGCCAGCAGGACGGGCGACCACGCGAACTTCTCGCGGATGCGCTCGGTGTCCCAACCCAGCGCCTTGAGCAGCACGGTGACCGGCTGACGGCGCTTGCGGTCGATGCGGACGCCGATGGTGTCGCGCTTGTCGATGTCGAACTCGAGCCAGGCACCGCGGGAGGGGATCACCTTAACGGCGAACACCTCCTTGCCCGCGGTCTTGTCCAGCGTCCGGTCGAAGTACACGCCCGGGGAGCGGACCAGCTGCGAGACGACGACACGCTCGGTGCCGTTGATGATGAAGGTGCCCTTGCTCGTCATCATGGGGAAATCACCCATGAAGACCGTCTGGGACTTGATCTCACCGGTCTCGGCGTTCATGAACTCGGCGGTGACGAAGAGCGGCGCCGAGTAGGTCATGTCCTTGTCCCGGCACTCCTCCTCGTTCGCCTTGACGTCGTCGAACCGGGGATCCATGAACGAAAGGGAGAGGTTCCCGGAGAAGTCCTCGATCGGGGAGATCTCTTCCAAGATCTCGTCGAGGCCACTGGGGGTCGGCTCGGACTGCCGATCCTTCCAGGCCTTCGCGCCCACGAGCCATTCGAAGGACTCGGTCTGCAGGGCGAGAAGATTCGGTACCTCCAGCGGTTCGCGAAGCTTCGCGAAGGAGACCCTTTTCGTGGTCCCGCCAGAGGTCGATGAGGTGGTCTTGGGCGAACTCGTGACTGCCAAGATGCGTCCTTCCAAGGACAAGCGCCGTCGGTCTACTGTGCTGTCGTGCTGGTGTTGCCGTTACTTCGATCGAACTCCTGTACTACGATCTGCCTGACGCGGGCACGATGCCGTCCGGCTCGAGATTCCCTGGGGTCGCCACCGGCTGGGTCCGAAACGATTTGCTGATCCGGACCCCTCCTTGAGGATGACGACGCGGTGACCGCGAGACTGACGGCGCCCGCCGAAGTTTTGCCTGATCACGCACGACCCAGCCCTGGCGAAGGGGCCGAACCGGTCGATGGCAGCAAAAAGTAGGCAGCGCAAACACGCAGCCTAGCAGCAATGGACACAACTGTCCAGACGTGCCCTGGCGGGCGGATGCCGGGGGGCCGACTCTTCGATGGCTACCACCTGGTTGTCACGAGCAACCGGTGCTTCACAGCGATCTTCGGGCCCTACCGCACAGCTCCAACCTCGCGGGGAACGGCGCCCGAGACCACACGGGAGCCGACGTCGCTGGACCAAGCGTGGCCCGCCAGGAGCGATCCGTCAAGAAGGCTGGCCGATCAATTTCTCCCCGCCCCCGATCGCGGGCCGTCCGCGCGTACGTGGTCCGATCTGCGGCAACACCATGTGCACGGTCCTGACCGGATGCCGCATCGGATCAGGATGTGGCCATCGCCGCGGGGGACAGTGCCTTGAGCGTGACCCTCGCCGCCACCGCCACCGTCTCGTTCCACTCCCGGACCGGCTCATCAGCAGCCGTGGCCGCCCCGACACTAGTGGTGGCACACCGCCTCGACGTTGTTACCGTCCGGGTCGCGAAGGAACACCGCGTAGTAGCCGGGGTGATACTCCGGCCATTCCCGCGGGGCGTGCAGCACCTCGATGCCGTCGGCCACGGCGATCGCGTGGACCGCCCGGACCTGGTCGCGGTCGGCGGCGGGGAAAGCGATGTGCAGACCGCGACTGGGCTCAGTGCCCGGTTCGAAGGGCGAGATCCAGAACTGCGGATTGCCGTCCGGACCACTGAACCCGACGACCGCGGTGTCCCCTACCGGTATGCGCATGGCCTCGCGGAAGCCGACCGGTGCGAAGACCTTCAGGTAGAACGCAGCCGAGGTGTCGACGTCACGGACCTGAACCCCGAAGTGATCGATCATGGCCAAGAAGGTAGACGGTCGCCGGTGGCAGCGCACGGCGAGAGCCGGCCGGGACCGCGACGGGCTGAGCGGCCGGACGCAACAACCCGGGTGTCGGTGTCCGTGGCTAACGTGACCGCTACCGACCGTCCCAGCCGAACCGGCAGTCCGAGGAGTCACATGGTGTCCTGGCGTGAACTCGGTGGGCCGGCCCGGGGGATCGGTACGGCCGTCCTGTTGGCCGTCGACGCGGCGCAGTCGGCCGATCGACCGGCCTTCGAAGCGGCCGTCGTCGAGCTGTCGGCGCAACCGGCGGAGCCGACCGGGCTGCTGCTGGGCGCGTTGATTCGCCAACTGTTGGAAGACCAGCACGTCGACGGTCTCGACGCCGACGACATCCGAACCGTTCTGAGCCGGTCCTACGCCGCAACCACCCTGTGGCTACCGGCCGACACGGTCCGGGTGGAGGCCCTGCTCGCCGTGCTGTCGAGCGCCCTCGGTATCCACGAGCCCGGAGTCACCTACCAGGAAGTCGCCCGGCCATCGGTCGCCGCCGATTGGCGGGACCCTGACCTGCCGGGCGACCGTCCGATCGTGCCGCGGGCCCCGACGGCGGCCGAGTACGGGCGACACGCTCCCCTGTTGCTGGCCGACCTGTTGTCGACCGGGGGCCGCCCGCTGGTTCGCTACCTGGACGCGGCCTTCGCGGAGATCGCCCGGGCGGAGGCGATGGAACTCCCTTGAGGTTCGTGGCGGCGGCTTCGCCGGCCCAGCAAAAAGACTGCTGGGGCGGAACCACCTTCGTGGTTCCGCCCCAGCGGCGGTGATGCAGGTGCCACCCAATCGGGCGGCGGCGCGGATGCGCGGAATTACTTGACGGTCGCCTTGGCGCCGGCCTCTTCGAGCTTGGCCTTGGCGGCCTCGGCGGCCTCCTTGGTGGCCTTCTCGAGGATCGCCTTCGGAGCAGCGTCGACCAGGTCCTTGGCTTCCTTCAGGCCGAGGCCCGACACGAGCTCGCGGACGGCCTTGATGACCTGGACCTTCTTCTCGCCGGCGGACTCGAGGATGACGTCAAACTCGTCCTGCTCCTCGGCAACCTCGGCGGCGGCGGCCGGGCCGGCCGGGCCGGCAACGGCAACCGGAGCGGCGGCGGTAACGCCGAAGGTCTCTTCGAACTGCTTGACGAACTCGGAGAGCTCGATCAGGGTCAGTTCCTTGAAGGCCTCGAGCAATTCGTCGGTGGTGAGCTTCGCCATGATGGGCGTCCTTTCATTGGTACGTATCCCCCGCATCAGCAGATGCGTTCGCAGGGTGTCACGTGAGGGTTGGGGTGTACCGGTCGATCCGACCGGGTGCTACTGGTCGGATCAGACCGAAACTTCGGCCGTCTCCTGCGTGGTCGCCTCGGCCGCCGGGGCGTCCTCGACGGGGGCGTCGGCCACAGCCGGTGCGCCCTCTTCCTCGGTGCGCTTCTCGACCAGGGCCGCGGAGAGCCGCGCCACCTGGGACGGAAGAGCGTTGAGGACGATCGCCGCCTTGGTCAGTGTGGCCAGCATGGCGCCGGCCATCTTGCCGAGCAGCACCTCGCGGGACTCCAGGTCGGCCAGCTTGCCGACCTCCTTGGCATCCAGCGCCTTGCCGTCGAGCAGACCGCCCTTGATGACCAGCAGCGGGTTCGCCTTGGCGAAGTCGCGGAGCACCTTCGCAGCGTCAACGGGCTCGCCGCTGATGAATGCGACGGCCGTCGGGCCGGTGAACAGATCGTCCAGACCTTCCACCCCGGCGTCAGCGGCTGCCCGCTTGACCAGGGTGTTCTTGGCGACGGTGTAGGCGGTGTCGCTGCCCAGAGACTTACGGAGCGTCGTGAGCTGCGACATCGTCAGACCGCGGTATTCGGTGACGACCGCGGCGGACGAATTGCGGAACTGGTCCGCGATCTCGGCGACAGTCGCCACCTTGTCGGGCTTTGCCATCCTCGCCTCCTTCCTCGTTCGTAGTTCGTGCGGAACAAACATGGCTCGTGACCACCGACCGCAGGAACGACAAACGCCCCGGCCGCAAGGGCACGGGGCGTGGAGGCAGGTGAACCTGCTCGGGAACCTCGTCCTCCTGCGTGGGCCATTCGCGTCTCGCGAACCTTCGCCCGCGAAACCCTTCACAGGGCACGCGGGAGCCGACGGTCTTCGGTGGAACTGTTCCAGGCTACGGGACCACCCGGTGAAGCACCAAATCAGTCCGGCGCGGGAGGTCTCACCCGGTGAAGACGTCGGCTGCGGGCGGTACCTTGATCACGACCGCCGAGTTGTAACCGCTGACCGTCATGGTGATGGCCGTCTTCGATCCGCTCATCGTCGTGTTCGTCGCGACTCGGACCAGCCGGAACGACGAATCCACCCAGACGTCGACCTCGCCGGAGGTGAGCGTCGTCAGGGTGTATCGGTGGGCGCTCTTGCCGGCGACCTTCTGTACCCCGCCATCCTGGATGGCGGTCGCCGCCGCCGCGAGCTCGCGGTACTGGGACACGCCGGCCGACGTGGTAAGTCCGTCCATCTGCTGGGCCAGCGCGCGGAGGGTGGAGTTCGACGATGCTGTGCTGGCCAGCGCCCACTTCTTCGACCCCGCACCAACCGCGGCCAGGACGGTGTCACCCCCGAGGTACACCTTCCCCCCGACGAGCAGGAAACTCATCGGAAGACTCTGCCCTCCGGCCTTGATGAAGACCGACATCGACAGACCGGACACGCTGGGACCTGACAGGGTCTCGCTGAACGTGCCGTCCATGGAGATCGTGGACGACGCCATGCTCAGCGATCCGCGGACGGTCTTCACCGTGGCATTCGCGGCTTCCAGCTTCCGGGCGAACGTCGGACCATCCATCTTTCCGCCGGTGGTCGCCTCGGACGGCCTGCTCGTCGAGTCCGTCCCGGTGGTCCGCGGAACGTGGGACACCACGGTCGGCGAGGCCGAGGAGGTCCGATGGGAGCTGATCCCGGTCGGAGCGGTCGAGGCGATGGTGATCGGGCCGGTTGCCGCCGTCGACGACGGCAGGTCGACCGCACCGGCCACCGGAGACGCGGAGCCGGACACGGAGGTGGCGCAGGCCGCCGTGATCAGGACGGCGGTGAGCCCGGCGGCCAGCCGCCACACCCCGCCGCGGACAGTCGGACGTCGGCGCTCTCGGAACATGAATCCCCCACTTTCCGCCCCCAGGTTCCCACGACCAGGCGCTCTGTTGGGCGTCAGCATGCCATTGCCGTCCGGCGGCCCCGCACCGCGCTCCGCGTGGGCGACCGCGCACGGTCGGAACGACGAAAGACCCCCGACCGGGTTCCCGGTCGGGGGTCTTTCGTGATGTGTGTGCGCGGCCCCAGCCCGCGCAGCGCGGGTCAGCCTTCTTCGAGCTCGAGCAGGTTGCGGGTCCGTGCCGGATCGACCGGGATGCCCGGGCCCATGGTGGTGGAGAAGAAGACCTTCTTGACGTACTTGCCCTTCGCCGCGGACGGCTTGGAGCGCAGCACCTCGTCGAGGGCGGCGGCGTAGTTCTCGACCAGCTTCTCGGTCGGGAAGGAGACCTTGCCGATGACCAGGTGCAGGTTGGCGGCCTTGTCCACGCGGAAGTTGATCTTTCCACCCTTGATCTCCGTGACCGCCTTGGCCACGTCGGCCGTCACGGTGCCGGTCTTCGGGTTCGGCATCAGGCCACGCGGTCCGAGGACACGGGCGATACGGCCGACCTTGGCCATCTGGTCCGGCGTCGCGATGGCGGCGTCGAAATCGGTCCAGCCACCCTGGATGCGGGCGATCAGGTCATCGCTGCCGACCACGTCGGCGCCGGCGGCCTCGGCCTCGGCGGCCTTGTCGCCGACGGCGAACACGACGACGCGAGCCGTCTTGCCGGTGCCGTGGGGCAGGTTGACGGTGCCACGGACCATCTGGTCAGCCTTGCGGGGGTCGACACCCAGCAGGAGGGCAACCTCCACAGTGCTGTCCATCTTGGTCGCGGACGTCTTCTGAGCGAGTGCGGCCGCCTCGAGCGGGCTGTACAGGTTCTCGCGGTCGACGAGCTCAATAGCGGCCTTGTAGGCCTTGGAGCGCTTCATTTCCTTCTCCTGAATATCAAGTATGGGTGGAGTTCGTGGTTGTTCGGGCCGGCGCGGGCCCTCCCACTGGTGGTGCTGCGCATATCGAACCGCCGGATGAGTGGCGGTTGCCCGCCGAAACGGGCAGATCCGTCTGCGCCAAGCAGATCGATATGCGCGGGACTGGGTCAGCCCTGGACGGTGATGCCCATCGAGCGCGCGGTGCCGGCAATGATCTTGGCGGCGGCGTCGATGTCGTTCGCGTTCAGGTCGACCTGCTTGAGGGTGGCGATCTCGCGCACCTGGGCGGCCGTGATGCTGGCCACCTTGGTGGTGTGCGGGGTGCCCGAACCCTTCTCGACGCCGGCGGCCTTGAGGAGCAGCCGAGCAGCGGGAGGGGTCTTCAGCTTGAAGTCGAACGTACGGTCTTCGTACACGGAGATCTCGACCGGGACGACGTCCCCACGCTGCGACTCGGTCGCAGCGTTGTAGGCCTTGCAGAACTCCATGATGTTGACGCCGTGCTGACCGAGCGCGGGTCCGACCGGCGGTGCCGGGTTGGCCATTCCGGCCTTGATCTGCAGCTTGATGACCGCTGCAAGCTTCTTCTTCTTCGGAGGCATTTCTCTTCCTGATTTCTGCTGGGTGTGTGGTGCGGATATCCGGGCCGTCGCCGCTGGGGAGCGGTCGGTCCGAAGACTGGATTCAGATCTTGGCGACCTGGGAGAACGACAGCTCGACGGGAGTCTCACGACCGAAGATCGACACGAGCACCTTGAGCTTCTGGGCGTCGGCGTTGACCTCGTTGATGGTGGCCGGCAAGGTCGCGAACGGGCCGTCCATGACCGTGACCGACTCGCCGACGGAGAAGTCGACCTCGGTACGGACGCTCGAGCCGGCCGTCACATTCCCTTCGCCGGCGGCGGCCTTCTTCGGCGCGGCCGGGACCAGGATCTTCACGACGTCGTCGATCGACAGCGGCGAGGGCCGCTGGGCCGTGGCCCCGACGAAGCCGGTGACGCCCGGAGTGTTCCGGACAGCACTCCAGGACGCGTCGGTCAGATCCATGCGGACCAGGATGTAGCCCGGGTAGACCTTGCGCTGGACCTGCTTGCGCTGGCCGTTCTTGATCTCGGTGACCTCTTCGGTCGGGACCTCGATCTGGAAGATGTACTCCTCCATGTCCAGGGACTTGATCCGGGTCTCGAGGTTGGTCTTGACCTTGTTCTCGTAGCCGGCGTAGGAGTGCACGACGTACCACTCGCCCGCCGCACGGCGAAGAGACGCCTTCAGCTCCGCGATGGGGTCGACCGGTTCGGCGTCGATGTCAGCCGGAGCCGACTCGGGCGCGTCTTCGGCGGGCGCGGCTTCAACGGCAGGTTCCCCGTTGTTCTCGTCGTCGGCAAGAACCAACTCGGCATCGCCGGTGGTCTCGTCGGTCGACACGTCCTCGGCCAACTCTGGGTTGCCGGTGGAATCGACAGGGCTCGACACGGTGGAACTCACTTCCTCATCTGGCTTCACAACTGCGTGTTGGCTGCGGTCATCGTCGATGAACGCGGCACATGGGGTAATGCCGGCGGTACTGGCCGATCCACCGCTCGCCGGAACGGCGGACGATCAGCCGAAGATCGTCAGCACGCCCTTGGCGAACAGCAGGTCGAGGCCGGCTGTGAGAGCCACCATGACAACGACGAAGACGATCACGACGATGGTGTAGGTGACCATCTGGTTCCGGGCGGGCCAGATGACCTTCCGCAATTCGGCGACGACTTCCCGGAGGAACCGACGCAGACGTGCGAACAAACTGCCTCGGGAATCACGACCAGTGTCGCGAGCCCGGGTGGCGGCGCCCTTCGCCGCGGTGGTGCCGGCGCGGACGCCGCTACGGCGGGCGGCCGCACGGGCCGATCCGGCCGACGCACCGACCAGGGCCGACTCGCGGACGGGCGCCGCAGCACCCTCCTCGTCGTCGGACTCGGAGACCTCGACGGCCTCCGGCTGCTCACTCGCGGACTCCTTCACCAGGTTCACATCCGACTCGGTCGAGTCGGTCGAACCGGCCTCCACGACGGCGTCGTCGGGGGTGTCGCCAGCCGGAGGTACGGCACGGCCCTCGCCCGCCTCGGAATCGTCGCTCACTCGTGGTCCTCGTCTCGTGCTCTGGCGTGACGAGGACCCTGCGGCCCTCGCCGTCGTACCGGTCGTACTGCTCGTTCTGGGCAGGGGCGACAGGACTTGAACCTGCAACCTACGGTTTTGGAGACCGTTGCTCTACCAATTGAGCTACGCCCCTCTGTACATCTCGCTGCACATCTGGGCCCTGCACCTACCGCCTACTGCCAATCCGCACCGGCGGTATTCGCAGATCCGGGATGCACCCGTCCGGCCCGTTGGACGCAGGCAGGCTCGAATACACCCCAGAGAGGTCAAGTGTAGGGCACGGTCGGCCCGACCGGCGAACCGTCGTCCCGGGACGCGTTCACGATGGGGTCCCCTCGGCCACGCCGGCCGCCGCCGGGACGGGCGGCGGAGCGACCGATCCGCGGCGGCGGGGCTGGGCCACCAGCACCCGACGCCGTCCGGTGCTGCCCTGCTCGATGGCCTCGACGGTCCGCCGGACGACTGTGGTCACCAGTTCCTCCACCGGCCACCGATAGCTGGACAGCGGCGGGGTCAGCAGCGCCGACAGCGGATGGTCGTCGAACCCCATGACCGAGACGTCCTGGGGCAGTGCGAGGCCGAGCTCACGGGCGGCCGCGTAGACGCCGTACGCCAGCGAATCGGACAGGCACAGCACCCCCGTCGGTCGGTCGGCCGCGCTGAGCAGGCGCCAGGCAGCGGCCGTGGCGCCCTGCAGGTCGTGCGGAGCGGTGACCAGGCGGACGTCGATACCCAGGGCCGGGCCGACCCGGTGCACGACCGCCTCGGCCGGACGGTCCGGGGTGCTCTCGCTCATGGAGGTCAGGACGGCGACCCGACGATGCCCGGCGTTGGCCAGCTCGCGCAGTGCGTCGGCGACGGCCGCCTCGTTGTCGAACACCACCTCCGCCGCGGTAGCCGCCCCGGGCAGCCCATCCCCGATCGACACCAGCACCACCCGTTCGGCGATGCCCGCCCAGTGAGCGGCCTTCGGGTCGATGGGCATGGCGATCAGTGCATCGACCCGCTGGTCGACCAGCCGCGCAGCCAGCGTCCGCTCCTGCTCGGGGCTGTTGGTCGCATCCACGATCAGCGCCTGCCGGCCGGCCTGGAGCAGACCTCGCCCAAGAGCGGCGGCGACGCCCTGCTGCCAGATGTCCTCCAGCGACCCACAGAGGAGCCCGACGTTGCCCGTCCGCCCGGAGGCGAGGGCCCGGGCGATCGGATCCGCCTGATAGCCCAGTCGCTCGGCTGCTTCACGCACCCGGTCCTGCGTCTCCACCGGTACCTGCAGGCCGCGCAGCGCATAGGAAACGGCGGCCGCCGACAAGCCGGTCTCCTCGGCGATGTCCTTGAGGGTCGGCCGGCGGCGGCGGTCGGGCATTCAATCACGGTAGCCGTTGGCGCCGACAATGAGCCCGGAAGCAGTCAGCCAGCCCGGCTGGACGGGGCAGGCGCTGATGCAGGGAGCGGCCCGAACCGGGCGTCTCCACCTGCTACGCCACTGGTAAACAGCTCGTTTCGTGGGCGTCACCGGGCTTGACAGGCATCTGGTGAAGCGGTTCACTGATACGTATCAGTGAACCGCTTCACTGCAGTTCAGAAGGAGGCGCCGGTGGGGAGGATCGCGGGCGCCATCGATGTTCACCAGCATCTGTGGCCGCGGACATTCATCGACGCCCTCCGCCGGTCGGACTCCTACCCGCGCCTCGACGGATGGACTCTGGCCCTACCCGGCGAACCGCCGTTCCAGGTGCGCCCCCAGGACCACGATCCGGCCGCCCGGCGAGCGTTGGACCCCGATCTGGCCATTGCCATCGTGTCTCTGTCCAGTCCCCTGGGCATCGAGGCGCTCCCGGTGGACGTGGCCGAACCCCTGCTGGACGCGTACCACCGGGGCGCCGCCGCCCTCCCGACGCCGTTCCGGGCCTGGGCCGCGGTGCACAGCACCGAACCGGACCTCGCCGGACTGGCCGCACGGCTGGCCGACGGCTTCGTCGGGCTGCAGATCCCGGCCACGTCGATGCGCACCCCACGGGCCGTCGAGCGGCTGGCCCCGGTGTTGCGCGTCTGCGAGGAGGCCGACAAGCCGGTGCTGGTCCACCCGGGTCCGGTCGCGCCCTCCGCGGAGGCCGAGGAGCTCCCGTCCTGGTGGCCGGCCGTGGTCGACTACACGGCCCAGATGACGGCGTCCTGGTGGTCGTGGCAGGTGGCGGGACGGCCCATGCTCCCGCAACTCCGCATCTGCTTCGTCGCCGGCGGCGGCCTGGCTCCGGTCCACCACGAACGGTTCTCCGTCCGCGGCGGCGGCAACCCGGCGCCGATCGACCGTCTGACCTTCGTGGAGACCTCGTCCTACGGGGCCAGGGCCGTCGACGCCCTGGTCCGGGTGCTCGGCATCGACGTCGTCGTCAACGGCACCGACCGGCCGTACGCGGGACCGACCCAATTCCGCATGGGCGACGCCGCCGACCACGCCTTCAGCGTCGCCAACCCCACCCGCCTGCTCGAAGGAGGCCCAGCATGACCGTTCCCGCAGTCACCGCCGTCGTTCCATCCCGACTTCCCGACGACCTCGCGGACGAGGCGGCCACCATCGTCACGCTGCCGTCCACCGAAGGCCGTCCGGTCAACGGCGCGAGGCTCATCGCCGACGTGGTGGCCAACGCCACCGGCGGCATCACCCTGGAGAACCTGCCCGGCCGGGACCTGGACTCGGAGGAACTGCGCGAACTCGCCGCCGGGATCGCGGCGGACACCAATCGATGGGCCGAGCACGTCGCGTTCTCCGACGACAAACGGCACTACGTCTCCCTGCACCGCGACACCCACGTGGACATCTGGGTGCTGTGCTGGACGCCGCAGAACGACACCGGCTGGCACGACCACGACATCTCCTCGGGTGCCGTCGCCGTCACCCAGGGTTGCCTGACCGAGCACAACCTGGCCGTCGGCGCCCCGAGCATGTCCACCGACGTCCAGGACGGCTTGGTATTCGCCTTCGGCCCGGACCACATCCATCGCCTGACCGGCCGCGACGCGGGGAGCGTGTCGATCCACGCGTACTCGCCCCCGCTGTGGCGGATGGGCCAGTACACGGTCAGCGGCAACGGCATGCTGCGCCGCCGGTCCGTCTCCTATGCCGACGAGCTACGCCCGTTGGACGACATGATCTGAGCTGCGCCGGCCGGCGAGCCTGTCCAGCGCACCGCCGGCCGCCGTACTCCTAAGACCGGGCCGGGGCGGGCCGACCGGTCAGCTCGGCCAACGCCGGGAGCAGGTCGATGGCCAGGGCTAGGTCCTCGGTGAGATCCCGGTCGCGGAGATCCGTCGGCAGGGCCGCGCACCGAGCCAGGATCTCCTCGATGCGCCCCGCGGGCGGCCGGTCGAGCATGCGCAGGGCCCGCACGGCCGTCACCAGCTCGCAGGCCACCAGTTGCCGGTACCGATCGGCAATCGTCAGGCACTGCGTGGCCGCGAGCGACGCGAACGAGGCGTCCTCCTCCACGCCGCGAGACAGGGTCACGGTCTGGAGGCCGGCCGGCGCCGCAGCCGCCCGCATCGCCCCGAGCGCCGAGGCGGCCACGTACTCGCAGACCATCACCCCGGATGCGCCGGGCGTACCGTCGCCGAGGAACGGCGGGAGCCCGGTGAAGGACGGCTCGATCAGCGTGGCCATCCGGGCCAGCACGAGCTGGCCACTCTGCGCCACCGCCAGGGCCAACGAGTCCAGCGCCATCTGCAGGTAGGCCTGGTGGAAGCCGGCGTGGTGAGCCACCACACCGCCAGTGGGATCGGCGTCGTCGACGGCGACCAACGGGTTCTCGGTCGGCGCGTTGGCCAGTCTCGAGACCACCTCGGCGGCCTCGGCCACGCGATCCAGTACCGGGCCGTTGACCTGTGGGATCGCTCGCAGACCGAACGGATCCTGGATCCGCGCGGCCGCCCGTCCGGACGGCCCCGACCGGCGACTGCCGAACGGGTCGGCCCCGATCAGTGAGCGCATCGTCCGGGCCGCGTCCGCCGCTCCGGCGAACGGCGTGGTGCGCAGGGCCCCGTCGGAGTACGCCTCGGCGTTGCCGTCGACCGCGTGGAAGGTAAGTGCCGCGACCACGAGAGCGGCAGCGGCGGACTCCTGGATCGAGGACACGGCCAGCGCGGCGTCGGCGATCACCGCCGCGTTGCTGGAAATGAACGCCAGACCATCGGCCGGCCCGAAGCCGGTGATGTGCCGCACCGGCGAGGAGGTCGGGCCCTCCCCCATCAGCGCCAAGGCCGTGGTGGCCAGGGCGGACAGGTCACCGGTGCCGATGCTGCCCAGCTCCCGGACCGCGGGCAGGGCGTCGTCGGCGATCATCGCGACCAATCCGTCCAGGACCTGCGGGTCCACGCCGCTGCCGCCGGTGGCCAGCTGGTTCAACCGCACCACGAGCATGGCGCGCACCCGCTCGGGCGACCGCCGCTCGCCGGTCGACGCGGCGTGGCTGCGCAGCAGCCGGACGGCATGATCGCCCGAATCACCCGGAACTGAGACTGTGCGGTTCGCGCCGACGCCGGTCGAGCGGCCGTACAGCGGACGCTCGCCCGCGGTGCGGTCGGCGAACTCCTGCGACCGCCGAGCCCGCTCGCGGCCGGTGACCGCCAACTCGATCGGCCGGGTTCGAAACGCGGCCGAACGGATACCGGCGACGGTCAGGGAACGGCCGTCGACCACCAACGGCTCGACGCCGGATCCGCTCCCGGCCTGATCAGCAGTACCCACGTTGCCTTCCCATTTCGTCGTCGTCTCGGTCCTCGGGCCGGTGACCGGCCCGGATGAAAGCGGTGTAACGCCATTGTCACGAACCCCGGTAGGTCTTGACGGACGATCCGCGCCGGGCCAAGGTTTCACTCGTTGGCAGCATTCTTCCGCTGGTTGGCAAGAAAGAAGCCTCGGATGACCGAAGTATCCACGAACGGACTTCCCGCGCGAATGTTGGCTTCCGGCCCTTCGTCGTCCACCCGTGCCGTCGAACGCGCGATGGATCTGCTGGCCGAGGTCTGCGACCAGGGCGAGATCGGCCTGGCCGAGTGCGCACGACGCGCCGGTCTGGCCCCCAGCACCGCCCTCCGCCTCCTGCGCACCCTGGAGACCTCGAACCTGGTCAGCCGGGACGAGCGCGGGCTGTTCCGGGCCGGGCCGCGGCTGATCCAGCTCGGCGCGGCCGCCCTGAGCCGACAGGCCCTGGTCGTCGCGGCCGAACCGGCATTGCAGCGCATCGTGGGGGCCTGCAGCGAATCGACGTACCTGTGCCTACCCGGTCCCACCGACACCGCTGTCTACGCCGGCATGGTCGAAGGTCTGCACTCGGTCCGGCACACCAGCTGGATCGGTCGGAGCATCCCGTTGCGCGGTACCGCCGCCGGCGCCGCCTTCCGCGGCGAGGTGCCCCCATCGGGCCACGTCGTGATGCGGTCAGCGGTCGAGCCGGACGTCACCGCCATCGCCGCTCCCGTCTGTCGGCCGGCGCCCCCCGGAGGACGGGCGGCGGCGGTCGCCGTGATCTCTGTCGTGGGTCCGACCTACCGTATCGATGACGAGCAGGCCGCGCGCATCGGTGCCGCGGTCAGCGCCGAGGCCCGTCTCCTCGGCGAACAGTTCGCCGTGCCGACCCGCCCGGGCCGGCTCGTCATCGCAGAGACCGGATGAGGAACGGAAATGCCGAGCACGGGGCGACCACCGGTCGTCGACGCAGCAGTACGAGCCAACCGACCAACAGGAGCGAGCATGGCGGGGTCCGCATGATCAAGTTCGACTCAGTGACCAAGAGGTACCCCGACGGCACGGTGGCGGTCAACGACCTGAGCCTGACCGCTCCGTCCGGGCAGATCACCGTGTTCGTGGGGCCGTCCGGGTGCGGCAAGACGACCTCGCTGCGCATGATCAACCGGATGATCGAACCGTCCGGCGGCACGATCTGGCTTGACGACCAGGACACCGGCAAGGTGCCGCCGGCCACCCTGCGACGGGGTATCGGATACGTCATCCAGCATGCCGGTCTCTTCCCCCACCGGACCATCCTGGACAACATCATCACGGTGCCCAGCCTGCTCGGACACAACAAGAAACAGGCCAGGGCCAAGGCCATGGAGCTGATGGAGCGGGTCGGGCTCGAGGCGCGGTTCGCCGAGCGCTATCCGGCTCAGCTGTCCGGCGGCCAGCAACAACGGGTCGGCGTGGCCCGGGCCCTGGTCGCCGACCCGCCGGTGATGCTGATGGACGAGCCGTTCTCCGCGGTGGACCCGGTCGTCCGGGAACAGCTGCAGCAGGAGTTCCTAAGGCTGCAATCCGAACTCGGCAAGACCATCGTCTTCGTCACCCATGACATCGACGAGGCGATCAAGCTGGGCGACCAGGTCGCTGTGCTGAACGTCGGCGGGGTGCTGGCCCAGTTGGCCAGCCCGGCCGAGCTGCTCTCCCATCCGGCCAACTCGTTCGTGGCCGGCTTCGTCGGACGCGACCGCGGGTACCGTGCCCTCGGCTTCGCGACCGACACGGTGCCCGTCCGGTCCGAGACCACCGTCGCCGTCGGCGCCACGGTGGCCGAGGGAGTCCGGGCGGCCGAGGACGGGTGGGTACTGGTCGTCGACAGCGCGAACAGCCCGCAGGGCTGGTTCAACGTCGACCACGGCGTCCATGACGGGTCGATGCAGATCACCCCGGCCATCCTCAACCTCGGAGGGACTTTGGCCACCGAGGGCGGGACCCTGCGCAACACGCTCGACGCGGCCCTGTCGTCGCCGTCCGGGCGCGGCGTCGTGGTCGACGAGGACGGCCGCTTCCGCGGCACGGTGACCGCCGCCGAGGTGGTCGCGCGCATCGAGGCCAGGGCCGCCGCCGGCCGGTACGGAGCACCGGCGGTGAGCGGCTGATGCTGACCTACTTCCGCGACCACGCCAGCGGTCCGACGGGAGTGTGGGCCTACCTGTGGGCCCATTTCTACCTGTCCGTGCTGCCCGTGGTCATCGGCCTGGTGATCGCCCTCCCGTTGGGCTGGCTGGCGGCCCGCTACAAGTTCGCCTACCCCGCGCTGATCAGCATCGCGGGCCTGATCTACACGATCCCCTCGCTCGTGCTCTTCGTCGCGATGCCCGGCATCCTGCACACGCAGATCCTGTCCGTCGTCAACATCATCGTCGCCCTCGCCGCGTACGCCGTCGCGCTGCTGGTCCGAGTGGTCGCCGACGGCCTCAAGTCCGTACCGGCGGAGACCAAGCAGGCGGCCACGGCGATGGGTTACAAGGCCGTCGGCCGCTTCTTCGCGGTGGAGCTGCCCCTCGCGGTGCCGGTCATCGCGGCCGGCGTCCGGGTGGCGACCGTGTCGAACGTCAGCTTGGTCGCCGTCGCCACGCTGGTCGGTACCGCGCAACTCGGGACCTTGATCGACACCGGCTTCCACGCCGGAAACGATCCGTACAGCCCGATCGGACTGGCCATCGTTCTGTGCCTGCTGCTGGCGCTGGCCCTTGACTTCCTGATCCAACTGATCAGCCGGCTGCTCACCCCGTGGCGCAAGGCGGTGCCGAACCCGTGAACGATCTGTGGAACTACCTCACGACCAGCGCGAACTGGCACGACAACGGCGGCGACACCGGTCTGTGGACGGACATCGTCCAGCACCTGACCTACTCGTTCATCGCGGTGTTGATCGCCGCGGTGGTCGCCTTCCCGGTCGGGATGGCGATCGGCCACACCGGCCGGGGCCGGGCCGTCGTCGTCGGCGCGGTCAATGCCAGCCGCGCGCTCCCGACCTTCGGCCTCATCGTGCTGCTCTACGTGATCCTGTCCCCGCACTTCCACGGGCACAGCAACACCGTCTTCATCCTGCCGGTGGAGATCGTGCTGGTGCTCCTGGCCATCCCGCCGATCCTGTCCAACACCTACGCCGGCATCCAGCAGGTGGAGCCGGCCATCAAGGACGCGGCGAAGGGAATGGGTATGACCGGGGGTCAGGTCCTGCTCCGCGTCGAACTCCCCAACGCGCTGCCGCTGATCATCTCTGGCTTGCGCAGCGCCATCCTGCAGGTGATCGCCACCGCGACCGTCGGGGCGTACATCGGCCTCGGCGGCCTCGGGCATCCGATCTACAACGGCTTCCAGAGCGGACCTTTCCAGGACACACCGGACAGCCACACGGCCACCGGGCAACTGCTCGCCGGCGCGGTGCTGGTCGCGCTGCTGGCGTTGGTGGTCGATCTCATTGTGGCAACGATCCAGCGCTATGTGACGTCTCGGGGAATTACCGCCAGATACAAAAGGTCGCACCTACGAGCACCCGTGGTGGCTGTTCCCTAGCTATCCGTTTTCCCCTATCGGTGCGCCATCCAAGAGGCGCCCCGGACCCTTCACAAGGAGAAACAGGAATGAATCGCAGACTGATCGGTGCCGTGGGCGCCCTCGCCGCCTCCACCTTGGTGTTGGCCGCGTGCGGTTCCAGCTCATCGAGCTCACCGACCACCTCGAGCGCATCGGCGGCCGCCGCCTCGGCCGGGGCGACGGCCGGCTCCGGCGGGGCCAGCTCTGCTTCCGGCGGGGCCAGCTCTGCTTCCGGTGGGGCGAGCTCTGCGGCCGGCGGCGGCACGACCGGCCCAATCGTCGTCGGCTCGGCCAACTTCGACGAGAGCGTCATCCTGATGTACATCTACGCCGACGCGCTGAAGGCGAAGGGCGTCGATGCCACGGTCAAGCCGAAGATCGGCAGCCGGGAGGTCTACATCCCGGCGCTGAAGGACGGGTCCATCGACCTGATCCCGGAGTACAGCGGCACCCTGCTGGCCTACTTCGACAAGACGTCGACCGCGGCCAGCTCGGCCGACATCTACAAGGCGCTGCCGGCGGTCGTCGGGCCGGCTGGGATGACGGTGCTCGAGCAGTCGGAGGCGCAGGACAAGGACTCGATCGCCGTCACCGCCGACACGGCCAAGAAGTACAACCTGAAGACCATCGGTGACCTCGCCTCCCACGCATCCTCGATGGTGCTGGGGGCGGCCCCGGAGTTCAAGACGCGCGCCGACGGCGTTCCCGGTCTGGACAAGACCTACGGGGTCAAGTTCGGCACGTTCAAGACGCTGGATGCCGGAGGCAAGCTGTCCGTCACCGCGCTGAAGAACGGTCAGGTCGACGCGGCCGACCTGTTCACGACGGACCCGTCGATCCCGGAGAACGGTTTCGTCGTGCTGCAGGACCCGAAGAACCTCTACACCGCGCAGAACGTGCTGCCGTTGATCGCCACCAAGAAGGTCACCCCGTTGATCACCAAGACGCTGAACGCGGTGTCGGCCAAGCTGGACACGGCCACCCTCACCGCCCTGGACAAGCAGGAGTACGGCGGCACCGACGCCGAGAAGGTCGCCCAGGACTGGCTGAAGGCTCAGGGACTGTCCTGATCTGACGTCGGCGCCCGTCCGGTCGCCACACCTGATCGCCGAGAGCCGGTGCCCCGCCGGGGTGCCGGCTCTCGGCGTCTGCCCCGGAAGGCGAGCACCGGCCGGCGGGCACCGACCGGCGGCATCGGCCGGCGGGCATCGGTCGGCGGGTCGGCCCCATCGGCCGGCGGGTCCGACGAGCATCGGTCGGCGGGTCGGCCCCATCGGCCGGCGGGTCGGACGGGCATCGGTCGGCGGGTCGGATGGCCGGGCGGCACGTCCGGTTGCCGCCATCGGCCGCTGGGTGCCGCGCGACGTCCGGTGCGGCGGGTGTGGAAGGATCGGTCCTCGTGAGTGAGACCACAAAACCCCGCGTTTCTGCCCGGATCTCGGCCATTGCCGAGTCGGCCACTCTGGCCGTCGATGCCAAGGCCAAGGCGCTCAAGGCGGCCGGCCGGCCGGTGATCGGATTCGGGGCCGGCGAGCCCGACTTCCCGACGCCGGAACCCATCGTGAAGGCGGCCGCGGACGCGTGCGAGAACCCGGCCAACCACAAGTACACGCCGGCGGCCGGCCTGCCGGAGTTGCGTCAGGCCATCGCCGACAAGACCGCTCGGGACTCGAACTACCACGTCAAGCCGTCACAGGTGCTGGTCACCAACGGTGGCAAGCAGGCCGTCTACCAGACTTTCGCCACGCTGCTCGATCCGGGCGACGAGGTCATCCTCCCGGCCCCGTACTGGACCACCTACCCGGAGGCAATCGCCCTGGCCGGTGGGGTTCCGGTCCCGGTGGTCGCCGACGAGACCAGCGACTACCTGGTGTCGGTGGAGCAGTTGGAAGCCGCGCTGACCGACCGGACCAAGATCCTTTTGTTCTGTTCTCCGTCCAACCCGACCGGTGCGGTCTACCCGCCGGACCAGGTCGCCGCGATCGGCCGGTGGGCCGCCGACAAGGGCATCTGGGTCGTGACCGACGAGATCTACGAGCACCTGGTCTACGGGGGTGCCGAGCACGTCTCGATGCCGGTCGTGGCCCCGGAGATCGCCGATCGCTGCGTCGTGCTCAACGGTGTGGCCAAGACCTACGCGATGACGGGTTGGCGCGTCGGCTGGATGATCGGTCCCCAGGACGTCATCACGGCCGCCACCAACCTGCAGTCACATCTGTCGTCCAACGTGGCCAACGTGTCGCAGCGGGCCGCCCTGGAGGCGGTCAGCGGGCCGCTGGACGCCGTGGCGATGATGCGCGAGGCCTTCGATCGGCGTCGGCAGACGATGGTCGCGATGTTGCGGGACATTCCCGGTGTCACGTGTCCCGAGCCGAAGGGGGCGTTCTACTGCTACCCGAGTGTGGCTGCCCTGATCGGCAAGGACTTCGGTGGCGTCCGCCCGCAGTCGTCGTCCGAGTTGGCCGCCCTGGTGCTGGAACGCGCCGAAGTGGCCGTCGTGCCGGGTGAGGCATTCGGTACCCCGGGCTACTTCCGGCTCTCCTACGCCCTCGGTGACGAGGACCTCAAGACCGGCGTGCAGCGCATGGGCGACTTCCTACGGACCGCCAAGGACTGACCGCTGACCCGCCGCGCAGGCGCGAGCGGTTCTGCGCATATAGAAAGCCTCCGCGCATACAGAAAGGCCCGATTCCGGCGATTTGCTGCCGGAATCGGGCCTTTCCGTATGCGCCGGGAGGTTCTGTATGCGCCGGGAGCTCCGCATGCGCCGAGGATCAGAGTTGGACGACGACGCGGGCCTTGCCCAGGACGGTGACGCCGGCCGCCTTGGCCGTCAGGTCGACGCGAGCGGTGCGGGCATCGGGGTCCAGGGCACCGATGACGCCGGTGACCTCGACCAGGGCGCCGACGCCGTCATCGGGAACGACCACGGGCCGGGTGAAGCGCACCGAGTACTCGATCACCGCGGCCGGGTCGCCGACCCAGTCGGTGACGGCTCGGGCCGCGGTGGCCATGGTCAGCATGCCGTGGGCGATGACGTCGGGCAGACCGACCTCGGTCGCGACCCGCTGGTTCCAGTGGATCGGGTTGAAGTCGCCGGACGCTCCCGCGTAGCGGACGAGGTCGGACCGGGTCAGGGGGTAGGAACCGGCCGGGATCGAATCTCCGACCGAGAGCCCGTCGAACGTGACCGTCATGCCGTGCCCCTCACGACGAGCGAGGACACCGCTGTGGTGACGGGGGTGCCGTCGGCCAGGGTCAGCTCGGCCCGCAGGGTGAGCACATCGTTGGATCCCAGGGCCCGAATGGCGTCGACGGTGACGGCGCAGTGCAGCACGTCACCGGAGCAGATCGGGCGATGGTGAACGAACTTCTGGTCGCCGTGGACGACCCGGGTGAAGTCCAGCCCCAGAGCGGGGTCGAAAATGACAGCGTCCTGGGCGCGCGCCACGGCCGCGATGGCGAACGTGGGCGACGCGACCAGGCCGTCGTGTCCGGCGGCCTTGGCGGCCGCTGTGTTGTGGGAGATCGGGTTGTTGTCACCGATCGCCGAGGCGAACTCCCGGATCTTCTCGATTCCGACGACGTACGGCTCATCCAGGGAGAACGTACGACCGACGAACGACGGATCCAGGGCCACGGAAACTAGCGAGTTTCCTTGTGGGCGCGGTGGGTGCCGCAGTTCGGGCAGAACTTCTTGATCTCGAGACGATCGGGATCGTTGCGACGGTTCTTGCGCGTGATGTAGTTGCGGTGCTTGCACTGCTCACACGCGAGCGTGATCTTCGGACGAACGTCGGTGGCGGCCACGTCAGCTGCCTCTTTCTTCAACTTGCGGTGCGATAACGAGCACGCGGGCTGGGCGCCTACGGACTCTCGGGCATTTGGCCATCCGAAGGTGGCCGGCGAACGTCACCGCGACTGATTCCAGGTCGGATAGCCGGTGGTGATCTTGGTAGCGATGGCCGGACTCGAACCGGCGACCTAGCGATTATGAGTCGCTCGCTCTAACCAGCTGAGCTACACCGCCACATAGGAACACAGCGTCCGCCTCATTTGTTCCGTGAGGCATGCTCGCCGGGGCGAGCCGTGCGTTCCCGAGCGACACCCGACGAACGGACCGCCGAGCATCTCCGAGCCCCTTTACGGAATCGAACCGTAGACCTTCTCCTTACCATGGAGACGCTCTGCCGACTGAGCTAAAGGGGCCTGTACTGCATGAAACAAGGTTCTGCTCCCAGGAGGATCACTGACCACCTGAGAGCCTCGGCAACTGTACCTCACCGCGCCCCCCGCAAGAAAACCGCAGTTCAGGCCGGATCAGCCGCCGCACTAGCCGACGAGACGAAGCATCTGCGGGGCGGTGCCGACCGCCTTCGTCCTGACCGTCCGGGAGGCCAGCCAGGCCTCCAACTTCTCGATCGGCATCGGGCGGGCCAGCAGGAACCCCTGCATCTCGTCGCAGTGCAGCGCCCGCAGGGCGTCCCGGGCCGCTTCCTCCTCGACCCCCTCGGCGATCACCCGCAGGCCGAGCGAGTGCCCCAGGTCGATGATGGCGCGCACGATGGCGTGGTCGGACAGGTCGGTGACCATCCCCTGGACGAAGGACTTGTCGATCTTGATCTCGTCGATCGGCAGCCGGCGGAGGTAGGCCAGGGAGGAGTATCCGGTGCCGAAGTCGTCCACCGAGAGCCGAATGCCCATCGAGTGGAGTTCGCGCAGGATCGGCAGAGAGCGCTCCGGATCGGCCATCACGCTCGACTCGGTGATCTCGAACGTAAGCAGCTCCGGCGGGACGCCGTGCGCGTCGAGGGCCGCGCGGATCACCTGGGGGAAGTTGGGTCCGGACAGGTTGCGGACCGACAGGTTGACCGCCGCGCTGATCTTCATGTTCCGGCGTCGCCACTCC
The DNA here is from genome assembly GCF_900104535.1 of Nakamurella panacisegetis. Classification (NCBI taxonomy): domain Bacteria; kingdom Bacillati; phylum Actinomycetota; class Actinomycetes; order Nakamurellales; family Nakamurellaceae; genus Nakamurella; species Nakamurella panacisegetis. The sequence goes on along the minus strand of NZ_LT629710.1, from coordinate 2,800,172 downwards.
GCCACCTGGGCCAGGACGATCTCCAGAACGTGGCGCAGGAGGGTGTCGATCGAACCGGTCGCCTCGATGGCCTCGACGAATTCCGACGGCGACACCGGCCCGAACTCCGGATGCGTCCAGCGCACCAGCGCCTCGACGCCGGCCAGTTCCCGATCGGACAAGCTCAGCTTCGGCTGGTAGTGGACCGTGATGAGGCCGTCCTCGACCGCCTTGCGGAACTGGGTCACCAGCTGGAAGCGACGCCGGAAGACCTGTCCCATGCTCGCGCCGTAGGTGCGGATGGGCTCGTCCGATGACTGCGCCGCCATCAGAGCCATCTCGGCGCGCTGCAGCAGGGTGCTGACGTCCTCGACGGCCGAGGCCCCGCCGTCGACCCCACCCGCCACTGCCACGTGGGCGATGCCGGCGTGGGCATGAGGCTCGACCTCGATCCCGTCCAGGGCGTAGGGGCGCCCGACGACCGTCAGTAGATCCGAGGCCCGGTCCAGCAGGTGACCTTCGGGAGTGCTCGGGATCAGCACGGCGAAGCGATCGGACTCGATGTGCGCGACGAGACGCTCCTGCCCCAACGCGGCCACCAGCCGTAGACCGGCGGCGGAGAGCAGCTGCTCACCGCGGTCATGGCCGATGGCGTTGTTCACCTCGGGCAGGATGTCCAACTGCACCAGCATCACGGCGCTGATCGACCCGGTGGCCATGGAGCTCTCCAGCTCCCCGGCCAGCCCACGCCAGTTCAGCAGACCGGTGATCTCGTCGTGATAGGCCTCGTGCCGCAGGGTCTCCAGCAGGCGCATGTTGTCCAAGGCGGTGGCGAAGTGACTGGCCAGGGTCTCCAGCAGGGTCAGGTCGTTCTCGCGGAACCGTCCCCACCGGCTCAACCGGTCACGCACCTCGAGATAGCCCCGGTCGCGGTCCCCGGATCGCAGCGGCACCACCAGCACGTCCCAGGCGTCGCGCGCACGCAACGCGGCGAGGAGGCTCTTGTCGGCCGTGCGGTCACTGGAGACCTGAGCCCGGCCGTCCCGCGTGGCCAGCGCGAGCAGCGGGTCCAGCGGCTCGGGCGGCAGCTCCGACAGCACGCCGTCCGACCCGACCGACAGGGTCTGGAAGCCGCTGGTCGGCTCGTTGAGGTGGACCAGAGCCACCTTGGCGTTGAGCTGGTCGCGGACCTGCTCGATCAAGCCGTGCCAATCCGAGGCCGACGATCCGACCTCGGCCACGTTCCGGCCGAAGGAGTACATCCGGGACAGGTCCGTGTGCTGGCGGAGGAACTTCGCGTAGGTGCGGTAGAGCACGATGATCAGAGCGCCCAGACCCGCGCACAGGATGTAGCCGGTCGGCTGCGGAGTGGTGTTGCACAACGTGTAGGCGACGAGCGCGAAGATCGCGCACGAGCAGGCGGCCACCAACGACCGCGTCAGCATCCGGACGAAAGGTTCCGGCGTTCCCATGAACGAGTAGGTGGCCCACACGGCCTGGGACGAGACCATCGCGGCGACCACCCCACCGACGGCCGCCCCCAGGATGGGGTGGTTGTGCTGGTCCCAGCCGATGGGGAGGCCGGCCGCGATGATCGCGCCGACGCCGGACTCGACGGCGATGACGACGAAGTTGATCCGCACCGCGCGCCAGTTGTCCCGGCGCAAACGGAAGACGATGACGGACGCGACGACGTGGGCGACCCCGACCACCCAACCGGGCAGGATGATCAGGCCGTAGATCGAGGCCAACTCGGAGAGGCTGACCAGGAATGTCTCCTTGCGCACCTCGATGCGCAGGGACAGCGTCTCGGTGGTCGCGAAGGCCAGGATCAGCAGGGCACCGCCGATCATCAGCGACGAATGCGAGACCGGACGGTGGTAGAGCGGGACCGCGATGACCCAGAGCACGGCGGCAATGAGTCCGAAGACTACGGTGGCGACGGCGTACACGCGTTGTTGCGGGTAGATGCGGCGCGCGCGTTCGGGCACTGCGTCACCTCTCGTGTTCACTGACGGTCTGCGACGGATCTACCCCGCCGATGAAGCCACCTGCGTGTTCCGGGCACGGCATTTGGGCCAACGTCTCAACCGCTCATGAGCGAAGCGTAACTTCCAGCGCCCCGATTAGCGATCGAAGAACAGCAAATCGTTCCACGGATGGACAACATTCACTCTGCTGTTCAGGTCACGACGTCACGCGAACAGGTCGGCGCACGGGGTCTTCACCCGGTCGTGACAGCCGTCTGGCCCCGCACCATGCGGTGCGGGGCCAGATCTGGTGTGGCAGGTGAGGGATTTGAACCCCCGTAGCTTGCGCGGCTGATTTACAGTCAGCTCCCTTTGGCCACTCGGGCAACCTGCCTCGTTCTCGGGACGCGTTCGTCCCGTACTGCGGCGTGAACATTACTAGGCGGTGGCCAACTATCCCAATCCGTGGCGGTAGCGTCGAGGCGGGCTCCGTCCGGCCAGGTCGGCCGGAGCGGGGCGAGACGAATCCGAGCACCGAGAGAGGCGTACCGAGATGGCTGACCCGTCATTCGACATCGTGAGCAAGGTCGACCGCCAGGAGGCCGACAACGCGCTCAACCAGGCGGCGAAGGAGTTGAGCCAGCGATTCGACTTCCGCGGCACCGATTCCACCATCGCCTGGGCCGGCGAGGAAGGCATCACCATCACGTCGTCGACCGAGGAGCGGGCCCTGGCCGCCATCGACGTCTTCAAGGAGAAGTTGATCAAGCGCGGCATCTCGATGCGGGCACTGGACATGGATGAGCCGGTGCAGTCCGGCAAGACGTACAAGGCGTCGGGCAAACTGGTCCAGGGCATCTCGTCGGAGCAGGCCAAGCTGATATCGAAGAAGATCCGCGAGGAGGGCCCCAAGGGGGTCCAGGCCCAGATCCAGGGGGACCAGCTTCGGGTGTCGGGCAAGAAGCGGGACGACTTGCAGGCCGTCATCGCCCTGCTGAAGGCGGCCGACCTCGAGGTGGCCCTGCAGTTCACCAACTACCGGTAGACCCCGGTCACCGGTAGCCCCCGATCCCGTCATCGGACCGCAAACACGGCGCCATCGGTCATACGTCAGGATTATGATTGTGCCATCAGGCCCGTGTTGAAGGAGCAGTTCGTTGCAGCTCGACTCTATTGACCATCACATCATTTCGTGTCTGATCGAAGACGCCCGCTCATCGTTCCGCGAGATCGGCGAGTCGGTCGGGCTGTCGGCACCCGCCGTCAAACGTCGGGTCGACCGGCTCCGGGCCGAGGGAGTGATCACCGGCTTCACGGCCCGGGTCGACCCGGGTTCGGTCGGTTGGCACACCGAGGCGTTCGTCGCCGTCACCTACGGCGGGAACATCACCCCAACCCGGATACGGGCCATCCTGACGCCGATCGCCGAGGTCGTCGCGGCCTACACGGTGTCCGGTGACGCCGATGTGCTGGTGCACGTCCGCGCGGCCGACATGGCTCATTTCGAGCAGGCCCTGGAGCGCCTGCGGGCCGCCGACGGCGTGGCCAGGACGGAATCACGGATCGTCCTGTCGACGCTGCTCGACCGCCCGAACGTGGTAGACGGCCGCGCCTGATGCGCCGCGGAGTGGTCTTCGGAGTCGTCGCCTACCTCATCTGGGGTCTGTTCCCGCTGTACTGGCCCCTGCTGGAACCGGCCAAGGCCGGGGAGATCCTGGCCCACCGGATGGTGTGGTCCCTGGTGGTGATGGGCGTCGTGGTGTCGGTGCTGCGCCAGTGGTCGACGATCCGCGCGATGGCCGGCCGGACCTGGCTGCTCGTGGTCGCCGCGTCGGTGCTGATCTCGATCAACTGGGGCGTGTACATCTACGCCGTCAACAGCGGCAAGGTGGTGGAGGCGGCCCTCGGCTACTTCATCAATCCGCTGGTCAGCGTGCTGCTCGGGGTGCTCGTCTTCCGCGAGCGACTGCGCCCCGTCCAGTGGGCCGCGGTCGGACTCGGCGGGGCCGCCGTACTGGTGATCGCGATCGCCGGGGGCCGCTTTCCCTGGATCGCGGTGATCCTGGCCGTCACCTTCGGCCTGTACGGGCTGGTGAAGAAGGTGATCCCGCTCCCGCCGCCGGCCTCGCTGACCTCCGAAGGCGTGGTGTTGCTCGTTCCGGCCCTCGGGTACCTCGCCTACCTGCAGCTGAAGGGACAGTCGACCCTCACCGGACACGGCACCGGGCACGTGTTGCTGCTGGCCCTGTCCGGAGTCGTGACGGTGCTGCCCCTGCTGGCCTTCGCCGCATCGGCCCGGGCCCTGCCGCTGTCGATCCTCGGACTGCTGCAGTACCTGACGCCGGTCGTGCAGTTCCTGATCGGCGTGACCTGGCTGCACGAGCAGATGATCACCGCTCGCTGGATCGGGTTCGTCCTGATCTGGATCGCCTTGATCGCGCTGTCGGTGAGCGGGTTGCGCGAAGCGCGCCGGGCCCACGTTCATGCGCGCCGGCCGGCGACGGATCGACCGGCCCCGGCCCAGAGCTGACGCTTGGGCTGACGGTTCGGGCGACTACCTGGTCCGCGCCACCACGAACTGGGTCAACGACACCAGGGCATCCCGGGCGGGCGACGGAGCCAGGCTGTTCAGCTCGTCCAGGGCGGTCGATGCGTAGTTGTCCAGGGTCGCTCTCGCCTGGGCCAGCCCGGCCGAGGCCCGCAGCAGTGACACCGCCTCGGCGAGTTCCGCCTCGGACTCGATCGGGCCGGACACCAGCTCCACCAGCCGGGGATCGGATGTCGGGTCGGCCAGGGTGTAGAACACCGGCAGGGTGGCGACGCCCTCGCGCAGGTCCGTGCCGGGCGTCTTCCCCGACTCGTCCGAGGCCACGTCGATGATGTCGTCGGAGATCTGGAACGCCACCCCGACGGCCCGGCCGAAACGGCGCAGCGCGGCGGTCTCGGCCGCCGATGCCCCGGAGAACATGCCGGCGTAGCGGGCGCAGGTGTCGATCAAGGCCGCGGTCTTCTCGTCCAGCACCGTCAGGTGATGTGCGATGGGATCGGCACCGGGGCGTGGACCGACCGTTTCCCGAGTCTGCCCGGTGACCAGTTCGGCGAAGGTCTCGGCGATGATCCGTACCGCGTCCGGACCGAGGTCGGCCACCAGACGCGAGGCGTGGGCGAACAGGAAGTCACCGGTCAGGATGGCGATCGAGTTGTCCCAACGGGCGTTCGCCGACTTGGCCCCGCGACGCAGGTCGGCCTCGTCCATCACGTCGTCGTGGTAGAGCGTGGCCAGGTGGATGAGTTCGACGACGGCCGACGCGGTGATCACGTCCTGCGAGTCGGCGTTGGGCCCGACACCGGCGGCGACCAACGTGAACAGCGGGCGGAAGCGCTTGCCGCCCGCATGCATCAGGTGGGATGCCGCTTCGGTGACGAAATCGAACTCGCTGGCCATCTCGCGTTCGAGGACCTCTTCGACGCGGGCCAGGCCGGCCGCGACCCGGGCGGCCAAGGCCGGGTCGGCAAGTTCTATACCGGCGAGGATGGTCGGTGCGTTCACATCGACGACCCTACGGCAGCAGTCAGGACAGTAAAGGCCACGGCACCTGCAACCCGTCCAGGAACGGCTGCGGGAAGATGCCCAGCACCAACGTGACGGCAACGCTGAGGCCGATGACGATTCCGGTCAGGGTGCCCGGAACGACGACGAACGGCTCGGTCGTCACCGCGGCGTCGGGGTCGAGCGAGCCGGACACCGGCGCCGAGAAGTACATCAGCACGACCACCCGGAGGTAGAAGAACGCGGTGATCGCGGTGGCGATCATGGCCACCACCACCAGCGGCCCCATCCCGGCTTCCGTGGCCGCGCTGAACACGCTCAGCTTGCCGATGAACCCGCTGGTCAGCGGGATCCCCGCGAAGGACAGCAGGAACAGGCTCATGCATGCCGCCATGAGCGGCGATCGTTTGGCCAGACCGGCCCAGTCGGACAGATTCGACGCTTCCCCGTCGCCCTTGCGGACCAGCGTGAAGATCGCGAACGAGCCGACGGTGGCGAACCCGTAGGTCAGCAGGTAGAACATCGTGCCCGAGGCGCCGTTCTGGCTGATCGCCATCACGCCCAGGAGGATGAACCCGGCGTGGGCGACCGACGAGTAGGCCAGCACCCGCTTCATGTCGGTCTGCGTGATGCCGAGGATCGCGCCGATCAGCATGGAGGCGATCGCCACCACCCACAGCACCGGTCGCCAGGACCAGGCCATCGGGCCGATGGCGACCTGGAACACGCGGACCATGGCGGCGAAGGCGGCGACCTTGGTGCACGCCGCCATGAAGGCCGTGACCGGGGTCGGGGCCCCCTGGTAGACGTCGGGGGTCCACAGGTGGAACGGCCCGACGCTGCCCTTGAACAGCAGTCCGACGACCAGCAGGCCGATGCCCACCAGCAGCAGCAGGTCGCTGGTACCACCGGCACTGGCCTTGGCCGCAATGGCGGAGAACTTGATCGAGCCGGCGTAGCCGTAGATCAGGGTGATGCCGTACAGCAGGATCGCCGAGGTGAATGCGCCGAGCAGGAAGTACTTGACCGCCGCCTCCTGCGAGATCAACCGCCGGCGGCGGGCCAGCCCGCACAGCAGGTACAACGGCAAGGACAGCACCTCGAGCGAGACGAACAGCGTCAGCAGGTCCGACGAGGCCGGGAACACCAGCATGCCGCCGATCGCGAACAACGTCAGCGGGAACACCTCGGTCTGCATCGGCAACGCGACGGCGGTCTGGGTCCGGTCGCGGGCGGAGCCGACCCGGATCGACGCCTGGGCGGCGAAGGCACCGCCCGGCTCAGACACCCGATCGGCCATCAGCAACACCGACGCCAGAGCCAGGGCGAGCAGCACCCCCCACATGACGTACGTGCCGCCATCGACCGCGATGGCTCCGGAGAACGTCACCGCGTACCGGTGCCGACTGCCCTCGACGACGGTCCAGACCCCGGCCCCGACGATCGCGACGACGGCCAGCGTCAGCTGACTGACGTAGCGCTGCGCGCGGGGCAGGACCGCCTCCAGCACCACCGCGACGCAGGCTGCGCCCAGCACGATCAGGACCGGCATGACGGCCGTCAGGTCGACCGACGGCGCCTTGATGGCATCGGGCACCGACCCGGCCGCGATATACAGCGTGCTCACTGGCACCCCTCCGAGATGGTCACTGCGGTGGTACCGGCGGCGGCCGCATGGGCCGGCACCGGATCCGTGTGGCACGACCAGCCGACGGTCTGCTCCGCGGTCGGGTTGATCACGTCCAACACCGGTTTCGGGTAGACCCCGAGGAAGATGATCAGCACCACCAGCGGCGTCAGAACGCCGATCTCGCGCTTGGTCAGGTCGCCGAAACGGACCTTCACCGCGGTCGGCTGGTGGGCGAGCGTGGCCGTGGTGGCCCTCGCTCCCGACGGGAGCGAGGGCCGGCCGGTCGGCCCGCCGAGCGGCGACTCGTCATCCGGTTCCTGTTGCAGCACAGCGGCTCCGCGAACCGGGCCGGTCATGGTGCGCTGGAAGATCCAGAGCATGTAGACGGCCGCGAACACGATGCCGGTGGTGGCCACGACGGCCCACGCCGGATATCGGCTGAAGGTGCCGATCAGCACCAGGAACTCCGACACGAACGAGTTCGTCCCCGGCATGGCGATGGTGGCCAGCGCCCCGATCAGGAAGAACCCGCCGAGCAGGGGCGCGACCTTCCAGACCCCGCCGTAGTCGGCGATGTTCCGGGACGCCCCGCGCGCGGTCAGCATCCCCACCACCAGGAACAGCAGCGCGGTGGCCAGACCGTGGTTGACCATGTAGAGCACGGCCCCGCTGATCGACTGCGTGGTGAACGCGAAGACGCCGAGGGCGATGAACCCGAAGTGCGCGATGGACGTGTAGGTGACGAAGCGCTTGAGGTCGCTCTGCCCGGCCGCCACGATCGCGCCGTAGATGATGCCCACCACCGCGAGGGTGATGATCAGCCAGGCCAGCCGGCTCGATGCCGCCGGCAGCAAGGGCAGACAGATCCGCAGGAAACCGAAGGTGCCGACCTTGTCCAGCACGCCGACCAGCAGCGTGCCCGCACCGACCGGCGCCTCCGAACCGGCGTCGGGCAGCCAGGTGTGCAGCGGGACCAATGGCGCCTTGATGGCGAAGGCGATGGCGAAACCCGCGAAGATCCACATCTGGGTCGACGGCGGGATCTCGTGGGCGATGTTGCGCAACGTGTTCCAGTCCAGAGTCCCGCCCAGCCCGGCCCGGTCCGGCGTACGCCCGGACGCCACGAACAACGCGATGATCGACGCCAGCATCAACAGGCCGCCGATCAGCGAGTAGAGGAAGAACTTGGTCGCCGCGTAGGCCCGTCGTACCCCGCCGAACGCGCCGATCAGGAAGTACATCGGGATCAACATGACCTCGAACATCACGTAGAACACGAACACGTCGGTGGCCGCGAAGACCCCCGTCATGGCCGCCTGCATCACCAGGATCAGCGCGAAATAGCCGCCGACGGTGCGCCCCTGGGGCACCTTCTCCTCCCAGGACGCGCCCAGCACGATCGGCACCAGGAATGCGATCAGGGCGATCATCACCAGCGAGATGCCGTCAACGCCGAGCGAGAAGTGAATCCCGAAACTGCGGATCCAGTCGACCGAGAAGGTCTGCCGGAAGGGAGAGTCAGCCGCGGAGAAGCTTCCCGATCCGATCTGGGCGGCCGGGTGGGTGTAGGCGATCCACAACACCACGGCCATCACGAATTCGACCAGTGAGAAGCCGAGCGCGACCGATTTCACGGTGCGCACCGGCGCCCCGCCCATGAACGCGACCACCCCGGCCCCGACGAGCGGGAGGGCGATGAGGACAACCAGGTAGGGGAAGCCGTTCATCGTGCGTCCTCCGTCCCGGTCAGCGCAGATCGAACTGCCCAGATCGGCCTAGTAACCGCCGATTTCGGGAACTTCCGTATGTGCCGGGCAGTTCTGTATGCGCTGTTCATGCGAACCTCACCACGATCAGGGCGGCGACGACCAGGAAGGTGCCGGAGAGCATCGACAGGGCGTAGGAGCGGACGAAACCGTTCTGCCACCGGCGCCATCGACCGGACAGTCCGCCGAGCGCCGCGGCCAACCCGTTGACCGCGCCGTCGACGCCGCGGTTGTCGGCGTAGATCAGCGCCCCACCCAGCCATTGGCCGGGACGGGCCACCAGAGCCTCGTTGACGGCATTGCCGCCGGCGTCGGCCCGAGCGAAACGCACCAGCGCGCTGACCTTCTCGGGCCGCGTCACCGGGACCGGCTGCCGCCCGACCAGCAGGTAGGCGACACCGACGCCGGCCGCGACGACCACCAGCGTTCCGACCGTGATGACGATCTTGGCCACCGGCGGGTGCGGCTCGTGGAACTCCCCCACCGACGGGGCCAGCCACTCGACCAGCCGGTTGCCGACGGCCAGGAACGCACCCGCGCCGACCGATCCGACGGCCAGGATGATCATCGGCACGGTCATCACCAGAGGCGACTCGTGCGGGTGGTACTCCCGCCCGTCGGCCGATCGCAGGTGCTTCCAGCGGGCCTCGCCGAAGAAGGTCATGATCATCAACCGGGTCATGTAGAACGCGGTCAGACCCGCGCCCAGCAGGGCGGCGCCGCCGAGCAGCGCGCCCTTGGCTCCCCCGGCCGAGAACGCCGCCTCGATGATCGGGTCCTTCGAGAAGTATCCGGACAGGAACGGGAAGCCGATCAGGGCCAGGTATCCGGCCATGATCGTCCAGAAGGTGATCGGCATCTTGCGGGCCAGGCCGCCGTAGTGCCGCATGTCGACGTCGTCGTTCATGCCGTGCATGACGCTGCCGGCCCCGAGGAACAGGCCGGCCTTGAAGAAGCCGTGGGTCAACAGGTGCAGGATGCCGAGCGCGTACACGCCGCTGCCCAGGCCGACAGCCAGGAACATGTAGCCGATTTGCGAGACCGTCGAGTAGGCCAGGACTTTCTTGATGTCGTCCTTGGCGCACCCGGCAATGCAGCCGACCAGCAGAGTGACCGTACCGATGATGGACACCACCAGCCGGCCGTCCGAGGTCAGGTTGTAGATCGGCGCCGACCGGGCGATCAGGTAGACGCCGGCGGTGACCATGGTCGCGGCATGGATCAGGGCCGACACCGGGGTCGGGCCCTCCATCGCGTCAGGCAACCAGGCCTGCAGCGGGACCTGGCCCGATTTGCCGCAGGCGCCGAGCAGGAGCAGCAGCGCGATCGTCGTCACGGCGGCCGGCGACACATTCGGTATGGCCGTGAAGACCCCGCTGTAGGAGGTGGTTCCCATCTCCTTGTACATCAGGAAGATGGCCAGGGCCAGCCCGACGTCACCCACCCGGTTCATGATGAACGCCTTCTTCGCGGCGGTCGCCGCGGCCGGGCGGTCGGACCAGAAGCCGATCAGCAGGTAGGACGCGAGACCGACGCCCTCCCAACCGAAGTACAGGGAGATGAACCCGCCGCCGAGCACCAGGAGCAGCATCGCCGCGACGAACAGGTTCAGATAGGCGAAGAACTTCCGCCGCTCCAGATCGTGGGACATGTAGCCCACCGAGTAGATGTGGATCAGTGATCCGACCCCGGTGATCAGCAGCACGAACGTCAGCGACAGCGGATCCAACCGCAGGTCGAGGTCGACGTTGAGCGACCCGGACGTGAACCAGGAGAACAGTTGCAGCGAGTGCACCCGGTCGGTGCTGCCGGACCCGACGGTCGAGAAGAAGATGGCCAACCCGAGGACGAACGCGGCGACGACGGTCGCACAGCCGATCCAGTGGCCGATCCGGTCCAGCCGCCGGCCGCCGACCAGCAGGACCACGGCGCCGGCGACGGGCAGCAGCAACAGCAACCACGCTGCGCTCGTGATGCCCGACGCCGGGGTGATCACGGTTTCTGGTGTCATGAGGAAAGTTCCCGCCCCGTCAGAACTTCAGCAGGTTCGCGTCGTCGACGGAGGCACTCCGCCGGCTCCGGAAGATGGACATGATGATCGCCAACCCCACCACCACTTCGGCCGCGGCCACCACCATCACGAAGAACGCCATCAGGACGCCGTCGAGGTTGCCGTGCATCCGGGCGAAGGTGACCAGCGAGAGGTTCACCGCGTTCAGCATCAGCTCGATGCACATGAACACGACGATCGCGTTGCGCCGCACCAGCACCCCGACGGCACCGATGCCGAACAGCAGGGCGGACAGGATGAGGTAGTGGTCGGGGGTCACCGGTGGTCTCCGTTCGGGACGGCGATGGTGTGTTCGGAATCGGTGTCGGCCGGTTCGAGCCGGTGCGGGTGCTCGGCCGTCTCGAGCGCGGCCAGTGAGCGGCCCTGCGAATTCCGGGTGGCCACCCGGACCGCCTCGCTCCGCTCCACCAGCTTCGACACCGATCCCGGTGCGATCGATCCGTCGGGCAGGAGAGCCGGGGTGGCGTTGGACGACGATGTGGCGAACACGCCGGGCCCGGGGAGCGGGGACATCCGGTCCGACCGCATCCGCTCGTGCACCCGCTGGCGCTGCGTCTTCTTCTCGCCCGGGGCCCGCTCGACGTGGGCCAGCACCATCGCGCCGACCGCGGCCGTGATCAGCAGGGCGCTGGTCAGTTCGAACGGGAACAAGTAGTCGGTGAACAGCGCCGCGGCCAGCGACCCGATGGGTCCGCGCTGGGCCATCGCCGGCCCCAGGCCGACCGACTCGGTCACCCGCAGGGCCCGGACCAGCGCGGCGACCAGCAGGCCGACGAACCCGATGCCGATGCAGATGGCCTTGATCCGCTGACCCCGGAGCACCTCGATCACCGAGTCGCCGGCCTCCCGGCCGGTCAGCATCAGCACGAACAGGAACAACATCATGATCGCGCCGGTGTACACGATGATCTGGGCGAACCCGAGGAACTCGGCACCCTGCGCCATGTACAGGCACCCGAGGGAGAGCATGGTCAGCACCAGCCACAGCGCGGAGTGCACCGCGCCCTTGGCCAGCACCATGCCGACCCCGCCGAGCAGGGCCAGCGGGGCCAGGATCCAGAAGGCGATCTGTTCGCCGCCACCGGACGCGACCGTCGTCGACGCGTCACCGGCCGCGGCCATCAGGGCGCTCATCGGGCGTCACCGGCGGGCGGGGTGACGCCCCGCGGAACGGTGCCGTGCGACGTCGCCCCGGGCGGTACGCCGGGGGCCGCCGCCCCGGTGACGCTGTGGGCCGGCGGGACGCTCGAGGAGTCCACCGGTCGGCGCGTGACGTCCGGGTGGGCCGGAACGTTCACGTCGGGTGCGGCCCCGCGCCGGAAGGTGGGGTCGCGGAGCAGTTCCGGCCCCTTGACGTAGTAGTCCTGCTCGTCGCCGAGGCGCATCGGGTGCGGCGGTTGCTCCATGCCGGGCAGCAGCGGGGCCAGCAGCCGGTCCTTGGTGTAGATCAGCCGCTGACGGTCGTCGTCGGCCAGCTCGTACTCGTTCGTCATGGTCAGCGACCGGGTCGGGCAGGCCTCGATGCACAGGCCGCAGCCGATGCAGCGCAGGTAGTTGATCTGGTAGTTCTTGCCGTACCGCTCGCCGGGCGAGTAACGCTCCTCGTCGGTGTTGTCGCCGCCCTCGACGAAGATCGCGTCGGCCGGGCAGGCCCAGGCGCACAGTTCGCAGCCGACACACTTCTCCAGTCCGTCCGGGTGGCGGTTCAGCTGGTGACGGCCGTGGTACCGCGGCGCCGTCGGCAACGGATTGTTCGGGTAGTCCTCGGTGACGACCGGTTTGAACATGGTCGCGAAGGTGACACCGAAGCCCTTGACGGGATCAAGAAATGACATTGGGATCTCCTTCACTGGTCCCGGTCGAGCCGGGGTGACCCTGGGCGAGCGCCCCGACGGGCGGCGCAGCGGCTCGGGCGGATCGGATCGGTGCGGCCGGGACCCGCAGATCGAGCGGCGGGATCGGATAGGCCCCCAGCCGCGGGGTCACGACGGTGACCAGGCCCTGGGCGTCGACCACGGTCGGTTCGCCATCCTCCTGTTCGGCGGCCAGGAGATCGGCCGCGTCGATCTCCTCCTGATCGGGTCGCTCCTTCTGGGGCCAGAAGGCGGCGATCAGCAGCACCAGCACCAGCGGAATGCCCATCCAGAGCAGCACCTGCCTCGTCGTCAGCGAGGTCGCCGAGTTCAGCACCCGGGCGGTGGACACCAGGACGATCCAGACCAGGGAGACCGGCACCAGGATCTTCCAGCCCAGCGTCATGAACTGGTCGTAGCGGATGCGGGGCAACGTGCCGCGCAGCCAGACGAAGACGAACATGAACAGCAGGACCTTCACGAAGAACCAGATCAGGGTGATCCAGCCGCTGTTCGCGCCCGGGATCCGGGAGAGCGGCCAGGGCGCCCGCCAGCCCCCGAGGAACAGCGTGGTGGCGATGGCCGACACGTTGATCATGTTGATGTACTCGGCCAGGAAGAAGGTTCCGAACCGCATGCCGGTGTACTCGGTGTTGAAGCCGCCGACCAGTTCGCCCTCGGCCTCGGCCATGTCGAACGGCGCCCGGTTGGTCTCGCCGACCATCGACACGCAGTACACGACGAACGACACCGGCAACAGCCAGACATACCAACCGCCGGCCTGCTGGTTCACGATGGCCGAGGTCGACAGGGTGCCGGCGTAGAGGAACACCGCGACGAACGAGAGTCCCATCGCGACCTCGTAGGAGATCAGCTGGGCGGCCGACCGGAGCCCGCCCAGCAGCGGGTAGGTGGAACCCGAGGCCCAGCCGCCGAGCACGATCCCGTAGACGCCGATCGAGGAGAAGGCCAGCGCGGCCAGCACACCGACCGGGAGGTCGGTCAACTGCAGAGCCGTCTGGTGGCCGAACATGCTGACCTGGCCGCCGAGCGGGATGATCGAGAAGATCAGGAAGGCCGGGATACAGGCCAGGATCGGCGCAGCGATGAAGACGAACTTGTCGGCCCGGGCCGGGATCATGCCCTCCTTGAAGATCAACTTCAGGGCGTCGGCCAGGGATTGCAGCAGGCCGAACGGGCCGTTCCAGGTGGGACCGGGGCGGTGCTGCATCCGGCCGACGATCTTGCGCTCGAACCAGATGGCGAACAGCGTCATCAGCAGGAGCAGCGCGAAGATGATGACCGCCTTGATCAGCATCAGCCACCACGGGTCACCGGCCAGCAGGGCCTGCGTCGACCCGTCGAGGCTGATCCCCGGCGAGGTATCGAGATGGACTGGAGCGCGCATCAGAGGCCCTGCCTTTCCGCTGCCGTGTCGTTCCCGCTCGCCCGGGTGACCCGCACGCGCGTGGTGACCCCACCACCGAGCAGCACGCCCAGCGGGGTCCCGCCGATCCGCGAGGGCAACCAGACGGAGCCGTCGGCCATCACCGTGATCTCCAGCGGCAACGTCACCGATCCGCCCGACGGCCCCACCACCCGTACGGCGTCACCGTCGTTCACATCAAGACGGGCGGCATCGCCAGCCGACAGGCGCGCCACGTCGGGCTTGGCCGTGCCGGCCAGGTGCGGCTCCCCGTCCAGCCCGCGCCCGCCGTCCAGGTTCATCCGCCAGGTCGCCACGGCGAAGGTCCCCTCGCGTGGACCACCTTCGCGTGGACCACCTTCGCGTGGATCAACTTCGCCGGCATGGATCAACTTCGCCGAATTGGGACTGGAGTGACCGGAGTCGCCAGATTCGTCCACGCCTGAGAAGTTGATCCACGCCGATGACGGGTTCCAGATGCCGAGCCGGCCCATGTCGGCCCGGGCCGCGACGGGGGTCTGGGTGTACAGGTCGACGTCCATCTCGACGCCCAGGGTGTCCAGGATGCGGCCCTCGTCCAGCGTCCCGAATTCGGGCAAGGCGGCACCGAACGGGCGGTTGCGGCCCTCCCAGTTGACGAACGATCCCGACTTCTCGGCGACCGCCGCGACCGGGAAGACCACGTCGGCCAGTTCGGTGACGGCGCTGCGCCGCAGCTCCAGGCTGACCACGAAACCGGCGGCGGCGATGGCGGCGATAGCGGCGGCCGGATCGGGCAGGTCGGCCACTTCCACCCCACCGATCAGCAACCCGGACAGGCCGCCGGCCCCGACGGCGTCCAGGATGCCCGACGTGTCCCGACCGGGAGCGGCCGGAACCGATGCGCCCCAGGCGCTCTCCACCTCGGCGCGAGCGGCGTCGTCGGCGATCGGCCGACCGCCGGGCAGCAGGTTCCCGATGGCGCCGGCGTCCAGCGCTCCGCGTTCACCGGCCCGGCGGGGCACCCAGGCCAGCTTGGCCCCGGTCCGGTCGACCAGGTCGGCCACCGCGGTCAGCAGTCCGGGGATCTCGGCGGCTCGCTCCCCCACCAGCACGACGGCCCCGGCCGCCCGCAGCGCCACGGCGGCCTGGTTGTGCACGGGGGCCTCGGGCGCACCGGCCCTGGCCACCTCCGTCGAGAGACGCTGCAGCACAGCCATTTCCTGCCCCGGCACGGCCGTCAGCAGGTGGCCGTCCATCTTGTCCAGCCCCCGGGACCGCACCGCGCCCACCGAATAGACGGGCACCCCCCGGCGAGACGCCTTGCGCAGCCGCAGGAACAGGATCGGCGACTCCTCCTCCGGTTCGAGGCCGACCAGCAGGACGACGGGTGCCGTCTCCAGTGACGCGAACGTCACCCCGTCGGTGTCCGGGGTCCGGCCGGTCACCCGGGCAGCCAGGAACTCGGCTTCCTCGGCCGAATGAGCCCGGGCCCGGAAGTCGATGTCGTTGGTCCGCAACGCAAGACGGGTGAACTTGGCGTAGGCGTAGGCGTCGGTGACGGTCAGCCGACCACCGGTGAGCACCCCGACACCGCCGGTGTCGCGCGCCGTCGCCAGCCCGGCCGCGGCCACCGACATAGCCTCGGTCCAGGACACCGGTTCCAACGTGCCCTCGGCATTGCGGACCATCGGCCGCAGGATGCGATCTCCGACCGAGGTGTAGGTGAAACCGAAGCGGCCCTTGTCGCAGTTCCACTCCTCGTTCACCGCCGGGTCGAGACCGGCCAGGCGTCGGGTCACGCCGATCGACCGGTGGTCGGTCCGCATCGCGCAACCGTCGGCGCAGTGCTCGCACACCGTCGGGGTGGAAACCAGGTCGAACGGGCGGGACCGGAACCGGTAGGCGGCCGAGGTGAGCGCGCCGACCGGGCAGATCTGGATCGTGTTGCCGGAGAAGTAGGACTGGAACGGCTCGGCCGAGTTGATGCCGATCTGCTGAGCCGACCCGCGTTCCAACAGGTCGATGAACTTGTCCCCGGCGATCTGGTCGGAGAACCGGGTGCAGCGCTGGCACAGCACGCAGCGCTCACGGTCCAGCAGGATCTGGGTGGACACGGCGATCGGCTTGGTGAACACACGTTTGGCATCGTGCATCCGCGACTCGGCCGCCCCGTTGGCCAGGGTCTGGTTCTGCAGCGGGCATTCACCGCCCTTGTCGCAGATCGGGCAGTCCAGCGGATGGTTCAGCAGCAGGAACTCCAGGTTCGAGCGCTGCGCCTTCTCGGCCACCGGCGAGCTGAGCTGGGTGCGCACCACCATGCCGTCGGCCACCGTCTGGGTGCAGGAGGCCTGCGGCTTCGGCATCGGCCGGCCGCCCATCTCGATCTCGACCAGGCACTGCCGGCAGGCGCCGACCGGCTCCAGGAGCGGGTGGTCGCAGAACCGCGGGATCGCGGTCCCGATCCGTTCGGCGGCGCGGATCACCAACTCGCCCTTGGGCGCGTCCAACACGACGCCGTCGATGGTCAGCCGGACGTGACCCTCGGGTACCGGCCGGTCCTCCGGCGAGCCGCCGGTGTTCGTCGTCGGGCTCACTACCTGGGTCATCAGTGCGCTCCAACCAGCAGGCGGGACTCGACCACCGGCGGCGTCCGCCCGGTGACGAGATCTTCGAACTCGGAACGGAAGTACTTGAAGCCGGACAGGATCGGCGTCGCCGCGGCGTCACCGAGAGCACAGAACGAGCGCCCGGCGATGTTCCCGGCGGCGTCGGTCAGGGTGTCCAGGTCCTCGAACGTCCCGGACCCGCTGACCACCCGGCGCAGGATCTGCACCAGCCAGCCGGTGCCCTCCCGGCACGGCGTGCACTTGCCGCACGACTCGTGCTTGTAGAACTCCAGCCACTTCCACACCGCCCACGGGACCGAAACCGTTTCGTTGAAGCACATCAACGCGGTGGTGCCCAGCATCGACCCGGCCGCGGCGACGTCGTCGAACGACAGCGGCACGTCCAGGTGCTGCGGGGTGAAGATCGGCGTCGAGGAACCACCCGGGGTGAAGAACTTGAGCGGGATGCCGTCCAGCATCCCGCCCGCCGACTCCAGCAGCTGCCGCAGCGTGGTGCCCATCGGCGCCTCGTACTGGCCGGGCCGGGTGACGTGTCCGGACAGCGAGAAGATCTTGGGACCGGGCGACTTGTCGGTTCCCATGCTGCGGTACCAGTCGCTGCCACCCATGACGATGGCCGGCACCGACATGATCGTCTCCACGTTGTTGACCACCGTCGGGCAGGCGTACAGCCCGGCCACGGCCGGGAACGGCGGCTTGAGCCGTGGCTGGCCGCGGCGCCCTTCCAGGGAGTCGAGCAACGCCGTCTCCTCCCCGCAGATGTAGGCGCCGGCCCCGGCGTGCACCACGATCTCCAGGTTGAACCCGGTACCCATGATGTTGCGGCCCAGGAAGCCGGCGGCCCGGGCTTCGTTCACGGCGTTGGTCAGCCGACGCAGCGAGTGGATCGCCTCGCCCCGGACGTAGATCGCGCAGAACTCGCTCCGGATCGCGTAGCAGGTGATGATGCAACCCTCGATCAGCGAGTGCGGATCGGCCATCATCGACGGAATGTCCTTGCAGGTACCCGGTTCTCCCTCGTCGGCGTTGATCACCAGGTAGTGCGCCTTGCCGTCACCCTGCGGCAGGAAGGACCACTTGAGCCCGGTCGGGAATCCGGCCCCGCCACGGCCGCGCAGCCCGGAGTTCTTCATCAGCTCGACGATCCGCCCCGGATCGACGGCCAGCGCCTTGGGCAGCGCCTCGTAGCCGTCCAGCCGGCGGTAGGTCTTGATCGACCAGGAATCCGGTGACGCCCAGCGCCGGGTGAGTACCGGCGTCATGACGGCGGGACCGGCGGGGACAGCCGGCATCTGGGGTGCACTCATGACGTCACTTCTTCTCCGGGAGCGGCGGGAATTCGACGTGGTCGGGCATGGCCGGGGCGGACTGGGCGTTCTGCTCGGCCAGTCGGGAGCCCCGCAGGGTCATCTCCGACACCGACGGCCCGGTCACCGCGGCCGCGAGATCAGGCATGATGCCGGCGATCTCGAGTTCGGCGGTGCGGAAGTCGGTCAGCGGAGCACCCCGGGTCGGATGCGGCTTGTCACCGGCCTGCAGCGCGTGCACCAGGTCGAGGGCGCCGTCGGGCGTCTGGTTGTCGAAGTACTCGTAGTTGACCTGGACCACCGGACCGTGGTCGCAGGCCGCGAGGCACTCGGCCGACTCCAGCGTGATCGACCCGACTTCGCCCGGCACACCGGCAGTTTCGTCCTGCCCGACGCCGAGGTGGTCGCTGAGCGTCCGGTAGATGGCGTCGCCGCCGAGCACCGCACACAGCGCGTTCGTGCAGACACTGACCAGGTGCTGCCCGCACGGATTCCGCTTGTACATGGTGTAGAACGTCGCTACCGCCGACACCTCGGCCGAGGTCAGGGCGAGCTTGGCCGCGCAGAACTCGATTCCCGGTTGGCTGACGAAGCCTTCCACCGATTGCACCAGGTGCAGCAGCGGTAGCAGGGCCGACCGCGAATACGGGTACCGGCCGATGATCTCGGCTGCCCGGTCGTGGGTGAGCTGATCGAACACGACGTCCGTGGTCAGGAACTCCGGAACGCCGATCCTGGAGCGCGTCATCGATCCACCCCGCCCATCACCGGGTCGATGGAGGCGACCGCGGCGACGACATCGGCGATCAGTGACCCTTCGCTCATGGCCGGCATGGCCTGCAGGTTCACGAATCCGGGATCACGCAGATGGACCCGGAACGGGCGCGTCCCGCCGTCGGAGACGACGTGGCAACCCAGTTCCCCGCGGGGGTTCTCGATCGCGACGTAAGCCTGCCCGGCCGGAACCTGGAATCCCTCGGTGACCAGCTTGAAGTGGTGGATCAGCGACTCCATCGAACTGCCCATGATCTTCTTGATGTACTCCAGGGAGTTGCCCATGCCGTCGGCGCCGATCGACAACTGCGCCGGCCAACCGATCTTCTTGTCGGTCACCATCACCGGGCCCGGTTCGGCCAGCTTCACCACGGCCTGCTTCATGATCTTGAGTGACTCGTGCATCTCGGCCAGCCGCAACAGGAATCGGGCGTAGCAGTCGGCCTCGGTGGCCGTGGGCACCTCGAAGTCGTACTCCTCGTAACCGCAGTACGGCATGGTCTTCCGCAGGTCCCAGGGCAGCCCGGCCGACCGCAGGACGGGTCCGGTGATGCCCAGCTGCATGCAGGCTTCCAGCGGCAGGATGCCGACACCCTTGGTCCGCATCTTCCAGATCGGTTGCCCGGACAGCAGTTTGTCGTACTCCGGGAGCCGCTTCTCCATGACGCGGATGAAGGCGTTGATCCTCTCGATCGACCCTTCGGGCAGTTCCTGGGCCACTCCCCCCGGACGGATGAACGCCATGTTCATCCGCAGTCCGGTGAGGAACTCCATCAGGTGCAGTGCTTCCTCGCGCTCCCGGAAACCGGCCGTCATGCCGGTCAGGGCGCCCAGTTCCATCCCGCCCGTGGCCAGGGCAACCAGGTGGGAGGAGATCCGGGTCAGCTCCATCAGCAGCACCCGGATCACCTGCGCCCGCCGCGGAACCTCGATCTGCAGCAGCTTC
This sequence comes from Nakamurella panacisegetis, assembly GCF_900104535.1. NCBI lineage: Bacteria > Bacillati > Actinomycetota > Actinomycetes > Nakamurellales > Nakamurellaceae > Nakamurella > Nakamurella panacisegetis. The sequence goes on along the minus strand of NZ_LT629710.1, from coordinate 2,780,291 downwards.
TCGATGGCCATGCAGTAGGCGGCCTCGTTGAAGGCCGGCGACAGGTAGTCGGCCCGGGTCACGAACGTGACGCCCTGGGTCCAGGTCCGGTACTCGCAGGATTTCTCGATGCCGGTGTGCAGATATCCGATCACCGAGCGGGCCTGGACGACGGTCTCGCCCTCGATCTCCAGGATCAGCCGCAGCACACCGTGGGTGGACGGATGCTGCGGACCCATGTTGACGATGATGCGTTCGTCGGAGTCACCGCCGTCGCCGAACTGACCTTCCGCCAGCATGTCGTCCCAGTCGCCACCGGTGACGGTGAAGACGCGCCCCTCGGTCGTGGCCGTACCGCGGGCCACCCGCGGCTCCCCGCCCCGCACATCGTCGGGCAGGAAATCCTCGGCGAAGACGATGTTCTCGTCGATCATGAGTAGCTCCTCCGCTGGTCGGGGGCGGGAATCTCCGCGCCCTTGTACTCCACCGGGATGCCGCCCAGCGGATAGTCCTTGCGCTGCGGGTGTCCCTCCCAGTCGTCCGGCATCAGGATGCGGGTCAGACCGGGATGCCCGTCGAAGACGATGCCGAACATGTCCCAGGCCTCCCGCTCGTGCCAGTCGGCCGTCGGGTAGGTCGCGACCGCGCTGGGCACATGCGGATCGTCAATGCCCACCGCGACTTCCAACCGGATGCGGCGGCGGTAGGTCATCGACGTCAGCTCGTAGACGACGTGCAGGCGCCGTGGGACGTCTGGTCCGTAGTCGACGCCCGAGATCGAGGACGCGAGCTCGAACCGCAACGACGGGTCGTCGCGCAGCGCCCAGAACAGCGCCGACATGTGCTCAGGGGAGAAGTAAAAGGTGATTTCACCGTTGGCGACGGTGGTTTGCAGCAACGCCGAGGCCGGGATGCCCCGTTCGGCCATCGCTGCCGCGAGCGCATCGGCCACCTCGTCGAAGTATCCGCCGTACGGGCGCTCGGCCGGATCCGGGGCGTAGGGCGGACGGACCAGCAGTCCGAACCCGCTGGTGTCACCCGAGTCGTGCACGCCGAACATGCCGGTGCGTTGCACCCCGACCGGCGCGACGCCCGGTCCGGTCGGTTGGTTCAGGGCGGCGGCGGCGAGTTCCGTTCCGGCCCCGGCGCTCCGGTGGGACGCGTCGTCGGTGCTGCCGGTCTGGACCGAGGCCGGGGAGTCGACGCTCGTCGCCCCGCCCTGCGCGGCACTCTGCCCGGGCGGGAGATCGACCGCGCCGCCGGTGTTCTGGTCGGGTTCGGGCACCTTCCCCGTCGCTCCGCTCGCCCCGGGCGAATTCCCCGTCGCTCCGCTCGCCCCGGGGCCATTCCCCGTCGCTCCGCTCGCCCCGGTCACGGCTGCATGGCCTTCCACTGCGGGCTCTCGACGGCCGCGGCCGAACGAGCCAGTTGATCGTCGGAGGGTGAGCGCTGTCCGTGGAACACACCGTTGCGGCCGTACCGAATCGAGGACGGAACCAGATCGGTTCGTTCTCCCAGCTTCTCGGCCGCCCGGGCCACGCCGAGCGGCTCGTCCATGATCTTGGCGTGCAGCTTGAGGATGGCGTCGATCAGCATCTCCGGCCGCGGAGGACAGCCGGGCAGGTACATGTCGACCGGGACGATGTGGTCGACGCCCTGCACCACGGCGTAGTTGTTGAACATCCCGCCGGACGAGGCGCACACCCCCATCGCGATGACCCACTTCGGCTCGGCCATCTGGTCGTAGATCTGCCGCAGCACCGGGGCCATCTTCTGGGTGACGCGACCGGCGACGATCATCAGATCGGCCTGACGCGGCGAGGCCCGGAACACCTCCATGCCGAAGCGACCGAGGTCGTACCGGGGGGCACCGGTGGTCATCATCTCGATGGCGCAGCAGGCCAGCCCGAAGGTCGCCGGGAACAGCGACGCCTTCCGCGTCCAGTTGACCAGTTTCTCCACACCGGTCAGCAGGATGCCGTTCGGGAGCTTTTCTTCTAGACCCATCATCTGCTCCGCAAGGGGGTTGGAACTTCGTCGGTACTTCCAGATGCCCTGCTCCGCAGGGGAACTGCACATGCCGGCGGCCGACGGATCTCGGCCGGCCGGTCAGTCCCAGTCAAGGCCACCACGTCGCCAGACGTAGGCGTACGCACAGAAGACGGTGACGATGAACAGGCCCATCTCGACCAGGCCGAAGACCCCGAGCGCAACCGCGCTCTGGGCCCACGGGTAGAGGAAGATGATCTCGATGTCGAAGACGATGAACAGCATCGCGGTCAGATAGAACTTGATCGGGAAACGGCCCGCGGTCCCGGCCGGCAGCGGGGTCGGCTCGATGCCGCACTCGTAGGCGTCCAACTTGGCACGGTTGAACCGCCGCGGGCCGATGAGGTCGGTCAGCACAGTGGCGTTGGTGACGGCGAAACCGCCCGCCACCACCAGCAATATCAAGATCGGCAGATACGCGCTCATGCATACTCCAGACTCATCCTTGAGCGCCCTTGACGGGCTGGAACATCCAGTTCAACTACGCCGAACGACCGCAACCAGCTACACGCTGGGCACCACCTTGGTGAGCGAGCGGACGACCTTGTCCGCCCAGTCGCCGTCCCGGCTGTCGTACAGCCCGGCCAGCAGCTTCAACACCAAGTACATCAACCGCTTTCGCGGCAGTCCGAGACGAGTGGCCGTCTTCATGATCGACGGCTTCCCGATCAGCGTGGAGAACATACCGCCCAGCCGGTAGTACGAACCGAGATGATCCTTCATGGCCGCCGCATATCCGTGCAGGGCGGCCTCCCGGCTGGCCCCTTCCGGGCGTCCGAGGGCCTGCAGCACGTACTCCGAAGCCAACGCGGCCGACTCCATGGCGTAGGCGATGCCTTCGCCGTTGAACGGGTTCACCGATCCGCCCGCATCCCCGAGCAGCACCAGACCGTCGGTGTAGTGCGGGGTGCGGTTGAACCCCATCGGCAGGCCGGCTCCGCCGATCCCGCCGATCGCGTTCTCCTCGCGCAGACCCCATTCCTCCGGGGTGCCGTCGAGCCAGGTCCGCAGCAGCTTGCGGTAGTCGGTCTTGCCGAAGGCCTTGGACGAGTTGAGCATGCCCAGCCCGACGTTGACCGTGCCGTCGCCCAGGCCGAAGATCCAGCCGTAGCCCGGCAGGAGCTTCGGGTCGGCCGCGTTGCTGCGGTCCCAGAGTTCCAGGTGGGACTCCAGGTAGTCGTCGTTGGTCTTGGCCGGCGCGTTGTAGTAACGGCGGACGGCGACCCCGAGCGGGCGGTCGTCCCGCTTGTTGATGCCCATGCCGAGGGCCATCCGGGCCGAGACGCCGTCGGCGGCGATGACCAACGGGGCGTGGAAGGAAACGGGCCCGGCGTCGGTCCTGGCCTGTGCCCCGACCACGCGGCCGGTTCGCTCGTCCTTGATCGGGCCGGTGACGTTGGTGCCGACGTGCAACCGGGCGCCGGCCTTGACCGCCATGTCGGCCAGCATCTGGTCGAAGTCGCGCCGCGGGCGGACCAGCCCGAAGTCGGGATAGTCCTGCAGCACGGGCCAGGGCAGTTCGAGGGAGGTGCCGCCGCCGACCACCCGCAGGCCCTTGTTGCGCAGCCAGTCGTCACCGGAGACATCGACGCCGAGAGCGAGCACCTGCTTGACGCCGCGGGGCGTGAGGCCGTCGCCGCAGACCTTGTCGCGGGGGAAGACGGACTTCTCCAGGAGAAGCACGTCCACACCGGAGCGGGCCAGGTACACGGCCGCGGTGGACCCAGCCGGGCCGGCACCGACGATGATCACGTCGGCGGTGGTGTCCGGGTGCTTGCTGACGTCGTGGCTGGAGTGGGGCGAGGACATGTCGCGGGCGCTGGTCACGTCTCCATCTTCCCTTCACGCCGGTCTGACCGACGACCTCGGGGATGTGCGGCGGCAGGCCCCGGGTCGACGTCGTGAACGAGATTGTGAATCTGTTCACGAAGTGGCGCACGCCCAGTGTAAGACGGCTCACAAGGCATCCGGAACAGCGGGGCACCCCAGTAGTTGATCTTGACCGCCGCCCGTCGGGGACGCACAGGTCAGGGATCCACCCGAACGGCGTGGTGCAGCGCGACCACCCCGAACGTCATGTTCTTCCACGCCACCTCGGCCCACCCGGAACGCGTGATGAGGCGGGCCAGGGACGGCTGGTCGGGCCAGGAATTGATGGTCTCCCCGAGGTAGGTGTAGGCCTCTGGATTCGACGAGAACCGCCGGGCGAGCCGCGGCAGGACGTGGGCCAGGTACCAGCGGTAGACCCAGCCGATCGGGGCCGGACGGGGCGTGGAGAACTCGCAGACCAGCAGCTCGCCCCCTGGCTTGGTGACGCGCGCGAACTCGGCCAGCGCGATCCCGGGATCCTGCACGTTGCGCAGGCCGAAGGAGATGGTGACCGCGTCGAAGCTGGCGTCGGCGAACGGCAGGTGCATGGCGTCCGCGGCGACCTTGGGCACCGCCCGCGAAGCACCGGCCGTCAGCATGCCGAGGGAGAAGTCGGCGGCCACGCTCCAGGCGCCGGTCTGCGCGAGCTCGGCGGTCGAAACCGCGGTGCCGGCGGCGACATCCAGCACCTTGCGGCCGGGCATCAGGTCGAGGGCGCGGACGCTGTGCCGACGCCAGCGCCGATCCTGGGCGAACGACAGCAGCGTGTTCGTCCGGTCGTAGCGGCCGGCGACACCGTCGAACATCGCCGCCACCTGCCGCGGGTTCTTCTCCAGTCCGGCGCGTCCCATGGGCCAAGAGCCTACCGATGCAGGCCGCGCCCCCCGGACGGGTCGCCCGATCACGGCTCGATGACGCTCGTGATGGGACGTTCATCACCCGCCGGGCACTCCCCCTTCACCGCACAGTGACCGTCCCGACACACCGGATGGGCATGCTGGAGGCATGGCCACCCCCCTCGCGACCTCCGTCGGTCTGCTCTCCCGCGCCCTCGATCTGGCCGGGCGGCTGGCCAACGACGCGGCCGAGGTGATCACCGCCACCGCCGGCCGGATGGCCGGCCCCGACTCCAAGGCCCACCCGTTCGACTGGGTGACCGAGACCGACCGGACCCTGGAACGTCACACCCGACGGGTCATCGCCGCCGAGTTCCCGGGCAGTGCCGTGCTCGGCGAGGAGTACGGCGGGCCGGACGGATCCGACTGCCTCCTGCTCCCGGGCACCCCTGGGGCGCCCGACCTGCTGTGGATCGTCGACCCGGTCGACGGGACCTCCAACTACGTGGCGGGCATTCCCTGGTGCTGCTACTCGCTGGCCCTGGTGGATGCGCACGGTCCGTTGGTCGGCGTCATCGCCGACCCGTACCAGGGGCAGATCTACGCGGCGGCCCGCGGGTTGGGGCTGCGGGCCAACGGGCGGCGGGTGCCACCAACCGCGCTGGACACCCTGGCCGGGACCGTCGTTTTCGTCGAACCGAGCAAGCCCGGCCGACGGCCGGAGCTGGCTCCGCTGATCGACCGGGCCCGATCCGCGCACGTCGGCCTGCGGATGATGGGATCGTCGGCCCTGGCCATCACGCAGGTCGCCCTCGGCCGGGCATCGGCTGCGGTGCTGCCCTCGGGTGGCTACCACGTGTGGGACATCGCGGGTGCACTCACGCTGGCCGTGGAGGCCGGGATGACGGTCTCCGACCTGGACGGCCGGCCGGGCCTGTTGCCCCTCGACGGTGTGATCGTGACCGCCCCGCACGTCACCGAAGAGGTCTTGGCGCTGGTCAGCGGACGCTAGCGAGAAGGCGGGGCACGACTAGCGAGAAGGCGGGGGTGCGACGGCGGGCTGGCGCCGAGCGGCCGCCCGGCGCGAACGGCGGTGCAGGAAGAAGATCAACGGCGCGGCCACGACGACCGTCACCCCGAGGGTGATGCCGAGCAACAGGTCGCCGACCGCGGCCGTCCGGCCGGCCACCCTGACCACGGTGGGGTCCAGCGTGGAGTACTCGACCTGGAACCGCTGACCCACGCTGAGCAGCCCCGGGTACAGCACCCCCTTGGGCGGCCGGATGGTGACGCCGGCGCCGTCGACGAACTCGATCCCGGTTCGCAGCGCCGAGATGGAGATCACGGTGGCCGTCGCCGTGCCGTGATGACCGTCGATCTGCCGGTCGTCCAGCCGCATGCCGACGGCCAGCGCGGCCACCATCACGATCGCCGCGCAGGCCAGACCGAGCACGACGTGGGCGGCCAGCCGGTAGCCCTGACCCGGGCGCAGCCGCCGACGGGGAGCGGTCCGGGCCGGACGCGGGATCGAGAGGCGGGGTCGCGGCGTGGGGCGGGCCGGCGGTGCGGTCGACGGCGGCGGGTCGACGGTCACGGCGTGAGTCTAGGTCGGGAGAGCGGCGGCCGGACCGAGCGGCATGTGGCGACCGCCTCGCTGTCGGCCCCCCGCGACCGGCGCGGTCTACCCTGGACCATCGTGTCCGCCTCTCCCGCCGCCCCGGCTCAGGTCCGGGCCACCACCCGTCGCCTGGCGGAGCCCGTCGACCTCGTGGCGGCCCTGCCTGCGGCTCGCGGCGGCGTGTCGTTCCTGCAGGACGGTGAGGGCCTGGTCGGTTGGGGCGAACACTCCCGGATGACGGCGAAGGGCCCGGAGGCGGCGAGCGAGATCCGGGCGTGGTTCGACGCGGTGGTGGCCGACCTCGCGGTGTCGGACGAGGTCGGGGTGCCCGGCAGCGGGCCGATCGCCTTCGTCTCGCTCGGTTTCGACGACTCGGACGAGTCGGTGGCCATCGTTCCGTCGGTGGTGATCGGAGTGCGGTCCGGAATCGCCTTCAGCACGGTGATCGGCGCGGGCGGCCTGACCGAGCGCAGCGCGGTCGAGGCGCCGGGCCGGATCAGCTACTGCGATGCGTCCCTGTCGGTGGCTGGCTTCACGTCAGCGGTCAGGGCGGCCACCGAGCGCATCGGCCGTGGCGAGCTGGACAAGGTGGTGCTGGCCCACGATCTGGAGGCCATCGCCGAGCACGAGATCGACGAACGGTACCTGCTGCGCGAACTGGCCGCGGCCTACCCCAGCTGCTGGACCTACGCCGTCGCCGGCCTGGTCGGGGCGAGCCCGGAGATGCTCATCCGCCGGATCGACGGTGCGGTGACCTCCCGGGTCCTGGCCGGAACGGCCTGGGCCGAACATGCCGGCGACGCCGTGGCGGCCGACCTCATGGTCAGCCGAAAAGACCTGGCCGAGCACGCTTTCGCGGTCGACTCGGTGGCCAGGGTGCTCCGCGACGTCGTCACCGAGCTCGAGGTGCCGGACGGCCCCCACCCGCTCCCGCTGGCCAATCTGACCCACCTGGCCACCGACATCACCGGTCATCTGCCGGCGACCGGGCCGAGCGCGCTCGAGGTCGCGGCGATGCTCCATCCGACGGCGGCCGTCGGCGGCACACCGACGGCGCTGGCCCGCCAGGTGATCCGCGAGTTGGAGCCGGCCCCGCGGGGCCGGTACGCCGCGCCCGTCGGCTGGCTCGACGCCCACGGTGACGGTGAGTTCGCCATCGCCCTGCGGTGTGCCATGGTCTCCGGCCACACGGTGCGGATGATTGCCGGGTGCGGGATCGTCGCCGACTCCGACCCGACCACCGAGGCCCGCGAGGCGCAGGTCAAGATGGTCCCGATCAGGGATGCACTGGAAGCCCAGCGCTAGTCAGCCCCGGACCGCGGCCGAGACGGCGGTCCGGATCCGTTGGTGCACCTCCCGCAGATCCGTCCGCGACGTCGGAACCTCGACCACGCGGATCCCGGACGGGTCGGCCAGCGCGTCGGCCAGTTCGTCGGTACTGGTGACGAACACGTGCTCCCAGCCGGCCGCCTCCACCAGACCGGCCAGCTGGACGTCGTGCGGCGTGCCGAACACCCGCTCGAATGCTCTGGCGTGCAACGGTTCTCCCGGTTCAAGGGTGTGGAAGATACCGCCCCCGCCGTTGTTGGACACGACGATCGTCAGGTCCGGCCGCGGTTCGTGCGGGCCGATCACCAGGCCGGTCAGATCGTGCAGGAACGTCAGGTCGCCCATCAGCGCGACGGTCGGCCCCTCCGATCCGAGGGCCACTCCGACGGCCGTCGAGATCGTCCCGTCGATCCCGGCCACGCCCCGGTTGGCCACCAACCGCAGGCCGTCCCGCGGGGCCGCGGCCAGACCGACGTCACGGGGCGGCTGGGACGACCCGAGCATCAGGGTGGACCCGTCGGGCAGCAGGGCCACCAGATCGGCGGCCAGCCGCGGTGAGTGCGCGATGTCCATCTCCGCGACCTGCGCGGCGACCTGCGCTCGGGCCACGGCCTGGGCTCGGCGCCAGATCTGGACGAACTCGGTGTCACCGGGCCCGGCCAGCGGGGCCAGCACCGGAGCCACCCGGCGGGCCTTGCCGGTCGGGTCGGCGTAGCCGAACGGCGCGGCCAACACGTCGACCTCGATCATCGAGTCGGCCAACAGGGTGGTGATCTGCCGATACATGGTCGGGCGGCCGAGCACCACCACCCGGTCGGGCAGGGCCGGTTCCAGGAACCCGGGGACCGCGAGCAGGTGCAGACCGGCCGAGACGACGGCGGAACCGGCGGCGCCGCCGGCCTCGGAGAGCACCACGTGACCCAGCGCCGCCAGCGGGCCGGCCGCCGGGTGGGTCAGGTCACCCAGGAACAGCACCCGTTCACCGTCAGCGGGGGCCGGGATCATCGGGACCCGTCCGAGGGGCACGTCGACCCCGGAGAGCACCTCGTCGGCGGCCGCCGTGTCGATCGCGGTCCAGGGAATCGGGTGGCCGCCGGCGGCCGTGCGGTGATGAAGGGACTCGGGCCAGGCCTTGTCGTCGTCCGGCAGCAGCGGCTCGACCAGCGGGACGTTCAGCTGCACGGGGCCGCCGAAGCCGGTGCCCGCCCCTCGGGTGTGGGCCAGGGCGCGGCAGACCATGGAGCGCCAGATGGCGTTCTGCCCCGGCGTGGCCGCGGCCACGCCGAACTCGTGGAAGAACCTCAGGGCCGGGCCGAACAGGCCGCGCTGGTCGACCACCTGGTTGGCGCCGACATCACGCAGGGCCGGCGGCCGGTCGCTCGAGAGGATCAGGAGCGGTACACCGCCGTGGTGTGCCTCCAGGACGGCCGGGTGCAGGTTGGCCACCGCGGTCCCGGACGTCGTGACGATCGGAACCGGCCGTCCGGTGCTCCGGGCGAGGCCGACGGCCAGGAAACCGGCCGTCCGCTCGTCGATCCGGACGTGCAGGCGGACCCGGCCGGTCGAGTCGGCGTCGAACAGCGCGATGGACAGCGGTGCGTTCCGGGATCCCGGGGCGAGGACAGCGTCGGTGACGCCACCGTTGATCAGTTCGTCGACCAGGACACGGGCCAGAGCGGTCGACGGGTTCACCGGTTGATTCTCGCAGCCGGAAGAAGGGCGGCGACCCGCTGCAGCCGCGCCAGCCAGTAGGCCGTCCGGTCCCGGCCGGCTTCGAATTCGGCCAACCGGTCCGGTTGCGGCGCGGCCGCCGGCACCGGCAGGCGACCATCGGTCGGCATCTGGCGGGCCGAGCTGACGTCGCCGGCCAGCAGGCTGGCCGTTCCCAGTCCGCAGGCGAAGTCCAGTTCGGGGAGCGCGCCGGCCAGCGCCAGGCCCGCGGCCAGCCCGACCGCGGTGTCGACCGCCGAGGACACGACGATCGGCAGCCCGGTGGCCTCGGCGATCCGCAGCGCCTGGCGGACCCCGCCCAACGGTGCGACCTTGACCACGGCCAGGTCGGCCGCTCCGGCCAGGACGACCCGCATCGGATCCTCGGCCCGCCGGATCGACTCGTCGGCGGCGATCGGCACACCGACGCTCCGCCGGACGGTCGCCATGTCATCCAGGCCGGCGCACGGCTGTTCCACGTACTCCAGTCCGTGCGCGGCCGCATCCAGGAGCGGGATGGCACGGACGGCCTCGTCCACACTCCAACCGGCGTTGGCGTCGATGCGGATCTTCCCGGCCGGACCGAGGGCGTCACGGACGGCGGCCAGCCGCTCGGCGTCAGCATCGAGCGAGTTAACGATCCCGCGGCGCAGCACTCCCCCGTCCAGGCCGCCGACCTTGACCTTGGCCGTCCGGCAGCCCGAGGCCGCGACGAGCTCCGCGGCCCGGTCCGGGGACACGACCGCCACCGTCGTGTTGACCTCGATGCTGGTGCGATGCATTGCCGGCCAAGGGTTCTGCGCGGTGTCCAGAGCGGCTTGGAGCCAGGGCAGGCAGGCGTGGTCGTCGTAGTCGGTGAACGGGGCGAACTCGGCCCAGCCGGCCGGTCCCTGCATCAGAATGCCTTCGCGGACCGTGATCCCCCGGAACTCGTCGTGCAGCGGGATGGCGAAAACCTTCGTGGTGGCGAGAATTTCCGTGATCGTGCGGTCGGCCGGGTTCACCGGGTGATCGACCTGACGTCATGCTGCTTTCCCGGGGCGGCGAATTCGAGCAGTCGACGAGCCTGTCGCTCCATGGCCGAGTGGTCCTTCCTGGTGATGCCGCGGTGATCCACCGGGGGCAGTGCGGTGATCGTCAACGTCGCTTTCTCCTTGTCCTGCTTGATCTCCCACAGGGCTCGGGCGAACCCGTCGATCAGCACCGACGCCTTGATGATGCCGTTGTTGGTGAAGATCAGTGTCCGGTGCTCGGCCGGGAACATCCGGACGCGATCAGCGTGGGCGAGCAGGATCTGGTCGAAGTCGGGCAGGAACCGGATCGGCGCCGGGACGTCGGCCGGTGGCCGGGGGGCCTCCGGCAGGTCGTAGAGCTGGGCGCCGGACTCGTCCCGGAAGGTGATCAATTCGTCGCCGAGGCGGGCAAAGACGGATCCGAGACCGGTCAGGCCGGACCAGGCCTGCGCGTCGCGAACGGTGGCCGGGCCGTACGCGGCCAGATAGCGCCGGACCATCTGCGCGACGTCCGGTTCGGCCAGCGGCTGGCCGAGCCACGCCTCGGCGCTGGTCGTGCGGGCCTGGCCGACCCCGCCCCACAGACCGCGGGGCGGTACCTGCACCAGCGGCACGGTGGCCCGAACGGCGAACGCCAACGCGCGGGCGTCGACGCCGGGCCACCGCTTCTGCAGCGCGAGGGCAACCTCGGCGCCGGTCAACGGCTTCTCCTCCACCATCCGACGGCCGAGGGCCGACAGCTCGGCGAGATCGACCCCGGCCAACGCCTTGCCGTACGGGCTAGCCGGCGTCAGTCCACGACCGACGGCTCGAGCCAGAACGGGCCGCAGGGCCAGACAGTCGCGGGCGCTGACCAGATGCACCGTCGACCGCATCAGCGCGACCCGCACCACCGCGCGGTCCAGATACAGCTGCGACAGTTCACCCGGATCGAAGTTCGCCAACCGGGTCCAGAGCCCGAAGTACGGCGGGGTCGGTAGTTGAGCCTGCATCCCGACCAGGTGCTCGATCGCGGCCAGCGGGGACATCGGGCTGCGGTCGAGCAGCAACTGCCGGGCCAACAGGGCGCGGTTCAGCGCACGACGGGTGAGCACCTGCGCCGTCATCGTCACCTCGTCCTGCCGTGGGTGTGGCCTCGGGCCAGTTTTCCACGGGGAACGGTTCGTCGTGGTCGGCACGGGCCGGCGACGGCGAAGCCCGGGTGGCCTGCGCAGCGGTGAGCACCCTCGGTGAGCAGGCCACGCCGGTACCGCGCCGGTCTCAGTTGCCCTTCACGTTCACGATCTGGTGGAGCTTATGGACGACCGTCACCAGACCGGTCGCGTCCAGCATCACCTGCTCGATGGGCTTGTAGGCACCGGGGATCTCGTCGATGAACGCGTCGGAGTCCCGGTACTCGATCCCGACCATCGCCGCCCGGAGGTCGTCGCCGGTGAAGGTCTGCCGCGCCTTGTTCCGCGAGAAGGCCCGGCCGGCACCGTGCGGCGAGGACGACAGGCCGAGCCGACTCCCCAGTCCCTGCACCACGTACGAAGCCGTTCCCATCGAACCGGGGATCAGCCCGGGCACTCCGAGTCCGGCGTGGATGGCTCCCTTCCGGGACACCCAGACCCGCGGCCGAAGTGCTCCTCCACCCTCGAGTAGTTGTGGTGGCAATTGATGTTCTTGCCCACCCGCACCTCCTCGCCGATCCAGTTCTGAAGACAATCGATCATCCGATCCATCATCTCGTCCCGGTTCAGCAATGCGAAGTGCTGCGCCCAGTTCAGCTCGCTGACGTAGGCCTCGAACTCCGGCGTGCCCTCGACGAGGTAGGCCAGATCGGGATCAGGCAGCGAGATCCACCACCGCTGCGCCAATTCCTTGGCCACGGCGATGTGGTGCTGTGCGATCCGGTTACCGACACCCCTCGAGCCGGAATGCAGGAACAGCCAGACCCGGTGCACGACGAACTCCCGGTTCGCGAACGAAGGTGGCCGGGCTACGAGTATTCGAGCCGGAGAATGGACCCGATCGCGAGCCGAGGCGGCCGCGGGCGAAAGGTCAGAAGAACAGGGGTACGCGGAGGAATTCGAGGCCGCGTTCATCGAGCGGTCTGCTCGGGTAGCTCGATCGGCAAAGGCACAACGGGTGGGCGGTCAACGTGTTCTCCTCTCACGTGAAGAATTCGGCGGTCCCGCTGACCGCCCGGAGAGACCGTACGCCCGACGCGATCGGATCGCCACCACAAAAGATGATCACACCGATCTGCCCGATGCTCATTTCCCGGTCCACTGTCCCGAGAATGGCAGCACCACCGAGAAGCAGGCTCCACCCTCGGGGGCCGGGCCGGCCGAGATCGACCCGCCGAGCCGGGTGACCAGGCTGTGCGCCAACGCCAATCCGAGCCCGGCCCCACCGGGACGGCGACCGCGGTAGCGCTCGTGCAGCACGCCCTGCTCAAAGGCCACTGCGTAGTCCCCGGCATCGAGACCGGGCCCACCGTCACGGATCTGCAGTACTACCGCGTCGGACACGGCCAGCGAGAACACCAGCGGTTGCCCGGGTGAGAGCAGTCGCAGCGCGTTCTCGGCCAGGCCGTCCAACACCTGCCGGAGACGCCGGGCATCGGTCACCACCACCACCGGGGCCGGCGGAACCGACACCACCAAGGGCACCCCGCGCTGTTCGCACCGGACCTGCCAGACCCCGGTCATCTCCCGCACCAAGGCCACCAGATCGCAGGGGGCCGGGTCCAGCCGGAACGAGTCGGCGCCGAGCCGGGCCAGGTCCAGAAGGTCGGAGACGAGTCGTTCGAGCCGCGCCGACTCGGCCCGGATGGTCCGCCCGACCTGGGGCACTTCGTCTGCCGCCACGATGCCGTCACTCAATGCGTCGGCCTGCCCGCCGATCGCCGCGAGCGGCGTCCGCAACTCGTGCGACACCGACGTCAGGAAGTCTCGCTGCCGGGACTCGCTGTGCTGCAATGCATCAGCCAACTCGTTGACCGCTTCGGCGACGTCCGCGACCTCCGACGGGCCGGCCACCGGAGCCCGGGTCTGCCGGGATCCGGCCCGCATGGCCCTGGCCGTCTCCGCCGTCCGGCGCAACGGCCGGGTCACCAGCCGCGCGACGACCAGACCCCCGATCACCGCCGCCGCCAACCCGATAGCCAGGGCGAGCAACACCCTGCGCTGCAACGATCTCTGCGTTCCGGCACCGATGTCGGCCGACGCGACCAGCGCGAACGATCGGCCGTTGACGGCTCGGGCCTCCAGCAACTCCGTCTTGCCGGCGACGCTCAGCGTCTTCGACATCGACGCACCGTCGGCCAGGGCCAGCGCCCCGGCCACGGTCGCCTGCCGGACCGCCTGCTGGTCGGTGCCCTCGAGCCGGCCGCCGCGGTTCTCGGTGACCAGCGAGATGCCCTGCTGCGCGAACACCTGGGCCAACTTCGCCAGTCCGATCCGGTACCCGGGGCTCTCCCCGGCCAGTTGCTGTGCGATCACCTCGGCCTGGTTGACCAGGTAGGTCCGGGTCACGTCGACGGCGGTGTTGCGGATCATCGCTGCGCCGACGACACCGGCGATGATCGCCACCGCGACGGCCACCGACACCACCAGGGCGGTGGTCCGGAAGGCCAGCGACGTCCGCCGGGGCGGAGGGAACGCATCCGTCCGACCGTTCGACCCCGCGACCCGCGCCCCACCCGGCATCATCGCCGACCCGGCGGCGGGGACGTCAGCCACCTTCCACCGCATAGCCGACCCCCCGCACCGTTCGGATCGGACTGGCGTCACCGAGTTTGGCCCGAAGCGCCGCGATATGCACGTCCACCGTTCGCAGACCGGACGCCGCCGCGTAGCCCCAGACCGAGCTGAGCAGACTCTGCCGGTCGAACACCCGCTCCGGATGTCGCATCAGGTACACCAGGAGATCGAACTCGGTTGCTGTCAAAGCTATCTCGCCGGAGTCCGCCCACACCCGGCGCTGCGCGGTGTCGGCCCGCAGCCGCCCCGCGACCAACACCGGCGACGCGCCCACCGCCGCACCCGATCGGCGCAGCACCGTGCGCACCCGGGCCACCAACTCCCTTGGGTTGAACGGTTTCACCAGATAGTCGTCGCCACCGAGCTCCAGCCCGAGGATGCGGTCGACGTCCTCGTCCCTCGCCGTCACGAAGATCACCGGAGTCCAGTCACCGGCCGCCCGCAACTGCTGGCAGACCGACAGCCCGTCCAGATCGGGCAGCCCGATGTCCATGACGACGGCCACCGGACGGTCACGGCGGATGATCGCCTGTGCGCTCCGTCCCGACCCGGTGGTCTGCACGGTGAAACCCGCAGCCACCAGGTACCGCCGGATCACGTCGGCGATGGTGCTCTCGTCCTCCACCACCAGGACGAGGCCCCGCGCCGGCCCGGCCGTCGTGGTGTGCTCCATCGCGTTGTTCTCCCTGCTGCCGGTGCGACACCGGACGCACCGGCCCGACCATCCTGCCCGAGGCTCCCCCGATGGTGATCGCCGCCGGTCAACGGTGTGTTCGGATCTGATGAAGATTTTCGGCCCGGCGCCCGGCTATACCCTCGAACCCATGCGCCCCCGCACCGTCGAACTGCTCGAGGTCCCGACCGGCGGGGACCTACAGCGACTTCTACCGCGACTGAGGGCGGCCCTCGAGGGGCAGGGTCCGGCGCTGGCCCCGGTCGCGGCCGGCGACCACAGCCAGATCGAGCTGCTCACCTCGGCGTTCGGGATCGGGACCCAGCTCGCTCCGGCCGAGGACGACGAACACGACCCGACAGCCGTCGTCATCGCCACCTCCGGCTCGACCGGCACCCCGAAGGGCAGCCTCCTCCCCCGGTCGGCGCTACTGGCCTCGGCGCAGGCCACCCAGGATCGGCTCGGACCGCCGGGTAGTTGGTTACTCACCCTCCCGGCGCAGCACATCGCCGGGCTCCAGGTGCTCCTGCGGTCCATCGCCTCCGGCACCACTCCCCACCTCATGGACACCGGCCGGACGTTCACCCCGGAACGGTTCGTCGAAGCCACGAACGCCCTCCCGGAGGGCCCGCGCTACGTCTCGCTCGTCCCGACGCAGCTGCACCGGATTCTCACCGACCACACGGCGACCGCCGCGCTCGCG
This sequence comes from Nakamurella panacisegetis, assembly GCF_900104535.1. Taxonomy (NCBI): domain Bacteria; kingdom Bacillati; phylum Actinomycetota; class Actinomycetes; order Nakamurellales; family Nakamurellaceae; genus Nakamurella; species Nakamurella panacisegetis. The sequence goes on along the minus strand of NZ_LT629710.1, from coordinate 2,764,763 downwards.
ACCTACACCGCTGTCCTGGTCGGCGGTTCGGCCACCGCCTCCGACCTGCTGCGTCGGGCCGGGGAGGCCGGGGCCACCGTCCGTACCACCTACGGCATGAGTGAGACCTGCGGTGGCTGCGTGTACGACGGGATCCCGCTGGACGGTGTCACCGCCACCACGGACGAGGACGGACGGATCAGCCTGCACGGCCCGGTCGTGGGGCGGGGCTATCGCAACCGGCCCGGTCATCCCGCGTTCGCCCGGCCCGGCACCTACCGCACCGACGACCATGGCACCTGGACGGACGGCCGCCTCCGCATCGTCGGCCGGATCGACGACGTCATCATCACCGGCGGCCTCAAGATCGCCCCGGCGCCGGTCGAGGACGCGATCGCCGAGTTGCCGAGCGTGGCGCAGGTGCTCCTGGTCGGAGTGCCCGACGCCGAGTGGGGGCAGCGACTGGTGGCGGTGGTCGTCCCGGCCGACCCGAGCCGGCCGCCGACCCTCCAGGACGTCCAGGTGGCGGCCGGGACGGCCCGGCCGACGGCAATGATGCTCGTCACCAATCTGCCCACCCGGGGCCCGGGTAAGCCCGACCGGAGGGCCGCGGCCGACCTGGCCGCCCGGCGACTGGCCTGATCCGTCCGGGGCTCCCACTACTGTTGGTCCACGTGGCAACCGCAACTCAATGGCTCTCGGCGTCCCGGCCCCGCACCCTCCCGGCGGCCGTCGCCCCCGTCCTCGTCGGATGCGGAGCCGGCTTCGCCGTCGGGCACTTCATCTGGTGGAAGGGCCTCCTGGCCCTGATCGTCTCGCTGGCCCTGCAGATCGGTGTCAACTTCGCCAACGACTACTCCGACGGGATCCGGGGCACGGACGCGATCCGGGTCGGACCGATGCGGCTGGTCGGATCGGGCGCGGCGCGACCACAACTGGTCAAATACGCCGCCTTCGCCTGCTTCGGCGTCGCCGGTATCGCCGGCGTCGTCCTCGCCGCGACCACCACGTGGTGGCTGGTGCCGTTCGGTGTCGCCGCCGTCGCCGCCGCCTGGTTCTACACCGGTGGGCCGAAGCCGTACGGCTACGCCGGGTTCGGCGAGATCTTCGTCTTCGTGTTCTTCGGTCTGCTGGCCGTGATGGGCACCATGTACGTCAACAGCCGGCACATCACCCCGACCACGGTGGCCGCCGCGGTCGGGGTCGGTCTGCTGGCCTGCGCCCTGCTGATGGTCAACAACCTCCGGGACGTCGCCACCGATGCGGTCTCCGGCAAGCGCACCCTGGCCGTCCTCCTCGGTGACCGACTGGCCCGCCACGTGCTCGCCCTGACGATCGGGGGCGCCTACCTGGCCGTCCTCGTCATCGGGGTGAGGCATCCCTGGGCCCTGCTCGGTCTGCTCAGCGCGCCGCTGGCCGTCGCCCCGCTCAAGCAGGTGCTCGGCGGGGACAAGGGGCCGGCTCTGATCCGCAGTCTCGGCGCCATCGGGCGGCTCGAATTCGTCTACGCCGTCCTGGTCACCGCGGGACTGGTGCTCGGCCGCGCCTGAGGCAGACGACGTCCGGCCGAAGGCGTGCGGAATCGGGCCCGGCAGTGGAACCATGAGGTATGTACATCGCCGGTACGGAGAGTTGCCAGATCTCCGTCGACGAGCCGTCCGCGCTGGTCGTGGCGCTGTACATCCGGGAGCTCATCGGCATTTCCGGCCTGACGGCGCCCGAGATCCCGGTACTGGACCCGTCGTCGGACATCTGGCCGGCCTGGGCACCGCGCCCCTCCGCGGGCCTGGCCCCGCCGCCGGACCCGTTCGCCGGCCTGATCGATCGGGAGCAGACGGCGCGGGAGTGGGCCCGGTGGTGGCGGCACGCCCTGGCCGTCGGGGCGGCCGCGATAGACGACCTGCACCCGCCGAAGTTCCCCGCGTTCCACGCGACGCCGTCCCTGCGCCTGCTGCTGCAGGTGCACTATGAGCGAGCGGCGCTGTGGGCGGACGTCATCTCCAGCGACCCTAGGGTCAAACGGGCCCATTCCGCCCCTCGCGACGGCCTGGAGACCCTCGCGCGTGAGGCCGCCCGGAGCTGGGGAGCCCGTCCGTTCCGCCTGCGGATCACCGTGATCCCGGTGCAGACCGAGCACGCGTGGCAACTCGGGCCTGACCACATCCTGATGACCAGACACCTGATCGCGGACCGGGAGAACGTGCTGGACTGGTTGCGGTCGCGGATCCTGGCCATGAGCTGAGGGCACCGTCGGCCGGGATCCGTCCCGACCGGGAGTTCACCGACCGGTCCAGGCCCCGCTGTGCAGGAACGTCCGCACGCTCTCCAGAGGGTCGGTCAGGTCCCACCCCTGTGCGGCCACCCACTGGTCGTCGTAGTAGGTCTTCTCGTAGCGCTCGCCGCCGTCGCAGAGCAGCGCCACCACCGACCCCTGCCGACCGGCCCGCGCCATCTGGTCGACCAGGCCGAACGCGGCCCAGAGGTTGGTGCCGGTGGAGGGGCCGACCTTGCGCCCCAGCACCTCCTGCACGCCGCGCATGGCCGCCACCGAACAGGCGTCCGGAACGCTGACCATGCGGTCGATCACCTGCCCGACGAACGACGGCTCGACCCGCGGCCGACCGATGCCCTCGATCCTGGAACCGACCGCGCGCTGGGTGGGGTTGGAGTCGCACCAGGCATCGAAGAACGCCGAGTTCTCCGGGTCGGGCACGCACAGGCGCGTCTTGTGCCCGCGGTACCGGACGAACCGGCCGATGGTGGCGCTCGTGCCACCGGTGCCGGCTGCGATGACGATCCACTCCGGAATCGGATGCTCCTCCAGGCTCATCTGGGCGAAGATCGACTCGGCGATGTTGTTGTTGCCTCGCCAGTCGGTGGCCCGCTCGGCATGGGTGAACTGGTCCATGTAGTGGCCGCCGGTCTCCTCGGCCAGTTGCCGGGAGACGTCGTAGATGGTGGTCGGATCGGCCACCAGATGGCAACGTCCGCCCTGACGCTCGATCAAGGCGATCTTCTCCACCGACGTGCGCTCCGGCATCACGGCGATGAACGGCAGGCCGATCAGCCGGGCGAAGTACGCCTCGGAGACGGCCGTGGAGCCGGACGAGCTCTCGATCACCGGCCGGCCCTCGCCCAGCCAGCCGTTGCACAGGGCGTAGAGGAACAACGACCGGGCCAGGCGGTGCTTCAACGACCCGGTCACGTGGGTCGACTCGTCCTTGAGGTACAGGTCGACGCCCAGGTCGGTCGGCAGGGGAAACCGGATCAGGTGCGTGTCGGCGCTGCGCATCGCGTCCGCCTCGATACGGCGGACCGCTCGGGCCACCCAGGCCCGGGCCAGCGGATCGGACCGATCGGAGGTACGGGTGACGACGACGTCGGACGCCATCACTCCTGCTCGCCGTTCAGCGCACTGCGCAGGCGTTCCCGCTCGGCCCGGCGGGCGGCGGTGGAGACAGCCATGGCCTCGTTCAGGCGCCGACGGACCCCAGCGAAGAGGATCCAGGCCAGCGGGAGGGCCAGCAGGACGGCGAACAGTGCGGCCAGGATGAACGGCATCACCAGGGACAGCGCCGCGGCCAGTCCCACCAGCATCGCGATCCGGAGCACGGTGTAGAGGACGAGCCATTTGACCAGCTGCGGGGGGCCGGTTGGGGCCGGGACCTCCCGACCGTCAGGTCCCACGTCTGTGATCGCGGCCGTCTCTTCCCGGTCGCCCACCCGATCTGCGCTGCTGTCCACCCGCCCAGGATATGTCCACGGCGGCGGGATCCGATCGCCGCGGCGCCCGGACCCGGTCAGTCCGCGATGTCGGTCCCGGCCCGGGCCACGACCGACGCCGGGCGGCCCTCGAACCGGGTGGCCAGGACCACCGTCGTACGGGTGCGGGCGACACCGTCGATTCCGCGCAACTGACCGAGGCAGGCATGCAGTTCGTCCACACTGGACACTCGCAACGTGACGATGAAGGCATCGTCGCCGGCCACCGAGTAGCAGCTCTCGACCTCGGGCATCGCTTCCAGGCCGGCCGCGATCACCTCGTCCCGTCCGTTCTCGCCCGGGGCGATCCCGACCAGAGCGGTCACTCCGACCCCGATGGCGCTCGGCGCCACCACGGCCCGGTAGGCGGTGATCACGCCGGACGACTCCAGCTTGCCGACCCGCTCGTGCACCGCGGACGACGACAGCCCGACCAGCCGGGCCAGCTCGGCGTAGCTGGCCCGCCCGTCGGCGCGAAGCGCATCGATCAGTTGCCGATCCACCAGATCCATGCCGGTCCTCCTGCGCCAGGTCGAACGGGTGACGTTTTAGCGGCGGAGGGCCTCCGCGCTCCGGACACCGTAACCGGTAGGGGCCGCCGACCCCCTGGGTCGACGTCGATTCCGGCGCCTCCGACGCCGTGGTCCGGGTCGAGATCAACGGCGACGCGAGGCGGGGAGTCCGGCGCCGGGCGTCGGGATCTGTGGGCACCCGCGGCCACGGACGCCGCAATCCATGCGGCCGCATCGATCGATACTGCTACGTAATGTGCATTGCGTGCGGGGAACAACTACCTACAGTGACATTTTCGTGAGAACACCCCTTGCTTCGTCACCCGTTCGGACCGATTCCACGGGAAATACCCTTTCCGGACAATCCGGACATCGCGCCGATTTTGTTCCCATCGTGAGCTCGAATGAATCGCGTCAATGGGGCACAATAGTCACACGCCGCCCGGGCGTACGAGGCCAGTCGGGGCCTGAAAGGGAGGAGGCACGTAGCCATGGAGAAATCAGAACGATTACTCACACCGGGTGAGGTTGCACTGATGTTCCGGGTGGATCCCAAGACGGTCACGCGTTGGGCTTCGGCCGGCCGTATCGGATCGATCCGCACCCCGGGCGGCCATCGCCGGTTCCGCGAATCCGAGGTCAGCGTGCTGCTCGCCGACCTGACCGTCCAGGCGGCCCGCCACTCAGCTTGATTGGTCCGGTCGCGCCGGCCTCGGCCCGCCCGGTCCCGACTTGACGAACGCCCTCTGCCGTCGGCAGGGGGCGTTCGGCGTTTCGACCTGACCAACGGACCGTGACCATTTCTCCACCTGTGGACCTGCTCGACCGGGGGCGCGAACGGACCGTCTATGCGTACTGTGGAGTGCACAAACGAAGGAGGTGCCGGATGTACATGCTCATTGCGATCGCCGTGACCGTTCTGGTCATCGCGTTGGCGTGGCGTGGAATCGGCGCCGGGACGACGGACGACGAATCGGCCGGAAGCCCCCAAGCCCGACCCAGCCGTCCCGTTCGTCCGCGCACCCGCTCGGTTGCCCCCGACGACGACCCGGAGTTCCTCCGCGAGATCGACCGCAAGTTGCGCGGAGAGGACAAGAGCAGCTAGGTCCGCCGCCCCGGCCACCGCGCCCCGCAGTCGGGCGCGCGGAGCACGGGCGCCCGCGCGGCCGCGGTCCGGCGGTGCAGCTAGTTGAGCCCGGCGTAGCTGTGCAGGCCGCTGACGACCATGTTGATGAAGAACAGGTTGAAGATCACCGACACCAGGCCCAGGACCGAGATCCAGGCCGCGCGACTCCCACGCCAGCCGGCGGTCGCCCTGGCGTGCAGATACGCGGCGTAGAAGACCCAGGTGATGAAGGCGCAGGTTTCCTTGGGATCCCAGCCCCAGTAACGGCCCCAGGCAACCTCGGCCCACATCGCGCCGGCGATGACGGCGAAGGTGAACACCGGGAAGGCAACGATCGCGCTGCGGTAGGCGACGCGGTCCAGTGTGGTCAGGGACGGCAGCGCGGCCAGACGAGACTTGTTCGCCACCAACGCCTCCGGGACGAACCCGCCGGCCGATCCGGACGCTGCGTCCTCGGCCGAGCCGGCCCAGGCCTTCTCGGCGAGCAGCTTGCGCTCGTACCGGGACCGCAGCAGGTACATGACCGAGGCGACACCGGACACCATCAGCACGCCGCTGGACAGGGACACCGCGAGGACGTGGATGACCAGCCAGTAGGAGTGCAGCGCCGGCACCAGCGACTCGACCTGCGTGTAGAGCTTGGTCCCGCCGATGAACATCAGGATCACGACCGGGATCATCACGAAGAATCCGACGGAACGCGCCTTCGTCTTCCACAGCACCACCAGGAATCCGGTGATGGCCGCGGCGCAGAACAGCGACGTGAACTCGTACATGTTGCCCCAGGGGGCGCGGCCGGCCGCGATACCGCGGGTGATGATGGAGAACACGTGAGCGACGAACCCGATCGTCGTGACGATCAGACCGGCCCGGCCGAAGAGCGCGGCCATCGACCTGCGTGCGGCCCGCGGCGGCTTGACGATCTGGCCGATGCTCTCCCGGTCCATGACGGCGGTGCCGCCTCGACCGGCGGCTCGCAGCGTCATGCTGACCGCCTCGGCCGGGGTCGGGGCCATTCCGCGCGACGACGCGAACTCGATGCCGAAGCACACGAGTGCCGCGATGTACCCGGCCAGTGCCGCCTGGAACCCCAGGTAGGACACATTACCGAGTTGATCGTTGACCGCCATGTCGTTTCGCGCCTTTCAGTGGAACCGATGAACACCTGCTTGCCCTGCGCTGCCGGGACGGCCGTCTAGGACGACCTCGGGGCGCCGGCGTCGGCCAGGGCCACCAGCTTGCCGAACTCGTCGCCGTACCCGGCTTGATCGGTCCGGGCCAGACCACCGATCTCGACACTCACGTGACCGCCCGGGACAACCGTACGTCCTGACCCCGACGGCGCCGGATCGTCGGTCTCGGCGACGCCCGCCGGAGCCGGTGAGATCCGGAACCAGACCCGCCGCCGCTTGATGACCAGGGAGGTCATCAAGCCCGCCAGCAGGGTGATGGCGAAGATCAACGCCCAACCCTCCGCCGGATCGTAGGAGGTCTGCAACGACACCCATTCCTTGTAGCCGGTGAAGGTGATCTTGGTGCCGTCGTCCAGGGTCGTCGACTCGCCGACCGCGAGATTGGCCGTCTTGACCTTCTTGAGCTTGCCGTTGTCGACCTGGGTCTGATCGATCGAGAAGACCGACTGGGCCTTGCCGGTGTCCATGCCCAGGTCACCGCGGTAGACCTGCACGGCGACTCCGGGCTGCTCGGCCGCTGGGAAGGTCGACGTCATGATGCCGCCGTGGACGAACGCGCTGGGGGCGAACACCCCCACCAGGGCCAGTTGGTGGTTGAGCACGGCCGAGCCGGTGTAGCCCGGCGGGTCGAGGATCTTGACCACCCCCTGGGAGGTGAAGGTCGAGTCCGCGGGCTGGAACGGGGCGATGCCGGTGCTGGTCTTGCCGCCCGCGTAGGTGACGGTGAACATCGGTGAGTAGCCGTGGCCGAGTAGATAGAGCCGCTGGCCACCGGGGATCCGCAGTGGGTCGTTGACCTGGAGGTCGCGTGAGCTCCAGGTATCCGTGTTCAGCCCGGCGCCGGCCTGGTAGCGGATCGACGCGTCGAAGGTGCTGGCCTGCCCGCTGTCGGTGTAGGTCGCCTTGAACTTGTCCACGCTGACGCAGAACGGCGTCATGGCGGTGCCGTCGACCAGCAGCCCGGGACGGAAGTTGTCGTACACCGACGGGGTCGTCGAGCAGAACTGCGACGTGGCACCGGTGTCGGCGTTGAGGATGATCGATCCTTCGTAGCCGAAGAGCTTCCCGACGGCGATGGCGATCAGCAATCCGAGCAGGGAGAAATGGAAGACCAGGTTGCCGATCTCTCGGATGAAGCCCTTCTCGGCCGAGATGGTGATGGCACCCGAGGCTTCGACCCGCTGGATCTTGCGCCAGCCCCGCAGCCCGGCGCTGATGGTCTTGGCCAGCTCGGCCGGGTCGCCGGTGGTGGCGATCGTCGCCGAATGCGGCATCCGGGACAGATTGCGCGGGGTGGCCACCGGCTTCATCCGGATCTGGCCGACGAAGTCCCAGGTCCGCGGGAGGAGACAACCGATCAGCGAGGTGAACAGCAACAGGTAGATCGCGGCGTACCAGGGTGACCCGAAGACGCCGAAGAATCCCAGTTTGTCCAGCAGTCGACCCCAGACTCCATGATCGAGGATGTACTGCGCCGTCTTGGACTGGTTCAACGTCCACTGCGGCAGCAGCGCGCCGGGCAGCGAGGCGAGCGCGAGCAGGAACAGCAGGACGAGTGCCGTGCGCATGCTGGTGAGCTGGCGCCAGATGTTCCGCAGGAAGGCCAGTAGACCGCGGACGGGGCCTTGGCGGTAGGGCGTCTTGAGCTCGTCGGGCACGTCGGGACCGCGGGTCGCCGTGCTCTCGACCTCGCCGGCGTCCGGCGCCAGCCCACCGGCCAGATGAGTGGCGTCTCTGGACGACATCTACAGCACCGTTCCCGAATTGACGAAGTGAACCTGCAACCATGCGATGAAGCTGCCCCACAGCCCGGTGACCATGGCCAGACCGACCAGGATCAGCATGCCCGCACCGACGATCTGGATGGTCCGCGAGTGCCGGCGCAGGAACGTCATGCCGGTCGTGGCCCAGCCGAAGCCGAAGGCCAGCAACAGGAAAGGGACGCCGAGGCCGGCGCAGTAGAACAGCACCAGGAAGATGCCGCGCCAGGCCGATCCGTTCCATTGGGTTGCCGTGGACAGCGAGATGACGCCGGCCAGGGTCGGTCCGATGCAGACCGTCCACCCCAACCCGAAGAAGGCACCGAGCAGCAAGGCCCCGAAGACCCGGCCTTTCGGACGGGCATGGATGCGCTTCTCGGACTGCATGGGCCGGATCAGCCCCAGCATGGCCAGCCCCATCAGGATGGTGACCACCCCGCCGATCCGCATCAACCAGGACGTGTTCACGGCCAGGCTGTGGGCGATCCCGAGCACCAGACTCTGCTCAGCCAGGAACACCAGGCTGAAACCGCCGACGAACAGGGCCGCCGCCCCGAGCACCCGGCTGCGGACGCGTACCCGCTCGAGGGTGTCTCCGGAGCCGACGGCCTCGGCTCCGCTCAGTCCGACCAGGTACGAGAGGTAGCCAGGGACCAACGGAATGACGCACGGGGACGCGAACGACACCGCGCCCGCGGCCAGCGCCAGACCGGCGGCCACCACGAACGGGCCGTCGATGACGGTCGACGTGGTGGCCGCCGTTGCCGCCAGCGCTCCCGCCGTCAGCAACTCAGGCCTCCGCGGTCAGCGCGGTGAGAACCGGACCGAGATCGCCACCGGTGATCTCGTGCAGCCAGATCTGGGCCACCCGGCCCTGCTTGTCCAGCACCAGCGTGACGGGCAGAGAACCGGTGGGCAGGCCACGGATCGACAGCATGGTGCGCATCCCGGGATCGAAGATCGACGGGTAGGTGATCTGTTTGCCGGACAGGAAGCCCTGGGCTCCGGAGGCCGTGTCCTTGACATCGACACCCACGAACTGGACCCCGGATGCCTTGTGCTTCTGGTAGGCCGCCTCCAGGCTGGGCGCTTCGTCCCGGCACGGGGCACACCAGGAACCCCAGAAGTTCAGCACGACGACCTTGCCCTTGAACGACGAGACGTCGATCGTGCCGTCACCGCTGACGGTCGGACCGGACAGGGCGCCGATCGTCTTGCGATCGGCGGGGGCGTAGCTGAACTCGGTCTTCCCGCCGGGCGAGGTGAAGGTGAAGGAGCCGCCGTAGACCGTGGCGTCGTTCCCGGACGAACAGCCGGCCAGGACCAGCGCGGCCACCGCGAGCGAAGCCGCCAGGCGGCGAATCCGCGTCCCACCGGAGCCGATCATGACGCGGTACCCGGCTGCGGGACGCCCGCATCGTCGACCGCGGCGATGTGCGCGACCGGTTCGGCGTAGGTCAGCCCGGCGAACACTCCGTCGTCGAAGGTCAACGAGGTGACGGAGGCGACACTGCACTCCCGGTTGGTGGGGTTGTGCCAGAGCCGGCGGCCCTCCAGATAACGCCGGACGGTCACGATGGGAAGCTGGTGCGACACCAGCAGGGCCTCGTGTCCGTCGGCCTTCTGCACCGCCGAATAGATCGCGCCGACCATCCGGTGGGCGATGGTCAGGTACGGCTCGCCCCACGACGGCAGGAACGGATTGCGCAGCTTCAGCCAGTGCTTCGGCTGCCGCAGAGCGCCGTCACCGACCGCGACCCTCATGCCCTCGAACTGGTTACCGGCCTCGATGACGCGGTCGTCGGTGACGACGTCGATGCCCTTGCGGGCGGCCAGCGGGGCGGCCGTCTCCTGCGCTCTGATCAGCGAAGACGCTGCAATGTAGGTGATGTCGTGGTCAGCCAGGTGGTCGGCGATGCCTTCGGCCATGGCCCGCCCGGACGCGGCCAGCCGGAACCCCGGCAACCGCCCGTACAGGATGCCCGAGGGGTTGTGCACCTTGCCGTGGCGCAGCAGGTGGACGACGGTACGGCTCATCGGACGGATCGCAGCAGCTCGGGGGAGGACACCGGCCGGCGGGACGGGCGAAGCAGGGCGGGGCGGGATTCGAAGGGCGGACGCACGACACCAGTGTCCCAGGTGTTCGGTGTGCCGAAGGTAGGACCATGGTCCCGGCCCAGCGCGGTCACACAGGCACGCACGGTGCCCGCTCACCCAGCCGGTCGCCGAGCGGCCGCTCAGGCGAGATTTCGACCCGCACGCCGCGCCCGCTGCAGGCGCAGGTGGCGGAAGAGATCGACCCCGAAGGACACGAACGCGAGCCCGGCGAGCAGAGCACACCCGGCGGCACCGGCGATCCACGGGGCCGAGTAGCGGACGATGGTCGTGCTCTTGGTACCCGACAGGTAGGGCGGAAAGGTGTCGTCCCGCACTCCGTGGGCGAACAGAAGGCCGGCGACCATCAGCAGGGCGATCGTGGCCGTCCCGGCCACGATCGCGCGCACCAGCAGGACGGTCGACACGTCGTCGGCGGCCCGCCCGGCCGCGCGGGGCGACAGCGGCAGCTCCACCGCCGGAAGTGGGGCGGTGTCGAGGTTCGTCACGTCCCGGTCGAGCACTAGTGCTGCTTCCCCCGCATGGCGACGCGCATGAAGAAGGCGGCGTTCTTCCCGACGTACGTCATCACCACGGCGATGGCCATCAACAGGGTGGCCACCAGGGTGATCGGAGTCGAGAGCTTGAGCAGTGCGGCGGCGAGCAGCAGAAGCGCCCCGCCGATCACCAGGGTGCGTTTGGCCCATCTGGCCCCGTTCCGCAGGAACCAGCCCGCGGCGCCGACGACGAGACCGATCACCACGAAGATGACCCCGAACGTCCGCTGCGACTTCAGAAACCCGTCCTTGTCGGACTGGGTGAGGTCGGTGCTGGAGCGGCAAACCGCCGCGCTCGACGTCAGCGAGGCAACCGTCGGGGTGGCCAGCGTGCTGCCGTGTCCCCCGAAGGTCTGCTCGCAGGAGGAGATCCCGGCGTTGTACTGCTTGACCGCGCTGTCCAGGAGGGACGGGGCGGTGGCGAACCCGAGCGCGCCGCCCAGGAGGAAGATCACTCCCGCGACGATGGCCAGCACGGACGCGATGGTGACGCCACGCGGCCGGACGATCGGCTGCCCGTCGTCGACGGGCAGCGGGATGACCGCCATGTTCTGCAGCTTGGCCAGGAAGCCGCTCTTCTTCGGGCCGGGTGAAGTCATGAGGGAGAACTTACCGGCCGATCCTGGGTGATCTGTACGACAGCGCGACCCCACCCCCGGCCGGCGCAGACAAAAGTGCCCGTTCCGGCCGTCATGACGACCAAAACGGGCACTTTCATATGCGCCGGACGGTTCCGTATGCGCGCACGGTCAGCGCCTGCGGGGAGAGCGGCGAGGGGGCGGAAGAGCACCCTCGGACCGGAGCCGCGTCGCGTGCCCGACCAGGGCTTCCACCAGCGACGCGATGTCCGGCGTCTCCGGCTGCACGTCGACCCGAAGGCCGAATTCCCGGGCCGTCTCGGCCGTCTTCGGGCCGAGGCAGGCCACGATCGACCGGGCGTGCGGCTTGCCGGCGATTCCGACCAGGTTGCGCACCGTCGAGGACGAGGTGAAACACACCGCGTCGAAGCCACCGGCCTTGATCGCCTCGCGGATGGACGCCGCCGGCGGGGCGGCCCTGACCGTCCGGTACGCCGTCACGTCGTCGATCTCCCAGCCGCGTTCCCGCAAACCCTCGGCCAGCGTCTCGGTGGCGATGTCGGCCCGTGGCAACAGCACCCGGTCCACCGGGTCCAGGATGTCGTCGAACTCGGGGAAGTCGTCCAGCAGACCGACCGAGAACTCCTGGTGCCCGGAGACCAGCTCCGGGTTGATCCCCAGCGCGCGGACGGCGTCACCGGTCGCGTTGTCGACGCAGGCGATCTTGACCCCGGCGAACGCCCGGGCGTCCAGCCCGAACTCGGTGAACTTCTCCCACACGGCGCGGACCGAGTTGATCGACGTGAACACCACCCACTGGTAGCGACCGTCGACCAGGCCCTTGACCGCCCGCTCCATCTGCGCCGGGGTCCGCGGCGGCTCGACGGCGATCGTCGGCACGCGCTCGGGGATGGCGCCGTGGGTACGCAGCAACTCGACCATCAAGTCGCTGGAGTCGCGGGTCTGCGGGATCAGCACCCGCCACCCGTAGAGCGCCCGCGATTCCCACCAGGAGAGCTTGGACCGCTGGGTCGCGCTCGCGCCGACCGCGACGACCAGCGGCCCGGTGAGATCCCGGCCCATCCCGTCGAGGGTGGCCAGCGTTCCGTCCACGGTGCGTTGCGTCGGCAACGACGCGCCCGCCGTCACCGACGTCGGGGTTTCGGCGGCGAAACCGGCCTCGGCCAGCGACGCCGCGGTGTCGGCCAGGTGGCCACCGGCCGCCTGGAGCAGCAGGGTGCCGGGGGCGGTGGCCAACCGGGCCCAGTCCGAGGTGGAACGGACGTCGGCGATGGTGTGGACCGACCCGACGGCGATACCGGCGTACGAGGCGGCCGCGGCAGCTGTCGAAACACCGGGCACGACGTCGAACGGAACGGTGGTGCGGGCCACGGCCTGCAGTTCCTTGACCACCGAGTCAGCGGTCAGCACGTCACCGGCGACCAGGCGCACGACGGCCTGGCCGCTCTTGGCCGCGGCCAACAGCACCTTCGCGACCTCGGCGGCCTCCCCCACGGCCGGCTGCACGTCGGCGTCGACGGCGAGCGCGACCACCTCGGCCGGGACGTCCGGGTCGGTGACCAGAACGGCCGCCCCGGCCAGCGCCTGCACCGAACGCACCGTCAGCAGTCCGGGATCACCGGGGCCCGCCCCGACGAAGATGATGCGGCCGCCTGTCCTTCGCGCGCGGGTCATGACGTGCTCCTTGCCTGACTTACGTCGGTATTCGCCGGCTCGAGCCGACCGGTGTGCGTCATGCCGGGACTCCGGGTCGGAAGCCGTCGGCATCTGTGTGTAACGGTGAAGATCTCGACCGTGCGGAAAGCTGCCCGACCAGGCCTACCACCGGAAGAAGAACAGCAACCAGCGCCGGACGAACGGCAGGTGACGGGACGGATCGCGACGCGGACCGACGTCGGGCAGCGCACGGTCATCGCGCGACCACGCCGTCGACGCGACTGGTCTCGTGGAACGCGAGCATCTGCAGCTCAAGGGCCAGATCGACCCGCCGCACCTCGACGCCGGCCGGTACCACGATCTTGCCCGGGGCGAAGTTCAGGATCGAGAAGATCCCGGCCGTCACCAGTGCGTCGGCGGCGGACTGGGCCGCCCCCTCCGGCGTGGTGATGACTCCGATGGTGATGCCCTCCGCCGGGCAGACCTCCTGGGCGTCGGCCAGGTCGCGGATGCGGAGCCCGGCGACGGTACGACCGATCTTCTCCACGTCGACGTCGAACAGTGCCCCGATCCCGAATCCGCGACCGCCGAAACCGGCGTAGCCGGCCAGCGCCTGACCGAGGTTACCGATGCCGACCAGAGCGACCCGGAAATGGTGATGGGCACCCAGCACCCGCTGGATCTGTTCGATCAGGGTGTCGACGTCGTAGCCGACGCCGCGTACGCCGTGGCTACCCAGGAAGGACAGGTCGCGCCGCAGCCCGGCCGGATTGACCCCCGCCGCCGCGGCGAGTTCGGCCGAGGACACCACCCGCACCCCGTCACCGCGATCGCCGAGGGCCGGACGCACCGCTTGCGGATCGGTCAGCACTCTGAGATAGACCGCGAGGCGGCCGACGGTGGCTTCCGGGATGGCCCGCGAACGGGTGCGACCCAGATCAGGGGCGGCGGCGGCCACCGCAGAACCAGCGTTGTTCTCCCCGCCGGCCTGCCGTGTCATGAGCGCCACCCGATTGACATCTGGAGCGTGGAGGTGATACCCCCGCCGCTACTGGGTCGGCTTCCGTGTGATAGGCCGCCGCGTGATCAACACTAGCCAGACGAAAGACAGGAACCAATTCCGCTCGGTCCGGCAGTCTCGCATGTCGGGATAGCCCACCCATTTGGAGCAGACTGTTCCGTCCGGCGCAGCCTGTTGCACAACGGGCAACGATCAGCGGGTCAGCGCGGCCTGCAGTTCGATCGCGTCGATCGTGAAGTAGCCGTACTGGACCCCGTCCAGGAGCACCACCGGCACCATGTCGCCGTATTCGGCGCGCAGTTCCCGATCGTCGTCGACGTTCACCTCGCTGAAGGTGGTGCCGGCAGCCCGGGTCGCGGCAGCCACGGCCGCGCGCGCGTCGTCACACAGGTGGCAGCCCGGACGGGTCAACAGTTGAACCTGCTTCACGAGGTCTCCCCGGTGGCGCGGTTGCGGGCCTCGCGCGTGATGCGGTTGAGCGAACGAGCGATCACCAGACGCTGGATCTGGTTGGTGCCCTCGACGATCTGCAGCAGCTTGGCCTCTCTCATGTAGCGCTCGACCGGGTAGTCCTCCACGTAGCCCGCCCCGCCCAGCACCTGCACCATGTCGGTGGTGACGGCCATCGCCATGTCGGTGGCGATGAGCTTGGCCATCGCCGCCTCCGTGGAGAACGACTTGCCGACGTCCTTGCGGCGGGCGGCGTAGAGGTAGAGCTGCCGGGCCGAGGCGATCTTGGACGCGGCATCGGCCAGCAGGAACGACACACCCTGGAAGTCACTGATCAGGCTGCCGAACGCCCGACGCGTTCGCGCGTACTCGGCCGCGACGTCCAGGGCCGCCTGGGCCAGCCCCACGGCGCAGGCGGCGATGCCCAACCGTCCGGAGTCCAAGGCCGACATGGCGATGGCGAACCCCTTGCCTTCGGCGCCCAGACGGCGGTCGGCGTCGATCCGCACGTTCTCGAACCGCACCGAGCTGGTGACCGACGATCGGACGCCCATCTTCCGCTCGTTGATGCCGGCCTCGATACCGGGAGTCCCTCCCGGCACCAGGAACGAACTGATCCCACGCGGGCCGGGCTCGCCGGTCCTGGCCATCAGCAGGTAGAAGTCGGCCACCGGGCCGTGGGTGATCCAGGCCTTCTCCCCGTTGATCACGTAGGTGTCGCCGTCACGGACGGCACTGGTGAGCATCGCGCCCGGGTCGGAACCGCCCTGGGGTTCGGACAGGCAGTACGCACCCAGCAACCGACCGCCCAGCAGATCGGGCAGCCAACGGTCCTTCTGCTCATCCGTGCCGTAGTTGACCAGCCCGTGGCAGGACAGGACGTGCACGCTGACGCCCATCGCCACTCCGAGCCAGGCCCGGGCCAGTTCTTCGACGACCTGCAGGTAGACGACGGCCGGCTGCTCACCTCCGCCGTAGCGGTGCGGATAGGGCAGGGACAACAGGCCAGCCTCGCCGAGGGTGGTGAACACCGCCCGCGGGAAGGCTCCGGCCGATTCGGCCGCGTTGACCTGCGGGAGCAGTTCACCGCGGACCAGATCCCGGGTCAGCGCCAGCAGATCGAAAGCTTCTTCCGACGGCAGCTCGCGATCGATGACAGCCGGTGCCAAGGGGATGACCACAACGTTTCCCACCCTTTCCGTTCCATGCGATTGCGTTGTCCCGCCGGGTGTGCCCGGCGATCCCGGTCCAACTCAGAACAGGTCGTCGTCGGTGTCCTCGTCGCCGCGCCGCCCTTCCCGACCCGGGAGCCGGGCCCCCAGCTCACCCAGCTCGGCCGCCGGTTCCGGATCGGTCCGCGGGACGACCGGTGTGTCCTCGGGCCGCGGGGCGACCGCCTCCCCCGCGGACGGGACGTGCAACCCGTCGATGATGCCGGACTCCAGCGGCTCTGACGAGCGGTACATGGCCCGTACCTGGTCGCGGTCGATCCGGCCGAGCTCGTTGCGGGGCAACCGGTCGACCAGGTGGTACGACCGCGGACGCTTGAACACCGGGAGCCGCTCGGCGACGTACTCGTCGAGGTCGGCCTCGGTCGGGTGTTTGCCCCACAGCGGCACGATGACGGCCGCCACCGCCTCTCCGGCCCGACCGGTCACGCCGATCACAGCGGCGTCCCGGACGTAGGGATGGCCGGCCAGGACGTCCTCGATCTCCCGCGGATACACCGTGAACCCGGCCACTCGGATGGTCTCGGTCGCCCGGTCGACCAGGTGGAGCTCGCCGACGTCGTCGAAGTAGCCGAGGTCGCCGGTGGTGAACCAGCCGTCGGCGGTCATCCCGCTGGTGTCGAGGTCGACCGTCGCTCCGCTCGCCCCGGTCTCATCCCCCGTCGCTCCGCTCGCCCCGGTTCCATCCCCCGTCGCTCCGCTCGCCCCGGTTCCATCCCCCGTCGCTCCGCTCGCCCCGTCATGTGGCAGCCAGTAGCCCGAGAACAGCGTCGGCCCACTGATCTGGATCCGGCCGACCTCTCCGCCGACCGCGTCCGCGCCCAGGTCGTCGACCGCGCTCTCCGGGCGACCGTCGGCATTGACGTCGCCGCCGTCCTCGCCGACGATGCGGAGCGACACTCCCCGTAGCGGCTTGCCGACCGAGCCGACTCGGGACGCCTTCGTCATCAAGCTGCTCGAGATGACCGATGCGGACTCCGAGATCCCGTAGCCCTCCCAGACGCTCTGCCCGGTCAGGGCCTTGATCGCCGAGAAGTCCGCCGGATCCAGGGGTGCCGCGCCGGAGGTCATCAGGCGGACGGATGCCAGCGCACGTTCGACCCCGCTGACGTCTCGCAGCCGTCGGTACAGGCTCGGCGCCCCGGGAACGATCGTCACGCGGTGCCGCCGGATCGCCGCGACCACGGTGTCCAACCAGGCATGCGTGCCGTCCGGACGATCAGGGATGACGCCGGCCGCGCCGACCAGGGTCAGCGGCAGGAACGCGGTGACCCATCCGGCCAAGTGGTAGGTGGGCAACACCAGGACCGCGCGGTCGTCCGCGCGCAGTCCCAGTCGCGGAGTGGCGGAGATGGCCTCGACGGCGGCCAGAATGGCCCGGTGCGACACCATCACCGGGCGGTCACTGCTGGCCGCCCGGGCCAGCACGGCGAGATCCTCGCCCGACCCGACGGGATCGAACTCGGCGGCCGGGCGCCCCCACCAGAGAGCAACCGCCTGCGGGGACACCTGGATCGGCACCGGCACGGTGACCGGCGCGGTGATGGCGGCGGACGCCCCCACTCGCGCCACGATGGACGACAGGTCGGCACGATCGGGACCGATCGGCACGGCGACCAGACCCGCCCTGGCCACGGCGAACAGGGCCGCGATGATATCGGCGCCGGTCTCCAGCGAAACGACCACCCGGCTGCCCGGGGTGAGACCAGCGGCCACCAGTTCGGCCGCACCGGCGTCGACGGCGCGGTCCAACTCGCGCCAGGAGCGCGTGCCGTCGGACAGGATCAGTGCTGAATGGTCGCCGAAGGCGGTTGCCGCGGCCCGGAGCAGATCGGACACGTTGCCCCGGGGAGTCCCGCTTCCGCTGGTGGTTGCTGACGTCATCACACCTCGATGGCTGGCACGGACGGTCGGTTCGAGTGCCGGCTGCGCACTCGGTCCGACGATAGCCGTATGGCCCGACACGGCGCGGAGGTCGGTGTGGATCGTGGGTCGCCCGGGCACGGCGCGCCGGCCGCGCTGGTTACTCTGAACCGAACCCGAACCGCTCCGGACCCGAACCCGGACCGGGGTCGTGCCGAATCGAAAGGTGGTCCACTGGTGAGAATTGCCCGCGCCGGGAAGACCCGCGAGGCGGCCGAGCGCGCTCAGTTGGCCGGGGAGGCTTCCGCGGAGGCGGCCTACCAGGCCGAACACGCGCCGGACGAGACCGGGACGGCACCGCCGGTGCTGCCCGGCGCCGATCTCACGGCGGCGGCATTCTTCGACGTCGACAACACGATGATGCAGGGCGCGTCCGTCTTCCATTTCGCCCGGGGACTGGCCGCGCGAAAGTTCTTCACCACCGGTGACCTGGTTCGCTTCGCGGTCCGTCAGGTGAAGTTCCGGGTCGGCGGCGAGGACATGAACGACGCGTCCAACGCGCGGGAGGAGGCCCTCTCGTTCGTCGCCGGCCGCAGCGTGGCCGAGATCGTGGCGCTCGGCGAGGAGATCTACGACGAGCTGATGGCCGACCGGATCTACCCCGGCACCCTGGAGCTGGCCCGGCGTCATCTCGAGGCCGGCCAGCGGGTGTGGTTGGTGACCGCGACCCCGGTCGAGCTGGCCCAGATCATCGGGCGCCGGCTGGGGCTGACCGGCGCGCTGGGCACGGTGGCCGAGAACGACGACGGCATCTACACCGGCCGACTGGTCGGCGAGTTGCTGCACGGCAAGGCCAAGGCGGCCGCGGTACGCGGTCTGGCTGCGCGGGAGGGCCTTGATCTGCGCCGCTGCACGGCCTACTCGGATTCGGTCAACGACGTGCCCATGCTGTCGGTGGTCGGCACGGCGGTGGCGATCAACCCGGACAGCCAGCTGCGCGACATCGCCCGTCGTCGGCACTGGCAGATCCACGACTACCGGTCGGGCCGCAAGGCCGCCCGGATCGGGGTGCCGTCGGTGCTCGGCGCCGGCGCGATCGGCGGAATGGTCGCCGCGGGTTTCGCCCTGCGACGCCGGCTCCGCTGACGGCCCGAGCCGGCTCCGCTGACGGCCCGAGGCCGTCGAAGGCACGCGGCCGCGCCCGTCCCCGGTGCGCAGGCCTATCCGAGGTAAGGATGCCCGCGGCGTAGCAGCAGCCGGTAGAGCGCCTGCTGAATCGTCTCCCGTACCCGGTCGGCCAGGTTGAAGACGACCATCGGATCCTCCGAGGCCCCATCCGGGAGGTGGTCCGTCGCGATCGGTTCGCCGAACTCGATCAACCACTTGCTCGGCAGCGGGATGGCGCCCAGCGGCCCGAGCAGCGGAAAGGTCGGCGTGACGGGGAAGTACGGCAGGCCCAGGGCACGCGCCAACGGCTTGATGTTGCCGAGCAACGGGTAGATCTCCTCGGCGCCCACGATGGCACACGGAATGATCGGCACGCCGGTGCGGATGGCCGCCGCGACGAACCCGCCGCGACCGAACCGCTGGAGTTTGTAGCGCTGGGAGAACGGCTTGCCGACGCCTTTGAAACCCTCCGGGAACACCGACACCGCCTCGCCCGCATTCAGCAGGCGTTCGGCATCCTCGTTGCAGGCCAAGGTGTTTCCCGCCCTGCGGGCCAGCGGCCCGAGCACCGGGGTGTCGAAGATCAGGTCCGCCCCGAGCATCCGGAGGGGCCGGTGCGCCGGGTGGTGGTCGTGCAGGGCGACGGCCGTCATGACGGCGTCCACGGCGATCGTCCCGGAGTGGTTGGCCACCAGCAACGCGCCACCGGTGGACGGCACGTTCTCGATGTCGATGGTCTCGATGCGGAACCACTTGTCGTACAGCAGCCGCAACGGGGGCAGCAGAACGTGTTCGGTGAAGTCGGGGTCGTAGCCGAAGTCGTCGATCTCGTACTCGCCGTTGAGCCGGCGGCGCAGGAACGCCAACGAGCCGGCGACGTTCCGCTTCCATCCCGCTTCCGGCGACGCAGTGGCCGGTGTCGGCGGCGCCTGGGCGCCGTCCATCGGATCCCGCCGGTTCGGGTCGGGCGGGTTCACCGCTTCCTGCCGTCGACGCGGCCCGGAGGCGCGGCGGACCGATCGCCGCCGACGCTGAACAGACGGGGGCGGTCGGGGGAAGAGCTCTCGGGCCCGGCCGGGCGTGCCTCGGACTCCCAGAGCCCGGTCGGCTCCGGCCGGACGCCCAGCCGGGAGGCGATGGCGACCTCGGCCTGACGAACGACCCGAGGGTCGAGAGCCGGAGCCAGCCGACCGACGAAGTCGTCGAAGGCCGCGGTGGTGCTGAACTCCGGGTCGAACCCGACGACGTCGCGCAGCCGCGAGGTGTCCAGCACCCGGCCCGCGGCCAACAACCGCACCTGCGCGGCCGAGAAGGAGCCGAACCCGCCGACCCCGAGCAGCCGGAACGCACGACCGACGCCGTCGAGGGCGGGCGACGGGATCGGCAACGGCAGCCGGCCGGCCCGATGAATGGCCTGGGCCACCGTCATGGCCCCGGCGCCGGCGACGTTCACGATGCCGGCGAAGTCGCCCAGGGCCAGGTGTTCCAGCAGGGCCACCGCATCGGACTCGTGGACGAGCTGGAGGCGGGCGTCATGGCCGGCCGCCATCGGGACGAACGGGCTCATGGAGAAGTACTTGGTCAGCGGGGTGCGGACGGTCGGGCCGATGATCTCGGAGAATCGCGGCACCGCGACCCGGACGTCCGGGCGACGGCGACCGAAGCCGCGCACGTAACCCTCGATGTCGATCGCGTCGCGCGCCAGGCCGGTCGACGGCACGGACCGGGCCAACGTCTCCTCGGTGGCCACGGCCGGATCCCGCGAGGATCCCCCGTAGACCGCGGCGGTCGACCGGACGATCAGGTTTTTCAGCGTCTCGGCTCGCTGGCACGCGGCCAGTAGCTGGATGGTGCCGAGGACGTTCATCTCCTTGGCCATCGTCCGCGCGGCCGAACCGCTGGGCGTCGAGGACGCCGATGCGTGGATCACCGTGTCCACCCCGGCCGCGTCGATGACCCGGGAGATCAGCGGGTTGCGGATGTCGGCGCGGGCGAACTCGGCCCCGCCCATACGCAGCCGCGCGGCCGGTTCCGGCAGGGCGGCGTCCACTCCGATGACGCGATCGACCCCCGGGTGCGCGGCCAGCCGGCCGGCCAGAGCCGACCCGATGTAGCGGGTGACCCCGGTGACCAGCACCGTCAGGCCGATCACGACCGGTCCGGGAGACGACAGACGCGCGGATCGACGGCGCGGCAGTCAAGCCGCGGCCATTGGTCGATCCGCGCGTGGGTCACTTCAGCCGATACCTCCGGCCTCGTTACTTGCCGGCCTTGCGACGGGCCACTCGGGTCTTGCGAAGCAACTTGCGGTGCTTCTTCTTCGCCATCCGCTTGCGACGCTTCTTGATCACAGAACCCATGTGCAGACCCTCTTGCCTTGAACGACCCGGCGATTGCCACCGGATGGTGTTGATCGGAAAATGCTTGACACGAACCGACGGACGCCCGCGAGGACTCGCCGTCACACGGCGATGCCGCCGGTTCTCGAAGGGGAGTCTACCGGCTGGTCACGACGCGTCCGAACGACGAGTCGACCCCGACCCGACGTCAGCCGACGTCGTTGTACGCCGTCCGCAGGTACTCGTGCACGGCTCTCTCGGGGACCCGGAACGACCGGCCCACCCGTACCGCGGGCACCTCGCCGGAGTGGACGAGTCGATACACCGTCATGCGGGAGACCCGCATGACGGTGGCCACCTCGGCCACGGTCAGAAACTTCATTTCCGCCAACGGAGACTCCCGCTGAACGGGGTCTTGTGGCTCATTCGCCATAGGGCACCGTCTTCCAGTACGGATCGCGCCGCCGGCTTCCCCTCCGGTGGACATCACGTCCGTGCAGCCTGAACTCTAGCGGTACTGGTGGGACTAAAGCGATGGGTTCTTTTACTCGCCCTTCACGGATCCGTCAGCGTGACACGCCGTGACGCTCCAAGATCTCTGGGTGACGGTCGGATGGCCGTCAGTCGTGTGCCCGGCCGAGTTCCACCGAACGGAGGGCAGCAGCCTCGATGGCCGAGAGCAGGGCCGCCCGGACGGCGTGGTTCTCCAACTCGCGGATGGCGGCGATCGTGGTGCCTCCGGGTGAGGTGACGGCCTCGCGAAGGGCGACCGGATGCTCGCCGGAGTCTCGCAGCATCGTCGCCGCTCCAACCGCGGACTGGATGATCAGCTGGGTGGAGACGTCCCGCGGGAGGCCGAGCAGGATGCCGGCGTCGATCATCGCCTCGACCAGGAAGAAGAAGTACGCCGGGCCGGAACCGGACAGGGCGGTCACCGCGTCCTGCTGGGTCTCGGCCACCCGGACCACCTTGCCGACCGAGGACAGCAGATCCTCCACCAGTTGCAGGTGCGCGGCGGTGGCGTGGGTGCCCGGCGAGATGGCGCTCATCGCCTCTCCCACCAACATCGCCGTGTTCGGCATGACCCGCACCACCGGCGTGCCGGCCGGAAGGTGACGTTCGTACAGGCTGGTCGGCAGCCCCGCCGCCAAGGAGACGACCAGTGTTCCGGACGTGATCGAACCGGCCAGGCTGACCAGCAGGGGCTCGATGTCCTGCGGCTTGACCGCCACCACCAGCACGTCGGCCGTCCGGGCGGCCTCCTCGGTCGACACCCCGCGGACGCCGTACCGCTCGGTCAACTCGGTGACCCGTGCCGGGTACCGCTCGGTGAACATCAAAGATTCGGGGGTACGGCCGGCGGCCAGCACGCCGGACAGCAGCGCTTCGCCGATCTTGCCCGCACCCAGGATCGCAATCGTCGTCATGGTGGACAACCTAACCAGACGCGCGCGACCGGACTTCCCGCTACGTCGCGGTCGGCCCGATCACGGTGGGCGCAGTCAGCAGCAGGGCTGTGGCCATGGCGGCCCGGCCCTCACCGCGGCCGGTGAGCCCGAGACCGTCGGTGGTGGTCCCGGCGACCGAAACCGGTGCGCCGACCACGGCGGTGAGGACCCGCTCGGCCTCCAGGCGGCGCGGCGACAGACGCGGCGTGTTGGCCACCAGTTGCACAGTGGCGTTGGCAACGGTGAACCCCGCGGCGCGCACCCGGTCGACCACCTCGGCCAGCAGGGTCGACCCCGAGGCCCCGGACCAGCGCGGATCCGATGTGCCGAACACGCCGCCGAGATCGCCGAGGCCGGCCGCCGACAACAGCGCATCACACAGGGCGTGGGCCACCACGTCGCCGTCGGAATGGCCTTCGCAGCCGTCGTCGTCGGGGAACAGCAGCCCGGCCACCCAGCAGGGCCGACCCGGCTCGATCGGGTGGACGTCGGTTCCGCTGCCGATCCGGGGGGTGGCGAACATGGCTCTGGCCTCCTGGAGATCGGCCGGGGTGGTGACCTTGAACGCCGCCCGGTCGCCGGGTACCAACGTGATTTCCACACCGAGGCGCTCCACCAGACCGGCATCGTCGGTGGCGGTGATGCCGTCGGCGTTCGCGCGGTCATGGGCCCGGCGAAGGATTTCCGGGTCGAAGCCCTGCGGCGTCTGGACGATGCGGAGATTGTCCCGGTCGACGACCGCCGGCGGGTCGACCGAACGGATGGTGTCGGCGACGGGCAGCGCCGGGATGACGGCCGGCGCGCCGTTGCGGACGGCCGCGATCACGGCCTGGATGACGTGCACCGGCACGAAGGCGCGGGCGGCGTCGTGCACGAGGACGACTTCCGCGCTCGGGCGCACCCGCTCGAGCAGCGCCCGGACGGACGCGACGCGATCGGCCCCGCCGATCACGACCTCGGCCAGGCGACCCAGGCAGCCTTCGGCGAGGGCGACTTCGTCCGGCCCGACGGCGACGACGACCCGATCGACTCCGGCCTCTCGCAACCGGCGCACGGCATGCACCAGCAACGGCGACGGGCCGACCATCGCGAATGCCTTGGGGATGCCCAGCCCCAGCCGCTCACCGCGACCGGCGGCCGGAACCAGGGCGACAACCGTCACGCCCAGGCCCCACCACGAGAGTGAGGACCGGGCGATCGGCGTTGATCAGGAAGCAAGTACCTCGTCGAGGATGCCCTCGGCCTTGTCCTCGTTGGTGCCCTCGGCCAGTGCCAGCTCGGAGACGAGGATCTGCCGGGCCTTGGCCAGCATCCGCTTCTCGCCGGCCGAGAGACCTCGCTCCTTGTCGCGACGCCACAGGTCGCGAACCACTTCGGCGACCTTGTTGACGTCACCGGAAGCCAGCTTCTCCAGGTTCGCCTTGTACCGGCGCGACCAGTTGGTCGGCTCTTCGGTGTGAGGTGCACGAAGCACGTCGAACACCTTGTTCAGTCCCGTCTGGTCAACCACGTCACGTACGCCGACGATCTCCGCGTTCTCAGCGGGAACCTTCACCGTCAGGTCGCCCTGGGCAACCTTGAGGACGAGGTAAAGACGTTCCTCGCCCTTGACGATCCGCGTTTCGGTGGCCTGGATCAGAGCGGCCCCATGATGGGGGTAGACGACAGTCTCGCCGACCTTGAAAACCATGTGTCCGGTACCCCTTTCGATGACTCCATCTTAACACGACTTGCACCGTTGGATCGACTCGTTGGTGCAGGTCAGAGCGCACCGGTGAGCCTTGACAAGCGTCGCCCTGCGTGCATTCGGCGAGGCGTCCCGGTGCCGCGCGGAGCGCACCGCGGGTGCCGACGGGGAGAGATCAGGGACGGGCCGGACGGCCCGAGATCCGTTGCTCCGAACCGACTCCGGGGCATCGCGGGCCGTCCCGGGCGGCGGCCCGACGAGCGCTGTGACGAGGGCCGCCCGGCCACGGGCGCGCCCGGTGGCCGGGACGACCCCGGAGCCGACTAATCTGATCCGAGATCACCCGACGGCGCCGCCGCCGGTTGGATCGACGTTCGATCGATCTGCTCTTCGAGGACAAAGGGGAACCGCCGTGTCCCGCACCGCCCGTCTGCCACGCCGCGTGCTCGTGCCCGTGGCCGCGGTTCTTGCTGCGGCACTGACCCTGTCCGGGTGCGCCGCCGGCCAGATCTCGCAGACCGCCAACCAGGTGGCCGCCATCGACGGGGCCAACGGCACCTCCGGCAACATCGGCGTCCGCAACGCCCTGCTGGCCGTGCCGACCGGCGCCACCCAGAAGACCGGGTACGCCAAGGGCGCGGACGCGCCACTGGAACTGTGGGTCTCCAACGCGGGCCTCGACACGTACAAGCTCAGCGGCGTGACGTCCTCGGCGGCCGCATCGGTGCAGATCACCGGCTCGGCGGCGGTGCCGCCGCAGTCCCTCACCGACTTCACCGGCACGTCCGTGACGCTGACCATGAAGAACCTGACCAGCGCGGTCACCTACGGCCAGTCGGTGCCGGTCACGTTCACGTTCGATCCGGGCACGGCCAACCCGACCGGCGCGGGGCCGGTGACCGTGACCGTCAACGTCCCGGTGGCCATCCCGGCCGAGCGCACCGGTGGCCGCCCGACCATCGTCATCCAGCCCACCGAGGGTGGCAACGTGTGGGACTCCGAGTCGCCGGAGTCCTCCGGCTCCGGGGGCTGACACTCCGCCGCGCACTCACCCGAAACGGGCCGGACGTTCTTCGTCCGGCCCGTTTCGCGTCCTCCCCGGCCCTGTCGGTGCAGTGAACTAGTGTTCGAGTCATGTCAGGAACCTCTTCGTTCTCGTCCCGTCCGTCCGCCGGGAGCAGCGCGTCCTCGCGGGCGGCGGCCAGGGCCGCCCGGCCGGCGTTCCATTGCACCGAGTGCGGCGCCTCGGTGGCCAAGTGGGCCGGGCGGTGTCCGCAGTGCCAGGCCTGGGGCAGCTTGTCCGAGGTGGGCGCCACCCGGGCCGTGCTGCGGAAGGTGACGGCCGGGCCGGTGACGGCGGCCGCCCAACCGATCGGCGAGATCGACGCCACGCAGGTCACGGCGAAGCCCTCGGGCGTCGCCGAACTCGACCGGGTGCTGGGGGGCGGCCTGGTGCCGGGCGGGGTGGTGCTGCTGGCCGGTGAACCCGGAGTGGGCAAGTCGACCTTGCTGCTCTCCGCGGCTCACGCCTGGGCGAAGACCCACCGCACCCCGTCGCTCATCGTCACGGGGGAGGAATCGGCGCCGCAGGTGAGGATGCGGGCCGACCGGATGGGGTGCCTTCATCCCAATCTCTATCTCGCGGCCGAGACCGAGATGTCGGCCGTGCTGGCCCACATCGATGCCGTCAATCCCGGGCTGCTGATCCTGGACTCGGTGCAGACGGTGTCGATGGCCGAGGTCGACGGCAGTGCCGGCGGCGTGACCCAGGTCAGGGCCGTGGCCGCGACCCTGACCGCGATCGCCAAGGAGCGCGGCATCGCCTGCGTACTGGTCGGCCACGTCACCAAGGACGGCGCGATCGCCGGCCCGCGGGTGCTCGAGCACCTGGTCGATGTCGTTCTGCACTTCGAAGGCGATCGGAACTCGCCGCTGCGGTTGATCCGAGGGGTCAAGAACCGGTTCGGGCCGGCCGACGAGGTCGGCTGCTTCAAGATGGTCGAGGACGGCATCGTTGGCCTGACCGACGCGTCGGGCCTGTTCCTGTCCGGACGCAAGACCCACATCCCGGGAACCTGCTCGATGATCACGATGCAGGGTCGTCGCGCCATTCCGGTCGAGTTGCAGGCCCTGGTCAGCGGGACGGAGGGCGACGGTCCACCCCGGCGGACCTTCTCCGGGCTCGATGCCTCGCGGGCGGCCATGGTGCTGGCCGTCCTGCACCGTCTGGGCGGGGTCAGTGTGGCCAAGAAGGAGGTACTGGCGGCGACGGTCGGTGGGGTGCGGATCAATGAACCGGCCGCCGATCTGCCGCTGGCCATGGCCGTGTGGTCATCGGTGCGCGACATCCCGCTGGCACCGGGCCTGGTGATGTTCGGCGAGCTCGGCCTCTCGGCCGAGATCCGTCCCGTGCAGAACATGGACCGGCGCCTCGCCGAGGCGTCACGGCTTGGATTCGATCACGCGGTCATCCCCGGCGGGGGTGACATCCACCGGCCGACCGGCATGCGCGTCGACCGGGTGGAGGACCTCGGCGAGGCCATGCGCGCCCTGGGGAACGACTCGGGGGTCACCCGCTGGTTGGAGCGCCGAGCGAACTGAGCGTCAGTGCGATGCGTCCGGCCCCTCCCCGCCGCGGGCGGGCCGCGGCTCCGGAGGGCGGCGCGGAGTCCGTGTCACTGGCCGTGACCGTCGACAAACTAGACTCCCGCTAACTGGAAGTGCTGACAGCCTTGGGGGTACCGGTGGAGGACGAGCGGCAGTCTCTCGCGGCTCAGCGGGAGGTGCTGGCCCGGATCGCTCCCGGAACACCGCTGCGCGAGGGTCTGGAGCGAATACTCCGCGGTCGCACCGGGGCCCTGCTGGTCCTGGGGTACGACCCGACCGTGGAAGCGATGTGCGACGGCGGATTCCGCCTCGACGTGGAGTTCTCCCCCACCCGGCTGCGCGAACTGTCCAAGATGGACGGGGCGGTCGTACTCAACAACGACGCGACGCGGATCCTGCGAGCCAACGTCCAGCTGATGCCCGACGCCACCATCCCGACGGTCGAGTCCGGCACCCGGCACCGCACTGCGGAACGGACGGGGCTGCAGACCAACCTCCCGGTGATCGCCGTCAGTCACTCCATGGCGATCATCAGCCTGTACTTCGGCGGATTGCGGCACGTGGTCGCCGATCCGTCGACCATTCTTGGCCGGGCCAACCAGGCTCTGGCCACCCTGCAGCGCTACAAGTCCCGACTGGACGAGGTCACGGCGTCGTTGTCGGCGCTGGAGATCGAGGACTTCGCGACGCTGCGCGATGCGATGACGGTGCTTCAGCGGCTGATGATGGTGCGCCGGATCGCCGACGAGTTGACCAGCAGCGTGATCGAGCTGGGCACCGACGGCCGGCTGCTGGGCCTGCAGTTGGACGAGTTGGTGGCCGGTACCGAGGAGATGCGCGAACTTCTCATCCGCGACTATCTACCCACCGAACAGGCCGGACGGGACGTCCAGGACGTCGTCGCCGGACTCCGTCGGCTCAGCGAGTCCGAACTGCTGGACCTCACCGCCGTGGCCCGGGTGGTCGGATACGCCGCACAGCTCGACACCCTGGACGCGACCGCCAGCCCCCGCGGATACCGCCTGTTGGCCGGGATCCCGCGGGTGCCGCCGGCCATTCTGGACCGGCTCATCGCCCACTTCGGGAACCTGCAGGGCCTGCTCGCGGCGACGGCCGACGATCTCCAACTGGTCGACGGCGTGGGTGAGGGCCGGGCCCGGGTGGTCCGGGAAGGCCTCTCCCGCCTGGCCGAGTCATCGATCGTCGACCGGTACGGTGCGCCGCTGTAGAACCTGCTGGTGCGCCTGCCGGCTCAGCCGAGCGCCGATCAGCTACGCGAGCGCCGGTCAGTCACGAGATCGTGAAAGCGACCGGGGTCGCGATCAGCGAGCCGATGGTCACTCGCAGCTGGTATTTTCCGCCCGGGGCGACCACCCGGGCCGCGGTGCAGCCCGGGTTGGATGTGGTTCCGGACCATTTGATGTTGTATTGCACGGATTCTCCGGTCGCCAGCGTGCGCACGTCCGTACCCTCGCCGGGGAAGCAGTCCGACGTCGACCAGACCCTGGCGCCGGCCGCGGTGTAGACGGTGAAGACCTGCAGCGGCCCGGACAGATCGCGGGTGCAGGTGGTCGAGCTGATGTTGGTGACGGACACCCCCAGGATGGGCTGCGTCCCGGATGCGAACGTGGGCGATCCGGTGGTCGCGGTCACCTTCAGTGCCGAGTTCGCGCAGAGCAACCGGCCCTGGGCGTCGGTGCTCGGCGCCGGCGGGGCGGTCGTGCTCGGCGTGGTCTTGGTGGGGGTGGTCTTGCTCGTCGTGGTGGACCGGGCCGTGGTCGCGGTGGTCTTCGCCGTGCCGGTGCCCGACGCGGCGGTGGACTTCGTGGTGGACTTCGCCGGGACCGTGGATTTCGCGGTCCCGGTGGTCTTCGCCGTGGCGGTGGATTTCGCGGTCCCGGTGGTCTTCGCCGTCGGGGTCGCGTTCGCCGTGGTCGCAGGTCGGGTCGTGGCCGGCGTGGTCGAGCTGCCGACCGTCGGGCTGCTGGCCGCGGGCGAGGAGCCGATCGCCGCGCTGCTGCCCACCGATGACCTGGCCGGGCCCGAGGCGAGTACCCCGGTCAGTTGGGCCCGGGAGGAGAGCGCGGTGGCGGCCGCCCCGGACACCGGCGACGAGGTGGACTTCTTGGCTCGCCCGGCCACCAGGAAGATGACCCCGACCAGGACCGCGACGGAGGCAACGATCACGGCCACCCGGCGGAGCCAGTAGACCCTGGGTGACAGGGGACCGACGGGATGCATCACGGCTCGACGGTAATCTTCAATGGCAACGAATCCGTGGAAGCGCGGCCGACGAATCCTCAGTCGGGAGCGGATCACTTGCATCGACCACCGGAGAACGGGATTCCCAAGGCATGACGGCGACCGAGCACCGGCTGGACGTCGATCGACTACTCGTCTTCTTCGGCGATCACGGACGGGACCTGCCCTGGCGGCGACCGGAGGCCGGGCCGTGGGGAGTGATGGTCAGCGAGTTCATGTTGCAGCAGACGCCGGTGGTCCGGGTGCTCCCGGTGTTCGAGGCCTGGATGCGGCGCTGGCCGCGGCCGGCCGACCTGGCCGCGGACTCGTCGGGCGACGCGGTTCGGGCCTGGGGCCGGCTGGGCTATCCGCGCCGCGCCCTGCGGCTGCACGCCGCGGCCACCGCGATCACCAACGACCACGACGGTGCCGTACCCAGCGACATTCCCGAACTGCTGTCGTTGCCCGGAGTCGGCGAATACACGGCCCGGGCCATCGCCGCCTTCGCCTTCGGCGCACGCACCCCGGTTGTCGACACCAACGTGCGTCGCGTGCTGTCGCGGGTGGTGCGGGGCGTGGACAGCGTCCGGGAGCCGGCGACGCCGGCCGACCGACGTGAGCTGGAGTCGCTGCTGCCGACCGAATCGGTTCGGGCGGCCCGCTTCTCCGCGGCCGTGATGGAACTGGGCGCATTGATCTGCTCGGCCGGGGATCCGGACTGCGACCGGTGCCCGTTGTCCGGCCGGTGCGCCTGGCGGGCCGCCGGCTACCCGCCGACCCCGGCCCGACGGGCCGTGCAGGCGTTCGCCGGGACCGACCGTCAGGTCCGGGGCAAGATCATGGCCCTGCTGCGCGCGGCCCACGGGCCGGTCGCCGGGAGCGTCATCGACACCGCATGGCCGGATCCGATACAGCGAGACCGTTGTGTGGCGTCGCTGATAACCGACGGCTTGGCCGTCACCGATCGCGACGGCGGGTTGAGCCTGCCCGGCTAGTCGGGTCGACCGACCTCAGGCGGCCACCGTCAACTCGGCCGTTTCGATCCCGGCCTGCTCGCGGCGCCGGATCAACAAGGTTCCGAGTGTGCCCACGATCAGCAGCACGACCGGCGTGGCCACACTGATCACGGCGACCTCGCCGGACGGGATGGCATAGACCAGCCAGAGGCTCTGGCAGATCAGGTTGATGGCCAGGCCGGTGACCGAGACCCCACCGACATCGCTGGCCCGCAGGATCTCTCGCCACTGGGAGAGAAGGCCGAGGGCTGTGGGGATGAATACGGCAGCAGCGAACCAGAACGGTCCGAAGGCGAGATCGACGGTCACCGATGCCGCTGTCCAGACCAGGGGCAGCATCCACACTCCCGCCGCGGCCAGCCCCCGCATCCGGCTCAGCTGGCCCAGCACGGCCACCGCGGTGACGCCGAGAATCGCGTTGGGCAGGAAGATCTGGACGACGCCTTCGGTCAGTCCGTGCGCCGTCCAGCACAGCGACCCGACCACGGTGGTCTGCCAGATCAGCACGCTCACACCGGCCGACGAGCGGCTGCGCACGAATCGGATGGCCTGCGGCAGAGCGATGACGGCGCTGCACAGCGCAGCCATCCAACCGATCGCCGGAATCACGGACACGACGAGAACGCCTTTCTTCACAACGGGTTTTCTCGCGTAGCCGGCGGCACCGCCGGGGCGAATCGCACCAGGAGTGAAGCGGTGTCTCCGGTGTTCGATTCCACGATAGGACCGTGCGGTCGGTCGATCGGCCAACCACCGCCGGCGTGGACGTGCCCTTGGACACAGCAGAGCGGGCCGGACGATTTCTCGTCCGGCCCGCTCGGCCGTCTCGTCACCGGCGAACCGGTGGGGTATTACTCCTTCTCGAAGCTGATCCCGGAGCCACCCTCCGCCGCGAGAGCGGCGACGGTGTCGGGGATCTCCGACGGACGCGGCACTCCGACGAAGGTGAAGACCTTGTCGGCCCCCTCACCCTCGACGTCGACGGCCACGATCTGGCCGGGCTTGATCTCGTCGAACAGGATCTTCTCGGACAGCTTGTCCTCGATCTCCCGCTGGATGGTGCGACGCAGCGGCCGCGCCCCCAGCACCGGATCGAATCCGCGCTCGCCGAGCAGCATCTTCGCGGCGTCGGTGACTTCGAGCCCCATGTCCTTGTTCTTCAGGGCCGTCTCGACGCGCTTGAGCATGAGGTCGACCATGGTCATGATCTGCTCGGTGGTCAGCTGGTGGAAGACCACCACGTCGTCGATACGGTTGAGGAACTCGGGCCGGAAGTGGCGCTTGAGCTCGTCGTTGACCTTCGTCTTCATCCGCTCGTAGTTGGAATCCTCGCTGCCCTGCGAGAAGCCCATGCCCACGGCCTTGGAGATGTCCTGCGTACCGAGGTTGGAGGTGAACACGATCACGGTGTTCTTGAAGTCCACCGTGCGCCCCTGGCCATCGGTCAGCCGGCCGTCCTCCAACACCTGCAGCAGCGTGTTGTAGATGTCCGGGTGAGCCTTCTCGATCTCGTCGAACAGGACTACGGAGAACGGCTTGCGGCGCACCTTCTCGGTGAGCTGCCCGCCCTCTTCGTAACCCACGTATCCGGGAGGGGCACCGAAGAGCCGCGACGCGGTGTACCGGTCGTGGAACTCGCCCATGTCCACCTGGATCAGCGCATCCTCGTCGCCGAAGAGGAACTCGGCCAGGGCCTTGGTCAGCTCGGTCTTACCGACACCGGACGGGCCGGCGAAGATGAACGAGCCGGACGGGCGCTTCGGGTCCTTCAAGCCGGCCCGGGTACGACGGATCGCCTGCGAGACCGCCTTGACCGCCTGGTCCTGTCCGATGATCCGCTTGTGCAGCTCATCCTCCATGCGCAGCAGCCGGGAGGTCTCCTCCTCGGTCAGCTTGAACACCGGGATGCCGGTCCAGTTGGCCAGCACCTCCGCGATCTGCTCGTCGTCGACCTCGGAGACGACGTCGAGGTCGCCGTCCTTCCACGCCTTCTCGCGTTCGGCCTTCTTCGTCAGCAGCTGCTTCTCCGTGTCCCGGAGCGAGGCGGCCTTCTCGAAGTCCTGCGAGTCGATCGCCGATTCCTTCTCCCGACGAACTCCGGCCAGCTTCTCGTCGAAGTCGCGCAGGTCCGGCGGCGCCGTCATCCGACGGATCCGCATCCGGGCCCCGGCCTCGTCGATCAGGTCGATGGCCTTGTCCGGCAGGAACCGGTCGTTGATGTACCGGTCGGCGAGGGTGGCCGCGGCGACCAGGGCTTCGTCGGTGATGGTGATCCGGTGGTGCGCCTCGTACCGATCGCGCAGACCCTTGAGGATCTCGATGGTGTGGGCGACCGTCGGTTCACCGACCTGGATCGGCTGGAAACGACGCTCGAGAGCGGCGTCCTTCTCCACGTGCTTGCGATATTCGTCCAGCGTGGTGGCACCGATGGTCTGGAGCTCACCGCGAGCCAGCATCGGCTTGAGGATGGACGCGGCGTCGATCGCGCCCTCGGCGGCACCCGCGCCGACGAGCGTGTGCAGCTCGTCGATGAACAGGATGATGTCCCCGCGGGTACGGATCTCCTTGAGCACCTTCTTCAGCCGCTCCTCGAAGTCGCCGCGGTACCGGGATCCGGCGACCAGCGAACCGAGGTCGAGGGTGTAGAGGTGCTTGTCCTTCAGGGTCTGCGGGACGTCGCCCCGGATGATCGCCTGGGCCAGGCCCTCGACCACCGCGGTCTTGCCGACGCCGGGCTCGCCGATCAGCACCGGGTTGTTCTTGGTGCGGCGGGAGAGCACCTGCATCACCCGCTCGATCTCCTTCTCGCGGCCGATGACCGGATCCAGCTTGCCCTCGCGGGCCGACTGCGTCAGGTTCCGGCCGAACTGGTCCAGGACCAGCGAGGTCGACGGGGTGCCCTCCGAGCGACCACCTTCGGCGGCCGCTGTTTCCTTGCCCTGGTAACCCGAAAGCAGCTGGAGGACCTGCTGGCGGACCCGGTTGAGGTCGGCCCCGAGCTTCTGCAGCACCTGGGCGGCAACGCCCTCACCCTCGCGGATGAGACCGAGAAGGATGTGCTCGGTACCGATGTAGTTGTGACCGAGCTGCAGGGCCTCGCGCAGCGACAGTTCCAGAACCTTCTTGGCCCGGGGGGTGAAGGGGATGTGACCGGACGGCGCCTGCTGGCCCTGCCCGATGATCTCTTCGACCTGGGCCCGCACGCCTTCCAGCGCGATACCCAGCGACTCGAGCGCCTTGGCGGCGACCCCTTCGCCTTCGTGGATGAGACCGAGCAGGATGTGCTCGGTCCCGATGTAGTTGTGGTTCAGCATCCGGGCCTCTTCCTGGGCCAGGACAACCACGCGACGCGCTCTGTCGGTAAATCTTTCGAACATGTGCACTCCTTACGAGCGTGCGCGGCAGGGAGATGGCCGGGATTCGTGATGACCCGTGCCAGCGAGTTCGCCGACAAAAGCCACAACGGACTCCGATCGTCCGAGTCTAGTCGGGCCGGGCTCACGCTCCCCGGCCTTCCGTCCACCCATCAGGCTCGTTCTGCGCACCAGAACTGCCACCGTCCTTCTAACGCTGCTCCTAGCTGCGACGTTCCGCCAGGGCTGGCGCCTACGCCGAGGGCGAACAGCACGTCGTCGGCTCCGGGCGCAGCCGCCGACCGCGACCAAGGGCGGCGGAAAGCGCAACGACCCCCGGGCCCGTTGGCCTGGGGGTCGTTCTCGACGCACCGCCTCGAACGGAGGCGGGGTGGATCAGTGAGCGGACTCGAAGGCGTCCAGCACGGCCGCGGACAGGCGACCGCGCTCGGAGACCTCGTAGCCGGCCGCGCGGGCCCACTCGCGGATGGCCGCGGTCTGCTCCCGGTCGGGGGCGGTGCGGGCCGTCGACTTGGTGGCCTTCGCCGGCTTCGCCTTGGCTCCGCGAGCGGCGGCGACACGGCGGCCACCGTCGATGCGGCGCGCGTGAGCGGTGAAGTTGGCCAGCGCGTCGCGCAGCTTCTTGGCGTTCTTGTCGGTCAGGTCGATCTCGTAGTTGGCTCCGTCGAGCGAAAAGGAGACGGTCTCGGCAGCGACGGATCCGTCCAGGTCATCAACGAGACTGACGGTGGTCATGGTGGCCATGGATTTTCCTCCTGATAGGGCCAGGTCGGCCGCAAGTTGTTCTGCTTTCCAGCGTAGATCACAAAAGTGTAAATAACCAACAGGACCCGTACTTAGTGGGCTGGGCTACACGCCGGCGGCGATGCTTAAGCATTGCGCTGCGGCGATTGGCGGCCCCAAGTCCGCGACTAGTTGTTGTTGATTGCCGGTCCCTTACTCAGTCGCCCGGGCGGACGAACGGGAACAGGATGGTCTCCCGGATTCCCAAACCCGTGAGGGCCATCAGCAACCGGTCGACGCCCATGCCCATACCTCCGGCCGGCGGCATGCCGTATTCCATCGCGCGGAGGAAGTCCTCGTCCAGGACCATGGCTTCGACGTCGCCCAGCCCGGCGAAACGCGCCTGGTCGACAAAGCGCTCCCGCTGCACGACCGGATCGACCAGCTCCGAATAGGCGGTGGCCGTTTCGACACCCCGGATGTACAGGTCCCACTTCTCGGCCAGCCCCGGCGTAACCCGGTGGGCCCTGGTCAACGGGGATGTTTCGGCCGGGAAATCCCGGACGAACGTGGGCAGGACCAGCGACGGCACGACCAGCGCCTCGAAAAGTTCCTCGGCCAGCTTTCCCGGTCCGTAGTGCGGGGCCACCGCGACGTCGAACTTCTCGGCCAGCTCGACCAGCGCCGCCATGGGTGTGGTCACGTCGACCTCCATCCCGGCCGCCTCGGACAATGCGCCGTACAGCGTGATGCTTTCCCAATCCCCACCCAGATCGAAGGTCGACCCGTCCGCGTGCGTGACGTCGGTCGTACCGAAAATCTCGATCGCGGCATTCTGGACCAGGGTGCGCGTCAGCTCGGCCATGCCGTTGTAGTCGGAGTAGGCCTCGTAGGTTTCCAACATCGCAAACTCAGGTGAATGCGAGGAATCCGCGCCCTCGTTACGGAAGTTCCGGTTGATCTCGAAGACGCGGTCGATACCGCCGACGACGCAGCGCTTGAGGTACAGCTCCGGGGCGATGCGCAGGAACAGGTCCATGTCCATTGCGTTCATGTGGGTCTGGAACGGGCGGGCCGCGGCGCCGCCGTGCAGGACCTGCAGCATGGGCGTCTCGACCTCGAGGTAACCACGCTCGTGCAAGGTGTTCCGCAGCGAGCGGTTGACCGTCCCCCGCACCTCGACGTTGCGGCGAGCCTGCGGCCGGACGATCAAATCCACGTATCGTTGCCGGACCCGGTTCTCCTCGGACAATGGCTTGTGAGCCACGGGCAGCGGCCGCAGCGACTTGGACGTCAGCTGCCACGATTCGGCCAGCACACTGAGTTCTCCCCGGCGCGACGTGATGACCTCGCCGCGGGCGAACAAGTGGTCGCCGAGGTCGACGTGGGCTTTGAACGCAGCGAGCGACTCGGCACCGACCGAGGCCAGGGAGATCATCACCTGGAGCTCGGACCCGGTTTCTCCGGCGCCACCCTCGCGAAGTGTCACGAAACACAATTTGCCGGAGTTCCGGAGGAAGATGACCCGGCCCGTGATGCCGACCACCTTGCCGGTTCGTACATCGGGCTCGAGATCAGGAAACTCCGCCCGCAACTGCGCCAGGCCGGTCGTCCGGGGCACACCCACCGGGTACGGATCAATTCCGTCATTCAACAAACGGGCCCGCTTGTCCCGCCGCACCCGCATCTGCTCGGGCAGATCGTCGTCGACCGAGACCGGTCCGGCCGGCTTCGAATCGGACTTTCCCGGCACCAGGGCGGCGGGGACGTCGGAATGGACGGGTTCGGTGGGGTTGGCGCCGTCGGTCCGGCCGCCTGAAGTGGAGCTCACCCTTGAAAGACTACTTCGCGCGCGGGGGCCGGCCTGACAATGCAAGTCGGCGGCCGGGGCCGGGAACCGCCGGGGACGACCGAGCGGCCGTCGATCTCGTGGACAATTGTGGCTGTGACCACTCCGGGCGACCCGCATACGATCCTGCATCGCCGATCCTGGGTCGAGTTCGAGCAGGCGCACGCCCAAGAAGTCGATTCGATCACACGGGATCACCTGAGCCGGTCGTCGGCGAACCGGACCCACCCGGTCGAGGATTTCCTGTTCACCTACTACTCGCTGCGTCCGTCTCAATTGCGTCGCTGGTATCCCGGGGCCGGCACCGCCCTGCTGGACGCTCCGGAACGGACCGACTGGCGATTTCACCGGGAATTGGACATACCCGGCGAAGGGAGGGCAAACGCGGCCGACGTCGCTTCATTCCTTCAGGCCCGCGGCCCCAGTGTCGCGTTCATTCGACAACTGCTCACCCGGACGGTGGCGGCTCCCCCACAGTTCGGATGCTTCGGGTTGCACGAATGGGCCATGGTGTATCGCTCCGCGGACGACCGTCGTCATCTCGATTGGCCTCTCCGTCTGGGCAGCGGGGGCACCGACCAGGTGGTGGAGGATCATCAGATCCGCTGTTCGCACTACGACGCGTTCCGGTTCTTCACGCCGGCCGCACGACCGCTCAACCTGCTGGCGCCCGACCTGTGGACACGGGACCGGATGGAGCAGCCGGGCTGCCTGCACGCCTCGATGGATCTCTACAAGTGGGCGTACCGGTTGACGCCACTGGTCGGCAGCGCCGTCCTGCTGGACTGCTTCCGCTTGGCCCGGGATGTCCGGGAGGTGGACATGCGCGCATCGCCGTACGACCTCACCGGTCTCGGATATGCCCCGATCACCATCGAGACCCCGGCCGGCAAGGCCGAGTACGTGGCGGCGCAGCGCGCCTTCGCCGACCGCGGCCAGGCGTTGCGCGGCCGGTTGGTTGACGAGTTGGACTCGGCCTGCGAGGGATTCCGGTTGCCGGAGGTTGCCGACCGCGTGACCTGATCAGTTGCCGACCGCCTGACCTGCTCAGTCCTCGGCGCGGCGGCGACGGCGAGGGGTGGCCTCACTGGCGCCGTAGGCGGCCAGCAGGTCGGCCACGGAGATCCCGGCCGAGTGGCCGGTGCCGGCCAGCGCGTGCTCCGGCGGGGCACTCTCCTCCTCGGTCTGCGGTTCGGGTCCGGACTCGAGCGACCATCCAGCCTCGGGACGCGGCTCCGGCTGCGCCTCGGCTTGCGGCTCGGACTCCGGCTGCAGTTCGGCTTCCGGCTCCGGCTCCGGCTCCGGCTGCACTTCAGCTTCGGGCTCAGGCTCCGGCTGCACTTCAGCTTCCGGCTCCGGCTGCACTTCGGCTTCCGGCTCCGGCTGCACTTCGGCTTCCGGCTCCGGCTGCACTTCGGCTTCCGGCTGCGCCTCAGCTTCCGGCTGCACTTCGGCTTCGGGCTCGGGCTCAGGCTCCGGCTGCACTTCAGCTTCCGGCTCGGGCTCGGGCTCGGGGGCCGGCTGCGGCGCCAGCTCTGCTTCCGCCTCGGATGCGGGTGGTTCCACCGCCGGCTGCTCCGCGACGACCGGCTCCGCGACAACCGGCTCCGCGACCGGCGGGGCCACCGGAGCCGGGGCTTCGGGCACCGGCGGCTGGCTGCCGGGGCCGAACAGTCCCCGGGGGAACTGCACCGTGTCGTCGTCGCGGACCGGGTAGCCACCGAATCCGGGAGCGGCCGACGGTGGGCCGGACGGACGCCCGATGTACGGGCCGGTGGGCTCGGCCGAGCCTTCGATCTGGCCGGAGCGGGCCATCGCCGTGAGCCGGCCACGGCCGCTCTCCCCGACCTGGCGGACCCGGGTCGACTCGGCCGACAGGGTCAGCCGCTCGAACAGCAGGTCACCGTCCAGGAGGCCGGACAGGGTGGTGTTGAGGCGATCGAGCTGTTCGCGCAGGCCCGCCAGCTCCTCGCGGTGCCGCGCCTCCGCTTCCTCGCGAGCCGCCTCGGCCACCCCGATCTCGTACTCGCGGCGGGCGCTGATCTCGCGATGCAGTTCCAACTCGTACGTGCGCTTGCTGTCCTCCGCACGGAGTTCGGCGCTGCGGGCGTCACGCCGGAACCAGACCATGGCCAGCCCGGCGAACAGAGCGGACCACAGGCCGAGAACAACCGCGAGCCGCAACCATCGGACCTGGTCGGTCAGCACGACCAACAGGGTGGCCACTATCGCCAAGACGAATCCGGAGCCGAGGACCAATCGCGTGGCCATGGGTAATGCACCGCGACGAGGGCGGTTCGCGGCTGGGCTCATGGCCCACAGGGTACCGGGGCGTCGGCGTCGTACCGACGTTCAGCCAGGTGGGCCGTGCGCGTCTGTGTCGCTCCGACCCGGCCTGACGGCCAGCTCACTCCGACCGGAGCGGACCTCAGTCCGGTGCCCGGCAGCAGAACTCGAGGTACAGCGCACCGGCGCACATGACGACGGCGGACACCAGTCCCAGCGCCGCGGTGATCGCGTCGGAACGGGCGGCCGCCACCACCCCGGCGTTCGGCAGCACGTAGGCCAGCAGACCGATCCAGAGCCCGCCGGCGGCCGCCCCGGCCAAGGCGGTGGCCTTGGCCGTCATGACGGCCCGAGCCGCGACGAGCGGCGGGACCGGCGGCGGCACCGGCCGCCGGGAGGCCGGCGCGTCCGGACTGCGATCGGCCTGGATGCGCGTCCGGAGGCCGTTGCCGAACAGCGCCTCGCCGATGCCCAGGACGGCGGCCGTGACACCGGCGAAGCGGGGCAGCGGCGGGATGTGGCGATAGTTGAAGCGCACCAGAAGGTATGCGGCGATCGCGGCGACGAGGGCGACGGCGAGCAGATCGCGGGGACGGGTGGATCCCAGGCGCGTTCCGGGATCAGCTGACACGGCCGACCACCGTGATCTCCGCCGTCGCCAGGTCGGCCAACAGATCACCGATCGGCCCGTGCCCGGGGATCTGCGCGAACGGCTCGATCTCCATCCACGGCAACAGCACGAACGCCCGCTCGTGGGCCCGTGGGTGGGGCAGCGTCAGATCGGGATCCACTGACACGACCTCGTCCACCATCACCACGTCGGCGTCGAGAGTCCTTGGACCCCAACGGATATCGCGGACCCGCCCGGCGTTCCGCTCCAGCTCCCGGCACAGGGCGAGCCATCCGTAGGGATCCAGTTCGGCCCGGGCCGCCACCGTGAGGTTGTAGTAGTCGCCCTGCGGAACGGGCCCCCAGGGCGGGGTGCGGTAGACCGAGGAGACCGCGTCCACCGTCACCCGGGCGGTCAGCGTGGCCAGAGCCGCGGCCAGGTGTGCCCGGCGGTCACCCAGGTTCGACCCGAGGGAGAGCACGGCCCGGGTCACGGGAGCATCGGCGGTGCTCACTCCCCGCCTCGTCTCGTCGAGCGCCGGATGGTGACGGCCACATCGGCGAAGTCCAGCGGGATGGGAGCCTGTGGCTTGTGCACGGTCACCTCGACCGCATGGACGGCATAGGTCTGCATCACGGTGTCGGCGATCTCACCGGCGACCGCCTCGATCAGATCCCGCGGTGGGCCAGCGACGATCCCCGCGGCCAGATGGGCGAGTTCCCCGTAGTGCACCGTCGTGGTGAGGTCGTCCGAACGGACCGCCTCGGTCAGGTCGAGCCACAGGGTGACGTCCACGACGAAGTTCTGGCCGTCCCTCCGCTCGTGGTCGAAGACACCGTGGTGCCCGTAGACCTTCAGCCCGGTCAGGGCGATCCGGTCAGCCATCGGCGCGGCCCGGTCGTCGTAGGTGCCCCAGCTGGGCCCCGAGGTCGTCCGTCAGGATCTCCACCGGCGCGAACGGATCCCACCGGGTGTTGACCGCGTCCGGACGACGGACGGCCGCCGCCGCCATCGTCGCGAACGCGTCGCGGGTGGGCACCGGCTCGTGGACCCGGACGCCCCAGACTCCACGCTGCGCCGACAGCAGGGACACCGCCGCCGTGGCCGCCTCGCGTCCGGACGGTGGCCGGACCTCTCCGTCCGGATCGGCCAGCAGTTGCCCGAGAAAACCCTTGCGGGACGCGCCCACCAGTACCGGAAGCCCGAGCTCGACCAACTCGTCCAGCCGGCGCAGCAGTTCCCAGTTGTGCTCCGCGTTCTTCGCGAACCCGAGCCCGGGGTCGAGGATCAGGCTCCGCTCGTCGACGCCGGCGGCGACCGCGTGGTCGACCTGCCGCAGCAGTTCCTCACGCACCTCGCGCACCACGTCGACGTAGTGTGCCTGCTCGTGCATGGTCTGGCTGTGCCCGCGCCAGTGCATCAGGATCCAGGGCACCCCGGATCCGGCGGCCACCCGTGCCATGTCGGGATCGGCCAGTCCGCCGGAGACGTCGTTGATGACGACTGCTCCCGCGTCGAGGGCCGCGGCGGCCACGGTGGCCCGGGTGGTGTCGATCGAGCACAGCACCGCTTGGGCGCTCAGTTCACGGATCACCGAAATCACCCGGGCCGCCTCGGTGTCCGCGTCGATCCGGTGCGATCCGGGCCGGGTCGACTCGCCTCCGACGTCGACCACGTCCGCGCCCTGGGCCGACAGTTGCCGCCCGCGCTGAACGGCGAGTTCGGTGCGATCCCACCGGCCACCGTCGGAGAACGAATCGGGGGTCACGTTCAGGACCCCGAACACCCATGGCCGCGGCCCGAAGGCGGGGTACAGGGTTGCCTCGGTCACCGGGTTCTCACCGGCCCGTGATCAGGCTCATCGCCTCGGCACGGGTACTGGCCTGGCTCTGGAACAGGCCCCGAACCGCTGAGGTGGTGGTGATGGCGCCCGGTTTCCGGATGCCGCGCATGGCCATGCAGAGGTGCTCGGCCTCGATCACCACGATGACGCCGGCCGGCTGTAGCTTGCGGACCAGCGCGTCGGCGATCTGGGTGGTGAGGCGTTCCTGCACCTGCGGACGTTTCGAGTACCCCTCGACCACCCGGGCGAGCTTCGACAGGCCGGTCACCTGCCCGGCGCGACCCGGGATGTAGCCGACGTGGGCATGGCCGAAGAACGGCACCAGGTGGTGCTCGCAGGTGGAGTACATCGGGATGTCCCGGATCAGCACCATCTCCGAATGGTTCTCGGCGAAGACCGTTTCCAGGACCTGGTCCGGATCCACGTACAGACCGCTGAACTGTTCGGCGAAGGCGCGCGCGACCCGGGCCGGGGTCTCCCGCAATCCGTCCCGGTCGACGTCCTCGCCGACCGCGATGAGCAATTCACGGATGGCGGCCTCGGCCCGGACGTGATCGAACACCGGCCGGACCGGCGGCGCACCGTCGAGCAGTACCGGTGACGAGACGCCGTCCGCACGCGAGCCGTCATCGACGAGCGGGCTGACCGACCGCTCGGGCGAGCCATCGGCCCGCGTCGCGTTGGTCACCGCCGCTGGTCCCCGGGCGGTGGCGCCCACGGGTCCACGGGCCCGGCCGGGTCGGTCGGTCCGTTCTGGTCCGGCGCCCGATGACCGCCTGGTCCCTGGGTGTGTCCGTTCGTGTACGGGTGCCCATGACCGTTGGCCTGGCCCCAGCCATTGGTGTGCGGGACCCCGTTCGGATGCCCGGCGCCGTTCGCCGGCGGAGCCGGACGCTGGGCTCCGGTCTGCGGGTCACCCTGGCCGTTCCAGGCCCCGGGCAGCGGGGCCAGCGGGCCGGGGATGACGCCTCCGGTCCAGTTCTGCGGCTGCCCGGCCTGGGCCGGTGGGCTGTACGGGGTCGGACCGGGGTACTGCTGTCCGTACCCGGCCGGCGCGCCCTGCGGCGGGCCGTAGGGGTAGGGCTGCCCGTAACCGGGCCCGGCCGGCTGCCCGCCGGGCGCCCCGACCGGGACCGGGGGCTTCTGCAGCTGCGGCGGCGGCCAAGGCTCGCCGCGTTCCATGGCCAGTTCACCCGGGGTCTTGATCGGCGGTCGGTCGGACGGCGTGCGCTGGCCCCAGTCGTCGAACGTGGTGATCCGGGGACGCTTGACGACCGAGGCGAAAATGACCTCGAGATCCTTGCGCTCCAGGGTCTCCCGTTCCAGCAACTTGGTGGCCAGGTCGTCGAGGACGTCCCGGTACTCGTTGAGTACGGCCCAGGCCTCGGTGTGGGCCGCTTCGATCAGGGCGCGGACCTCACCGTCGATCTCGGATCCGACCTCGATTGAGTAGTCCGGCGAGTGGCCGTAGGTGCGGCCCAGGAACGGCTCGTCGTCG
The DNA here is from genome assembly GCF_900104535.1 of Nakamurella panacisegetis. Lineage (NCBI taxonomy): Bacteria > Bacillati > Actinomycetota > Actinomycetes > Nakamurellales > Nakamurellaceae > Nakamurella > Nakamurella panacisegetis. Next base: position 2,722,274 of record NZ_LT629710.1, on the reverse strand, counting down.
CCGGTGCCGTACTTCACCGCACCGAGCTTGGCCGACATGCCGTACTCGGTGACCATGGAGCGGGCGATCTTGGTGGCCTGCGCGATGTCGGAGGAGGCGCCCGTCGTGGGCTCGGCGAAGACCAGCTCCTCGGCCGCCCGGCCGCCGAGGGCCATCACCAGACGGGCGATCATCTCGGTGCGGGTCATCAGACCCTTGTCGTCCTCGGGGACGACCAGGGCGTGTCCGCCGGTGCGACCCCGCGGCATGATCGTCACCTTGTAGACCGGCTCCAGGTCGGGCATGGCCCAGGCCGCGAGCGCGTGACCGCCCTCGTGGTAGGCCGTGATCTTGCGTTCCTTCTCGGAGATGATCTTGCCCTTGCGGGCCGGGCCACCGACCACCCGGTCGACCGACTCCTCCAGTGCGGCATTGGTGATCATCGTGCCGTGGGTGCGGGCGGTGAGCAGCGCGGCCTCGTTGATCACGTTGGCCAGGTCGGCGCCGGACATCCCGACGGTGCGCTTGGCCAGCGGCAGGAACTCGACGTCGGGGGCGAAGGGCTTGCCCTTGGCGTGGACGGCCAGGATGGCCTGGCGGCCCTTGAGGTCGGGCTGACCGACCGGGATCTGCCGGTCGAACCGTCCGGGCCGCAGCAAGGCGGGGTCCAGGATGTCCGGCCGGTTGGTCGCGGCGATCAGGATGATGCCGCCCTTGGACTCGAAGCCGTCCATCTCGACCAGCAACTGGTTGAGGGTCTGCTCACGCTCGTCGTGGCCGCCGCCCATGCCGGCGCCGCGGTGACGGCCGACGGCGTCGATCTCGTCGACGAAGATGATGGCCGGGGAATTGGCCTTGGCCTGTTCGAACAGGTCACGGACACGGCTGGCGCCGACGCCGACGAACATCTCGACGAAGTCGGATCCGGAGATCGTGTAGAACGGCACCCCGGCCTCGCCGGCCACCGCCCGGGCCAGCAGGGTCTTGCCGGTGCCGGGCGGCCCGTAGAGCAGCACGCCCTTGGGGATCTTGGCGCCCAGGGCCTGGTACCGGGCCGGGTTCTGCAGGAAGTCGCGGATCTCGTCGAGTTCCTCGACGGCCTCGTCGGCCCCGGCCACGTCGGTGAACTTGGTCTGCGGCATGTCCTTGTTGAGCAGCTTGGCCTTGGACTTGCCGAAGCTCAGGACCTTGTTCCCGCCGCCCTGTGCGTTGTTCATCATCCAGAGCAGGAACAGGATGATCAGTCCGATGGGGACGATGTACAGGAGCAGGGAGAACAGCGTCGACTGGCTGGTGACCTGGGTGTCGTAGGCCGGCGCGCCCTTGGCCTTCTGCACGGCCAGGAAGACGTCGTCCGAGGCCGCCGCCGGGTAGAGGGCGTAGACCTGGCTCGAACCGTCGACGGGGGTGTTGAGGATCAGCCGGATGCGCTGTTCCTTGTCGTCGATGGTCGCCTGCTTGACGTTGCCGTTGGACAACTGGGAGAGCACGACGGAGGTCGGTTCCACCTTGTAGTTCTTCGTGTCGTCGGCGAGGTAGCTGTAGAGCAGATACGCGACGAAGACGACGGCCACCCAGAGTAGAGGGGAGCGGATCAGGCGCTTACGGTCCATGTGGCGTTCGGCCGCACTGCGGCCTCCACCCTCTCTGCGGAGTCAGACACCGGGTCCCGTCGCTGCCCGCCGGCCGAGACCGGCGACGAAGGGCGGAACCGCGTGTTTACGTGGTTGAGCTGATGAGTTCAGTGGCCGAGCGCACACCGCCCAGCGCCGAGAATCAGAGGCTCTGCCTCGTCAACACGCCGCGGAACGCGCAGGCGCGACCATTCCATTGAGCGTACCGCGCACTGATTTGGTTCCCGGCGCGTTCGTCGAGGGTGCGGGCCCCCGTGTGGCCGGCCCGGTCGAAGGGGCCGGCCGGCCGCCGGAGGGGCCGACCGGGCCCGCGCCGTCAGGGCTCGTCAGGCGTACATGTGCTCCCCGAGGAGACCGACGAACGGCAGGTCGCGGTAGCGCTCGTTGAAGTCCAGGCCGTAGCCGACGACGAAGTCGGTCGGGATGTCGAAGCCGACGTAGGCGACGTCCACCTCGACCTTGACCGCTTCCGGTTTGCGGAGCAGGGCGACGATCTCGATGGACGCCGGGCCGCGGGTCTGCAGGTTCTTGTGCAACCAGGACAACGTCAGCCCGGAGTCGATGATGTCCTCGACGATGATGACGCGGCGTCCGGAGATGTCTCGGTCGAGGTCCTTGAGGATGCGGACCACGCCGGACGACGAGGTCGAGGATCCGTAGGAGCTGACCGCCATGAACTCCATCTCGGAGGGGATCGGCAACGCCCGGGCGAAGTCGGTGACGAACATCACCGCACCCTTGAGCACGCAGACCAGCAGCGGCGGGGTGTCTCCGGTGTGGTTGGCCGCCACCGCCTCGGCCAGGGCGACGATCTTCGCCTGCAGCACGTCCTGAGTGATCAAGGTCGCCGCCAGCTCGCCGACGTACCCGTGTCCCAGACCCGGATCGAGGTCGCCCGGGCCCGGACGGATCGCGTCGGCCGAGGTCAGCGTGGTGGTGAGGGTCGATACCGCGGGGGTTGCCGAGCTGCCGGACACAGTTCTCCTCAGGAGTCGATGCGCGGGTCCTTCGGGACCGTCCGCACCGCGGACGGCGTCAACCCGGCATCAGGGACGCTACGTCTGCCCAGCCTGCCACTCCCCCGGGCCGTCACCGAACCCACCCCGGCCGCGGACACGCGCCGCTCCGCCTCCGCGCCCAGCCCCCCGGCCCGAGGATCCCCGCCCCGAGAACCGGACCTGGTCGGTTCAACCGGCGGGGACGGCTCGCAGCAGCGGCCCGGTGCGGACCGCGTCGAGCGCGCCGGGCAGCCGAACCGCGCCCGAGCGGCGCGTCCCGGTGACCAGGGAGTCGAGCCGGTACAGATGGTCGGCCGTGAGTGCCTTCGCTCCCACGGCATCGGCCCAGGCCCGCAGGGCCCGCCGGCGGAGCGCGACCGGGTGCCGCACCAGTTCGGTCACCTCCACGGCCCCGCCGGGCTGCCACACATCGGCCAGCACCCGGGCCGCCAGGTGGTCCAGGGCCTGGAGGTCCTCGGCCAGCATGGTCGCCGTACGGGCCAGAGCCGGCGTCACGCCGCCGCCCAGCACGTCCTCCAGCAGAGGCAGCACCTCGCGCCGCAGCCGCACCCGGGTGAACGCCGGGTCGACATTCTGCGGGTCGTCCCAGTAGGTCAGACCGGCCTCGCGGCAAGCCTTCTCGGTGTCGGTGCGGCGCAGACCGAGGAACGGACGGCCCCACGGCGCCCGCCACGGCGCCATACCGGCGATGGACCGGGGGCCCGAACCACGCCCGAGACCGAGCAGCACCGTCTCCGCCTGGTCGTCCGCGGTGTGGGCGAGCAACACCAGACCACCCGGGTCGGGTCGGAGGGCCTGGTACCGCGCGGCCCGGGCCGCCGCCTCCAGGCCGCCGACCGAGCCGACCGTCACCGTCTCGATCCGCACTGTGCGGTAACCGATCTCGTGCAACTGGGCCGCGGTGGTCACCGCGCGGTCGGCCGAACCGCCCTGCAGCTGGTGATCGACCGTCACGGCGTCCAGCCGGCCCTCGTCGAGTTCGGCGAAGGCGGCTGCGGCCAACGCCAGCGAGTCGGCGCCGCCGGAACAGGCGATGCTGACCGTGGCCGATGGGGGCGCGAACGCCGTCATCCAGTCGCGGACGGCCGCCCGGACCAACTCGACGGTCACGTCAGGACCCGGCGCATCCAGCTCTCCGGCTCGGTGGTTTCCGCTCTGGTCGGCAGGGTGTCGGGCGAGCTCCAGATGGTGTTGAAGGCGTCCATTCCGGCCCGCTCGACGACCGTCCGCACGAACGCCGCACCCTTGACGTACTGCGCCATCTTCATGTCCATGCCCAGCAGCGATCGCAGGAGGCGATCGAACGGACCGCGGCCCTTCTTGCGGCGCAGCGTGAAGGCCGAGCGGATCTCGCCCACCGACGGGATGACGGCCGGCCCGACCGCGTCCATGACGTGATCGGCGTGGCCTTCGAGCAACGTCATCAGGGCCATCAACTGGTCGAAGACGGCCCGTTGCTCGGGCGACTGGATGGTCTCGATCCACGAGGATCCTTCGGTCCGGCCCTTGATGGCGCCGACCATCCGTCCCAGCATCTCGCTCGGATCGGTGTCGATCGCCGATCCGAATTCGGCGACCAGTGACCGGAAGTGCTCCCGCAACCACGGCACGGCGGTGAACTGCAGCCGGTGCGTGCTCTCGTGCAGACACACCCACATCCGGAAGTCGACCGGGTCGACGTGCAGCTCCCGCTCGACCTTGATGATGTTCGGTGCCACCAGGAGGAGAACGCCGGGCCCGGCCGCGTCAGGCCCGGCCATCGACAGCGGGTCGTACTGACCGAGCACGCGACTGGACAGGAAGCTCAGCACCACCCCGAGCTGGGCTCCGGCCAGGGTCTTGGCCCGGGGCGCGCGGCCGAGTCGGCCGATCAGCTTCTCGGCCAGCGGGGCGGTGAGCTCGGCCATGCCCTTCGCCGTGGCCTCGATCCAGTGGGGCCGGTCGACCACCCGGGCCGCCTCGACCGGCAGGCCGTGGCCAAGGCCGGTGGTATCGCGGACGATCAACTCGGCCTTGGCCGAGAACTGTTGCAGATCGTCCACCGCTTGCCGGGCCTGCTCGGCCGACACCTGCGGCCCGGTGGGGGCCATCCGCTGTCCGGCCCGGACGGCGGCGGCCCAATCGATCGCTTCGGCTGCCATGGGTCAACGGTAGAGCAGCCGCGGTCGGACGATCAGGTGCAGCCGCACTGCCGCAGCGCCGCGGCGAAAACGTCCTGTGCGTTGCGCACCGGAGCGGACACCCCGTTGGAGTTCAGCGCGAACACGAGGATCCGGCCGTCGACGTCCGGCACGTAGCCAGCCAAGGCATAGGTGACGGCGACCGATCCGGTCTTGGCCCGCACCCAGCCGATGCCCGGCTTCGCCGCCGCCGAGCTGAAGCGGTTCTCGGCCTTGCTCAATGTGCCGGACACCCCGGCCACCGGAAGTCCGGTCAGCAGGCCACGCAGGGCCGGCACCGCTTTGACCTTGCCGTTCGCCTGGCGGACCTGGCCGGTCACGGCCGCTTCCATGATGTCCGCCAGCAGGCCGACCGGGACGCTGTCGGAGCTGGTGCTGTCGGTGGAGTTGGCCAAACCTGACCCGTCGAGGATGGTCGTCTTGCTCAGCAGCGTCTTGTCGAAGCCCAGGTCCTCCAGGGCGATCTTGATGGCGTCACGCTCTCCGGCGAAGCTGGGCGCCCCACCCATCGAGATGGCCACCTGCCGGGCCAACGCCTCGGCCAGCACATTGTCCGAGTTGAGCAGGGCCTGGGCCAGGAGGACGGACATGGGCTGGGACCGGACCGAGCCGAGCACCTTGGCGTTCTTCGGGGTCTGGCCGGGACTGGACTCGGCCTGCACCGGCAGGGTTGCGTTTCCCAGCGCGCGGGCCAGCGCCTTGCCCGCCGTGACGGCCGGAGTGCCGGTGCGGGCGGACGTCTCGTTCGACGGATCGGTGCGATCACCGTCGACCATCAGCGGCACCATGTGGGTGATCGCACCGCCGGCGATGTCCTTGATGTCCCATCCGGGTGCCAGGTTGTTGCTCGGACCGGCGTTCTCGTTGGTCCAGTAGCTGGTGTCCAGCAGGATCTTCGTGACCTTGACCCCCGAGGCCAGGACCTGGGAGGCCAGGTCGCCCATGGTCGGGGCACCGTCGTAGACGGTGGCCACATTGGCGGCCCGCGCCGACAGGGTCACGTCTCCCCCGCCGACCAGGATGATCGTCCCGGGATCGGCCCCCTGGACCACCTTGGTGGTGAAACGGCTGGCCGGATCGACCTTGGTGAGCAACGCGGCTCCGGTCAGCAGCTTCAGGGTGGAGGCGGGAGCGGTCGGCGTGGTCGGGTCCTTCTTCCACAACACGGTGCCGGTGGCCGCGTCGATGACCTCTCCGGTGTAGTTGGCCAGCGCGTTGTGGGCCAGCGCGGGGGCCAGCCGCTTGGCGACGCCGGCCGCCGTCGGGGTCTTGCCCGACTTGATGCCGAGCGGCTTGACCGCCGCGGCCGGCGCGGTGACCGGCGGGTCAACCGCGGAGACGGTCGGCGGGGCCACGACCGAGCTGACCGACGACGATGCGGTCGAGTTCTTGGCCGACTTCGGCCAGAAGATCACCGCCACCGTCGCCGCCGCGGCCACCAGGACGATCGACAGGACGATGACGATGGCCCTACGGCTCGACGAACGTGTCGCAGACACAAGAACTCCCTCTGGCGCGCGCCTCCGCACCGATTGCACTACGTGATCAAGCGATTGTGATGGAAACGCACTGTGATCGAAACCTCGCACTGCGAGGTCTCCGATCGGGTTCATCAAGCCCCGGGACCGGGTCCGTCCAGACTAGAGTCTGGACGTAGGCAGTTTGTGAAGCGGCGGCCCGGGTGATCCGGTGGTGCCAGGCGCAGTCACGGCAATCGCCTCCACATGGGCAGATACGATCATCCGACCGGCGGTGTTCGACCCCGGGGTCGATCGCAACGAGGCGAGAGAAGGTAGCAGAAGTCGTGGAATTCGACGTCACCATTGAGATCCCCAAGGGCAGTCGCAACAAATATGAGGTGGACCACCACAGTGGCCGTATCCGGCTCGACCGGACCTTGTTCACGGCGACGCAGTACCCCGCCGACTACGGCTTCATCGACAACACCCTCGGTCAGGACGGCGATCCGCTGGACGCCCTGGTCCTGCTCTCCGAGCCGACGTTCCCGGGCTGCCTGATCCTGGCCCGCGCCATCGGCATGTTCCGCATGACGGACGAGAAGGGCCCGGACGACAAGGTCCTCTGCGTCTCGGCCAACGACCCGCGGCAGGCGAACCTCCAGGACATCGGCGACATGTCGATCTTCGAGCGCCTGGAGATCCAGCACTTCTTCGAGGTCTACAAGGACCTGGAACCCGGGAAGAGCGTCGAGGGGGCCAACTGGGTCGGGCGCGGCGACGCCGAGACCGAGATCCGCATCTCCTTCGATCGCGAGCGCAAGCGCCTCGCGGCCGAGGCCGAGGCGGCTGCCAACGGTGAGGCCCCGGCCCACCACTGATCCGGATGTGAGGAAGCGGACCGACCCATCACGGGTCGGTCCGCTTCTGCGTTTGGCGGGTCCGATGCCCGTCTACCGGTCGCGCGCGACGCCGGCCGGGCTCGCCGGAGCGCTTGGGTCAGGCGCGGGCCGGATCGGTGGTGAGCATCGGATCCGCGACGGCCAGATGGACGAGGACCTCCGCCGTTGACGACGCCAGCATCAGTTCCTTCTCCGCCGCCGTCACGCCGACCAGCTGCAGGAACGACACCCGGCCGTTCGGGGTGAGGATCTCGCCCAGCCGTGGATCGAGCGTCAGGGCGTACGCGGTGAGGCCGGTGTCCGGGGCGTCGGCAAGGTTCGGGAATCCGGTGATCGGGGCACGGAAGTCGACGCGGCCACCGGCGGCCAGCCCCTGGATCCTCCCGGCGTTCACCGACTTGGCGATCTCGTTGATGATGACGAAGGGCCATTCCGGCGCCACCTCGGTCGGGCCGGCGGGCACCCGCAACGTCAACTCGAATCCCCACCCGGAGACGGCCGGATCGGCATCGGGGGCCGGCTCGTAGAGTTCGCTCAGGCCGTAGGTGACGTAGTGCCAGTGTCCGTCGACCGGGTACGCCGAGCAGCCTTGGAGGTTGTCGCTGCGTCCCATCGGGGGGTCGTAGGCGACATGCGTGGGCTGCGTGGAGCCGTACACAGCAGTCAGGGTCGCGTCGATGGCGTCCCAGCCGGGGGCCGGGAGATCGAGGTCGGCGTCATCCGGCTCGAGGCCGGTAGCAGTGTCGTCGTTCACGCGGCCATGCTGCCATGCCGTTGGCCTTCGGACAGCCGCTACCAGCGGGAGCCGCGCTGCACTTCACGAAGCTTGGGGCGAACGTCCAACACATAGACCAACTCACCGACGAGGGCGGCCAACCACAGCAGGCCCGTCGGCGGACCGAAGGCCCCGAACGGGAATGCGAGGCCCAGCAAGGACACGATGGCGCAGGCGACGGTGATCCCGCTCCAGGTGCCCTTGGTCTGCTTGTCAGCGGCCGCGAACGCGTCCGGCCGGCGGGTGCTGGCGTCACCGGCCGCGAAGACCCCGAGGACGACCCCGCCGATCGCCAGGAGCCAGATGATGGCGTTGATGACGGGTTCGACGAGGTTCATGTCTTCGAGAATACCTGCGCCCGCGAAAGGTCACGGGAGCTGATCATGGCGCGCGCGACTGCCCGTTCGGGCCGAAATCAGGTCTCGGTGGCCGGCGTGATGACGATCGGCGTTTCCCCGGGTGAGCCGGCCGGCTTCACGACCCGCTTGCGGGCCGCCGCTCTGGGGGTGGCCTTGGCCGCGGACGCTTTCGGGGCGCCGGCCCCGGTGGCCTTCGGGGTTGCGGCGCGGGGAGCTCGGGGCTTCGGCGTGGCCACCGGGGTGGCGACCGGAGTGACCTTGGCCCGCGGGGCCCTCACGGCCGGGGCCTTCGCCGCCGGAACCTTCGCCGCCGGGGCCTTCGCCGCCGGAACCTTGGCCGCCGTGGCCTTGGCGGCCGGAGCCTTGGCGGCCGGAGCCTTGGCCGCGGGGGCCTTGGCCGGACGGGTCCTGGCGGCGACCGCATCGACGACGGCGCCCGGGTGCAGGCCGGTGGCCCTGACCTTGTTCCAGGTCTTGTCGCCGCGGTCGGCGAGGTTGCCGTAGATCATGCCGGCCAGCTGGGTGTAGGCCTCGAGGGTCTCCCGGACCGCATCCGGCGAGAGCGACTGGGCGGCGGCCTGCAGTTCGGCCAACTTGTCGGGCAGGGTCGAGATCAGTTCCTGGGCCTTGGCCGGCGCCTCGGCGGCGAAGGACTCGATGCTGCCGGCGACATCGGCGGCGACCTTCTGCGCCTTCGACGGGAGGTCGACCACCTTGGCGCCGAGGTCGGCGGCCGCCGACCGGACGTCGGTCACGTCGAGGGACGGCGGCGACACGCGGTCGCCGATGGATTCGCTGAGTGATTCCCGGAGGTCGGCCAGACGCGCGACGGCCATGTCGCCGGCGCCGATGGCGGCCAGCAGCGGTCGGGGCAGATCGGAGAAGCGGGCCGCCAGTTGCTCGACGGCGTTCTCGGATACGGCACGGATGTCGGTGATCAGGGACATGACCTGCTCCTTCTGGCCCCGGTGGGGCCGATCGGCGAATGGTTCCGGACTGCTTCAGCCGGTGACGTCGGCCTGGGCTTCGGCTTCCTTGCAGAAGGCCGCGTAGATATCGATGAGCGAGGACTTCTGTCGTTCGGTCAATGTGGTGTCGGCTCTGATGGCGAGCACCACGTCGGGTGCGTCGGCGGTATCCAGAATGCCGGCCCGGGCGAGGAGGGATTCCACCGAAATCGACAGGCCGTGGGCGATCTGGGCCAGGATCTCCGCGCTCGGCCGCCGCAGGCCCCGCTCGACCTGCGACAGGTAGGGGTTGGAGACTCCAGCCTTCGCGGCCAGGCCGCGGAGCGAGATCTGGGCTGCGGTGCGCTGATCCCGGATGAAGGCGCCCAGGTCCTTGACCGGGGTCAGTACGGGACCGAGATCCATTGCCGCACACCGCCTTCTGAAGCGCTCGCCCGATCGACCGAGTGAATCCCGGACACCGATCTCCACAGTACCCACGAGTGCTTGCAATTGCAAGCAGGCGAGCTAGCGCTGCATACGGGAGTCGGCTCAGCCGACGGAGTTGATCACGCGCAGTGCTTCTCGCTCGGCATTGGCATTGGCCACCAGGCTCCGCGAACCGGCCAGCTTGGCCGAGATGTGATCGGCCACGGTCACCGGTGGATACAACTCGGTCGTCCCCGGTTCGACCATCCCCGGCAGCGTGGAGATGAGTGCGTCCACGTTGCCGTCGTGGAAGTAGGCCGCCGAACGCCGTCGTTCGATCCGCCCATTCACCACCGGTGGCTTGACGCGGTGCAATGTCGACTTCCACACCTCGTTCGTCCAGCGAGCCGTCAGATCGCCCAGATTGACCAGCAGGGCACCAGGTTCCGGCATGACGTCATGCCACGATCCGTCGTCCGCGAGGACCTGTAGGCCGGCGACCCGGTCGGCCCACAACACGGTGACGATTCCGTAGTCGGTGTGCTCTCCCATCCCGGTCAGGCCGCCGTCGAGGTCGACCTCCCCCGGCGGCAGTGCGTAGTTGTTCATCCGCAGCACGTCCAAGGAGTGGTCGGTGAACCGGTCGAAGTACCGCGGAGGGAGATCGAGGGCGTCGGCGAAGATGGAGGTCAGAGTCCTGGCTACCCGGCCGGCCTCGGCGAACCAGGCCTGGGTCTTCTCCGGGAAGCCGGGAACCCCGTCCGGCCACACGTTGTCGGCGTAGTGCGCAGCCGGGAGATCGAGGTCGGGGTAGGCATCGACGCCCTGACCGATGTTGAACGCCTCGAAGAAGTCGTTCATGCGGGTGGCCGATTCCACCCCGAGGCTGAGCGAGAGTTGCTCGGTCTTCGGCGCGCTGTAACCGCGGTTGACCCCCGCGACGGTCGACTTCTTCTTCTCCCCCAGAGGCCGCGAGAAGAAGTCGTCCATCGCGGATGTGAGTCCTTCGATCGCGTCGGACGGAATCCGGTGGCCCACGATCTGAATGAAACCGACTGTGCGGCAAGCTTTGTCCACCGCCTCGGCGGTCGCTCGCCGATCGGCCTGGTCGCCGGCGCCCGTGTAGGGCGAGATGTCGACGATCGGAACCTGAAATGCGTTCATCTGCGAGCCTCCAGCCCCTGGGGATGTCACGTTCGTCATCAGCCTGGCACGCCGGTGTTTCGGGCGTCGGCGGCGGGATGACCACGGCGTGAATCGAGGCGGGCCGTGGTGAGCACTCAGCTCGACCGGGCGGGTCAGGCCGGCCGGGCAGACTGCCCGAGGCCGCGCGCCGCCGGGGCGGACGGGTGGTCGTAGGACAGGACGACGTCGGCTCGGTCGGCCGGGTGATACTCGGCCCCGTAGCGGGCATCCGCCTCGAGCCACCATTGCCGGTCATCCGGAAGCGACCGCCGCAGCGCTCCCGGCCCGACCTGGGCGAACACCGAGGCGTCCAGCGGCAGGTCCGCGGCCAGCAGGAAGGGGCCGTCGAGGATCACCACGCTCCCGGCCGGGACCCGGGCGGGCGTCTGCCGGACCGAACGATCGGTGCCCGGGTCGCGGAGCCGCGTGATGTGGGGGCGTCCCCCGGCGACCGGCTCGAACAACTCCCGCCGCAGCGCCTCGTCGTCGACCCAGCCGGTCAGCAGCATGTCGACGTCCTCACGCCCCAGCTCCAGCCGCAGGGCGGCCGGACGCCACCACCAGTTGGTCGTGGCGCGCACCACCACCGCGCCGCGGCCACGCATCCGTTCGGCCACCCGGTCGGCGAGTTCGGTCGTGCCGACTTCGGCCGAGCCGTCGAACCCGACGACGGTGCCCGCCGTAGCCGTGACGATCCGGCGACCGTGCAGCTCACCGATCCAGTCGGCCAGCTCGTCGACCAGCCGGGCCGGCGTCAGAGGGATGAAGCGCACCGAGCCAGCGTGCCACAGGCGGACGTGGGCGGGAGGGTCCGGCCGGGTCGGCTCATCCGGCGTTCAGGCACAGACAGAACGGGTGCCCCGACGGGTCGAGGAACACCCGGAAGGTGCTGTCCCCACCCGGAATCCCGGTTGGGCGAGCACCGAGGGCGACCACCCGCTGCTCCCCCACATCCAGGTTGGGCACGTTCAGGTCGAGGTGGGACTGCTGCGGCACCTCCCGGTCGGGCCAGGTCGGCGGCACGTGGTCCGGCGCCAGCTGGAACGCGAGACCGGCCCCGCCGGAGCCGCGGATGGTGATCCAGTCGTCGCTGGCGTCCTCGATCCGCCAACCGAGCACCGCGCAGTAGAACTCGGCGAGCTTGCGCGGCTCGGCGGTGTCGAGCACGGTCAGATCGAAGGTGGCAATGGGCGTCTGAACGCTCTGTTCGGTCATGCCGGCCATCCTGCACCCGACCCCCGACAGGCGGTCAGAGCAGGGCGGTGGCCAGCGTGTAGATCACCAGGCCGGCGAGCGCACCGACCACCGTGCCGTTGATCCGGATGAACTGCAGGTCGCGTCCAACCTGCAGCTCGATCTTGCGGCTGGTGGCCTCGCCGTCCCACCGCGCGATGGTCTCGTCGATGACCCCGGTGATGGTGCGGGCGTGGTTCCGGGCCAGGTAGCCGGCCGCCTCGGCCACCCAGTTGTCCACCTTGGCCGCGGTCGGACCGTCGTCCTGCAACCGCCGCCCGAACGACATCAACCCCTCCAGTACGGACACCCGCAGCGGCGAGGCCGGGTCGTCGGCCGCCGACAGCATGGCCTCCTTGATGGACGACCAGGCTCCGGCGGCCAGCACCCGGATCTGATCGTTGTCCATGATGCGTTCCTTGATCGCCTCGGCCCTGGCGATCGTGTCCGGATCGCTCTGCAGGTCGAGCGCGAACTCGCCGAGGAACTTGTCCAGGGCCAGCCGCAACTGGTGCTGCGGATCGGTCTTCACGGCCAGCGCGAACGTTTCCACCTCCCGGTAGATGCGGTCGGCGACGAGCCCGTCGAGGAACTTCGGGGACCACGACGGGGCCCGTTGGGACACCACCCGGGAGACGAGCGAGTAGTTGTCGCGGATCCAGATGTGGAGCCGGTCGACGATGAAGTCGACCAGTGGATGGTGCTCGCCCCGGGCGAAGACCTCCGCGGCGATCCGGCCCAACGGCGGCCCGACCTTGGTCTCGGCGATCTTCCGGCGGGCGATCGCCTCCAGCACGCCGGCGACCTGGTCGTCCTTGAGAACGGTGGCGATCCCGCGCACGGCGGTCGCCAGTTCGGCGGTGATACGTCCGGCCCCGGCCGGCGAGGCCAGGTAACCCCCCAGCTTCGCGGCGATGGAGAACCGACCGAGCTTCTCCCGGATCACCTCCTCGGACAGGAAGTTGGTCGCGACGAACTCCGACAGGGACGACCCGATCGCGTCCTTACGGGTCGGAATGATCGCCGTGTGCGGAATCGGCAGGCCGAGCGGCCGCCGGAACAGGGCGGTCACGGCGAACCAGTCGGCCAGCGCGCCGACCATGCCGGCCTCGGCCGCCGCCCGGACGTACCCGAGCCAGGGATGACGGTCCTGCAACGAGAACGCGATCACGAAGACCACCGCCATCAGCACCAGCATCCCGACGGCGATCAGCTTCATCTGCACCAGTCGTCGTCGACGCTCCGCGTCAGCCGGCGTCAGGACTTGCGCGTTCGTCATGCGGTCATTGTCCGTCCCCGGCGAACCGGGACCCGACCGCCGACGGGCCGCGCGGAGGCGACGGCGGTCGGGTGCGGTAGGAATGCACCATGCCCCTGGTTCCCGCGCTCGCGCCCTTCCGCACGACGATCTTCGCCGAGATGTCGGCCCTGGCCGCGCGGACCGGAGCGATCAACCTGGGGCAGGGCTTCCCGGACAGCGACGGACCGCCGGCCATGCTGGAGGCGGCCCAGCAGGCCATCCGCGACGGGTTCAACCAGTACCCACCCGGCCCCGGCATCCCGGCGCTGCGGCGGGCGATCGCCCTGGCCCGGCAGCGTGACCGGGGCCAGACCTTCGACCCGGACACCGAGGTACTGGTCACGGTCGGCGCCACCGAGGCCATCGCCGCCGCGGTCATCGCGCTGGTCCAGGCGGGCGACGAGGTCATCATGCTCGAGCCGCACTACGACTCCTATCCGGCCGTGGTCGCCATGTCCGGCGCGAAACACGTTTCGGTACAACTGAAGGCGACCGCTGATCGGTTCGCCCTCGACCTGGACGACCTGGCCGCCGCGGTCACCCCCCGGACGCGGATGATTCTGCTCAACACCCCGCACAATCCGACCGGCACCGTCCTCACCCGGGCCGAACTGCAGGGCATCGCGGACCTGGCCATCGAGCACGACCTGGTCGTGGTGGCGGACGAGGTGTACGAGTACCTGACGTTCGACGGGACCGAGCACGTCCCGATCGGCACGCTGCCCGGTATGGCCGAGCGGACCATCACCGTCTCCAGTTCCGGCAAGACGTTCGCCGCCACCGGATGGAAGATCGGCTGGGCTTGCGGCCCACAGGAACTCGTCGCCGCCGTCCGGGCGGCCAAACAGTTCCTCACCTACGTCGGCGGGGCCCCGTTCCAGCCGGCCGTGGCCTACGCCCTGGAACACGAGATCGCCTGGGTTGCTGAGCTGCGGGACAGCTTGCAGCACAAGCGGGACCGCCTGTGCCAGGGGTTGACGGCCGCCGGCTTCGAGATCTTCCGGCCGCAGGGCACCTACTTCGTCGTCACCGACATCCGCTCGATCAGTGCCCGGCTCGGCCGGCCGGCCGACGGCATGGCGTTCTGCCTTGACCTTCCGGAGCTGGCCGGTGTGGTGGCCGTCCCGCAGGAGGTCTTCCACGACGACCCGGCCGACGGGAGGCCTTTCGTCCGGTTCGCCTTCTGCAAGCAGGACCGGATCATCGACGAGGCCGCCGACCGTCTGGCCCGGATGAGCCGATGACGAGCCCATCACGCGATCGGGTGGCCGCGATCCTGGCTGCGCACCCCGTCCTGGACGGGCACAACGACATCGCCTGGGCGCTGCGCAAACAGGTCGCATACGACCTCGACGCCCGCGACCTGGCAACGTCACAACCCTTGCTGCACACGGACATCCCCCGGCTGCGGGCCGGCGGTGTCGGCGCCCAGTTCTTCTCGGTCTACGTGCCCGGAACCCTGTCCGGCGGCGCCGCGGTCACCGCGACGCTGGAGCAGATCGACGCTGTTGCCGCGATCATCGGCCGCTACCCGGAGACCTTCGCCGCCGCCCGGACCGCCGCCGACGTGCGGGCGGTGATGCAGTCGGGACGAATTGCCGCGCTGATGGGCGCCGAGGGCGGACACAGCATCGACGGGTCGCTGGCCGTGCTGCGCACGCTGCACCGACTCGGGGTCGGCTACCTGACCCTCACCCACAACGAGAACCCGCGCCGGGACGGGGTGGCCTGGGCCGACGCGGCCACCGACCGACCGGAGGCGGGCGGGTTGAGCGACTTCGGGCGTGAGGTGGTCCGGGAGATGAACCGGCTCGGCATGCTGGTCGACCTCTCGCACGTCGCGCCGGTCACCATGCACGCCGCCCTGGATGTCAGCAGTGCACCGGTGATCTTCTCGCACTCGTCCTGCCGGGCCGTCACCGATCACGTCCGGAACGCTCCGGACGACGTGCTGTCCCGGCTGGCCGCCGGGGGCGGCGTCGTCATGGTGACGTTCGTGCCGGACTTCGTTTCCCAGCGCGTCGCCGACCGCGCGGCCGCTCACGACCGCCGGCGCGAGGAACTGGGGCTGGCCAAGGTGACCGTGTACACCCAGGACGCCGCGACTCCCCCCGAGCCGGCGGCCGCCGCGGAACTGGCCCGCTGGGAGGCGGCCAACCCGGCACCGACGGCGAGCTTGTCCGACGTCGCCGACCACCTCGACCACGCCCGCGAGATCGCCGGGATCGATCACGTCGGGCTGGGCGGTGACTACGACGGCGTGGAATCGCTTCCGACCGGTTTGCAGGATGTGTCGAAGTACCCGGACCTGCTGGTCGAGCTGGCCGACCGCGGCTGGAGCGACGCCGACCTGACCGCACTGACCAGCGGCAACATCCTGCGCGTGCTGCAGGCGGCGCAGGACGTCGCCGAGGGCTGAGCCGGAGTCAGGCCGGCCGGGACGCGGCCGAAGACACGTCCGCCGGCGGTGCTGGGACCCGGCGCGCGACGCTCGTCTGCATCACCAGTTCGGCGTCGTCCAGGGTCAGCTCGACGCCGATGGACTCGATTCCGGCCAGCGAGGTCGGGTGCGTCCCACCGCAGAGGATCCGTTCCTGCCCGTCGGGCAGGGTGCAGACCCAGGTGCGACGATCGGTCAAGCCAGGGCCGTCGGCCTCGATCGAAATCGTCGCGCCGGCCGCCACCCAGCCGGCCAGCCGAGCGTTGACGGCCGCCGTGAGCTCGGCCAGCGGTAGATCTGCACTGTCGAAACCCTTCTTGCGCAACGACTTCCCGAGGCGGTAGACGTCAGTGGCACCGTCCGGTCGGATCCGGGAGTTGGCCAGCGCCAGCTGGTCGAAGTTCGGATGCCCCAACCCGTCGACCGGTACCGGCTTCCGCCAGCGATCGGCCAGAGCGGCGTTCAGGGCCAGGGCCGCGATGTGGCACGCGGTGTGGCCGCGACCGAGGGCATCCCGGTGGGCGGCGTCGACCGCCAGCTGGACCCGCTCGCCGACCTCCGGCCGGACCTGGTCGGCCCCGATGACGTGCACGACGACGAACGCCCAGCCGGGCTCTCCGCGACGGACCGGAATATTAGTTGCAATCAGCAAGTTGTGACCGTCTGTGGCTCCCAGGACGACGTCGACCACCTCGACCGTGACACCGCTGATCGAGACGACGCCGCGGTCGGGTCCCTGGTCGGGCCATCCGTGGTCGACCGGATGGAACGGCGACACATCGGTGACGAATCCGAGCAGTCCACCCGGCCCAAGATCGTCCAGTGGCACCACGGCCAGAACTTCGCCGTCGGCGGTCAGGCCACCGGCCGGGAAGGTCACACGGGTGTCTTCGAGTGGGAGCACTCGCCCATCCAACCGCACCCCGGAAGTCTCGATCACCACGAGTCGGTCGGTCACAGGGGACACACAGTGGCCGGACAGCCGGTCCATTCTTGAGCAGCGCAAAGTAATCCGGGTGAACGCATCGACCCTCCCGCCTCCGGCCCCCACCGCGGCCCGGGACCTCGCGACTCCCCCGGTGGCGAGCGGCTCCGTCGGCGGCCAGGGTCTGAAGTTCGTCCTGATCGGCAGCGCCGGGACCCTGGTCCAGCTCGGCCTCTACGGCTCCGCCGCCGACCTGATCGGTGCGCAGATCGCGTCCGCGCTCGCCTGGTTGATCTCGACGCTGGTGACCAATGCCGCGCACCGGGCGGTGACCTTCGGCGTTCGGGGCCACACCCGCAACCGCGCCGATCAGGTCGTCGCGTTCCTGACGTGTCTGGTCGGCCTGTTGATCACCTCACTGGTGCTGACCCGGATCTCCGACGCGGACGGGCCGTCCGGCATCATGGCCATCCTGGTCGTCAACTCCGTCGTCGGAGCGGCCCGGTTCGGCGGGATGCGGTGGTGGCTCAGCGCAGCGGGCCAGCGCTTCGGCACGCACGTGGCGGCCGCCGTGAACGCGGCCCGCGGCAGCTGGGATCAGCACCGTCGGCTGGGCGGCCAGCCCCACTGATGTGAGGGGCGGCCGATGACCCTTCCGTCACCCCGCGTCACCAATGCCACGGGTTCGGCCGTCCGATTCATCCCGTATCTCTGCCCGACGTGACGATCCGTGAATCGATACGGAACCGCTTGACTCTTGCCCACCGTCCCGCTGGTGCGGTACACCATGCAGCACACGATGGTTTCTTCTCGCAGACATCGTCGGCAGCGCCGCCGAGGGTGCCGACCGCCAGATTCCTGAGTGAACCGGAAGTTGCGAGCAGGACGAACGGTGACGGGTACCCGGGCACAACGCGCAGGGCCCCCGCCGCTACCCCCGGAGTAGTGACACCGGATGTGGGTCCTGGACATCGCGCCTCCGGTTGCGGTGAGCGGCTGCGGTGGCCGGATCGGATGCCTCCTCCCAGGGGGCCTCTGAATCCGAACGTCACGGCAGGTCCAGGTCGTCACCCTGGCATCCGCGGGCTGGGTGCAACGTTGCGTCCCCCGTGGGTCCGGCGCCGCGCAGAGGGCCCCGGCCGACCTTGAGGGTGGCCGGGGCCCTCTGCTGTACGCCGACCAGCGCCCGGTTCTTTCGATCCTCGGCGGAGCCGATCGGCGGCCGGTAGCGTCACACCAACGCGGCCGGAGGGTTCCGGCCGGGCCGGTGCGTCGCCGGCGACGAAGAGAAAGCCCGGGCCAACATGTCGTCCGTCCCTGCCTTCCGGACCCGTACCCTGCTCCGCCGGCTCGCCGGGCTGGCCTGCTCGGCCGTACTGCTCGCCGGGTGCGCGACCGCCATCTCCGGACAGGCGGTGAAGGTCGGCGCCGCATCGGATCTCAACCCCCCGGCATCCGGCCCATCCGGCCCAAAGGCCGGCGTCACCCCCGCCGACATCAACGTCAAGAACGACGGCCACACCCAATCCGACACCCTGGCCAAGGACACCATCGCGGATCTCTACGTCTACTACGGGCAGATCTTCCAGAAGGACTTCGGGAAGACGTTCACCCCGGCCAAGGCCCTGGTCTCCTACGACTCGAAGGTCAAGAACGGTCCGACGGTCTGTGGCCGCTCGCTCTACCAGGACGTGAACGCCTCCTACAACCCCTGCGCCGACACCATCGTCTGGGACCGGGGGGTGTTGCTGCCCGACCTGACCAAGGAGGTCGGAGTGCTGGCTGCGCCCACCGTGCTCTCTCACGAGATGGGGCACCTGGTGCAGGACCGCCTGGAGACCAACACCGACAACGTGCTCCTGCTGGAGGAGCAGGCCGACTGCTATGCCGGCGGCTACTGGCGCTGGGTGGCCGACGGCAACTCCCGGTACTTCGATCTGAACCAGACGGCCGGGATCCGCCAGGTACTGTCGGCCATGATGTCGACCGGGGACCCGGTCGGGACCACGACGTCGACCGAGGGCGCGCACGGCAGCGGCTTCGACCGGTCGTACTCGTTCACCCTCGGCTACACCAACGGCGCGAAGCGGTGCAGCCAGATCACGGCGGCCGAGGTGCAGGCGCGGATCACCGAGACCGGCTTCGGGAAGCTCCCGGTCAAGTTCGGCAATGTGGCCATCACCGACAAGTTCATCGGGCAGGTCGCCACCGTCGTCAACAGCTACTTCGCCCAGACTCTCAAGGGCTACCAGGCGCCGAAGCTGGTGCCGTTCGACGGCGCGACCGGACCGGCCTGCAACGGGACCGCGACGCCGTTCCCGGTCGGCTACTGCCAGTCCACGAACACCATCACGTACAACCTGAAGGAACTCGCCCGGATCGGCACCCCGACCGCCGGTTTCAAGTCGATCAACGGCGACTTCTCGGCCGTGCTGATCCTAGTCAGCCGGTATGGGCTGGCCGCGCAGGCGACCACGGGCGGTACTCCGCTGGGCAATCAGTCCGGCCTTCGGGGACTCTGCTACGCCGGGAGCTGGGCGTCCTGGATGCGCACCGCCCGGGGTCCGGACAAGCTGCAGCTCTCGCCGAACGATCTGAACAAGGCCGTCTACGAGGTGTTGAACTCTCCGCTTCCCGCCTCGGATGCGGCCGGCTCGTCGGCCACGTCCGTGCTGGACCAGGTCCAGGCTCTGTACGTCGGCGTCGTGTTCGGCGCGACCCAGTGCTACGACTTCTATTCCAGTTGAACCCCGAGGGAGACTCCCGGGCCTCCTGACCCCCGACCGGGCCCATGACCGCCCGGACGGGGCCGGCGGTCGAATGAGCGGATGACCCGTCCTCGGCTGTGCCACGCTGGGGGGATGCGGACGCACCGGACGGTGGCGACGGCGATGGGCCTGCTCCTGTCGCTGATGCTCACCGGGTGCACGGGGTCGGCCCCGTCCAGCCCGCCGCGCCCGTCGGCTTCGGTGCCGGTCCTCGGCGCTGCCGCGCTCAGCGCTCAGCACCCAGGCGCCACCCTGTCGTCGACCGCGTCGGTCCCATCCCGGGCGTCAGGTCGCCGAGCCTCGACCTCCGCAGTGGCCCACCGACGCCCGGCCCGGCGGAGTCCGATCGCCCAGCCCATCGGGCCGACCGGCCCGAGCCCGACATCCCGGACGGTGACCGGTGCCGCGACTCGGAGGAGCACCGCCGGATCGGCCGGGCCGACCGGGTTCGTGGGCACCATGACGCCGATCGACCCGGGGCTGGCCCGACGTCTGACCTACACCTGGCACGAGGGCTGCCCGGTGCCACGGTCGGCGCTGAGCTACCTACGGATGACCTACGTCGACTTCGACGGGCGGGACCACCAGGGCGAGATGGTCGTCGCCACCGCAGTGGCGCCCCAGGTGATCACGGCCTTCCGCCAGCTGTACGACGCTCGCTGGCCGATCCGCCGCATGCGGCTGGTCGACGACTTCCGGGGCAGCGACGACGCGTCGATGGCGGCCGACAACACCTCCGGTTTCAACTGCCGTCGAAGTACCGGCGGCACGCGGTTCTCCCAGCACTCCTACGGACGGGCGGTCGACCTCGACCCGCTGGAGAACCCGTACGTCGGCAACGGGCAGGTCCTACCGCCCGCCGGCACGGCGTTCGTCGGCCGCCCCGATGTACCGGGCGTCATCCACGACGGCGACGCCGCGACCACCGCGTTCGGGTCGATCGGCTGGGCCTGGGGCGGGAACTGGTCCGCACCCCAGGATTTCCAGCACTTCTCGGCCAACGGGCACTGACCGCTCCGGCGCCTTTGTACGATCGAGCATGTCGGGCTGAGAGCCAGCTGCCGGCAGGGGTGCGGGAGGCTGCTGTGGGGAACGACCCGGCGATCGAGGCCATCCGTCGCGCACTGATCGCGGTCCCGACCGATGGCCCGCTCCGGTTGCATCTCGCCGAGTTGCTGATCGGCGCCGGTCGGCCGTCGGAGGCCGTGGCCGAACTGGCCACCCTGCTGGCCGCCGAACCCGACCATCCCGGCGCCCGAGAGCTGATGTTCACCGCACTCACTCCGGACCGGCCAGCCGTGCCACCGGTCGTCATCGAGCCCGAGCCGACGCCTCCGGTCGACCCCGGCCCGGTCACCCCGGCCGGCGAGAGCGCACCGGACGGACCGCCGGTCTTCGACTGGCACGCCGCGGAGTCACAGCTCGGCGACATCGCCGCTCCGATGTTCCTCACCTCCGGCGACGTCGAGGACCAGGCCGGGGCGGAACCGGTCGAGGCCTTCGAGACGCAGCGTCCGACCCTGACCCTGGCCGACGTCGGAGGGATGCAGCAGGTCAAGGATCGCCTCGAGGCAGCTTTCCTGGCCCCCCTGCGGAATCCGGAACTGCGTCGCCTGTACGGCAAGAACCTGCGGGGCGGGCTGTTGCTGTACGGACCACCCGGGTGCGGCAAGACCTACCTGGCCAAGGCCCTGGCCGGCGAGCTGGGCGCCGCGTTCATCTCGGCCGGCCTGTCGGAGATCCTCGACATGTGGATGGGCTCGAGCGAGCGCAACGTGCACGAGCTGTTCACCCAGGCCCGGCAGTCCGCGCCCTGCGTGTTGTTCCTCGACGAGATCGACGCGCTCGGTCAGAAGCGGACCCAGACCCGCAACTCGTCGATGCGCAGCGTGGTCAACCAGCTCCTGACCGAACTCGATGGCGTGACCTCCGACAACGAGGGCGTCTACGTGCTGGCCGCGACCAACCAGCCGTGGGACGTCGACCCGGCCCTTCGCCGGCCGGGTCGGCTGGACCGGACGGTGCTCGTGCTGCCTCCGGACGGTCTGGCCCGGGAGTCGATCTTCCGGTCGAATCTGGCCCACCGTCCGGTGGAGGGGGTCGACCTTCGTCGCCTCGCCGCCGGGTCGGACGGGTTGTCCGGGGCCGACATCGCCTACGTCTGCGAATTGGCCACCGAGCGGGCGATGATGCACGGCGTCCGGTCGGGAACGGTTCGGATGATCGGGATGGCCGACCTATTGGATGCGTTGAACCAAGTGCGGCCGTCGACCCACGCCTGGCTGGACACGGCACGAACCGTTGTCCAGTACGGCGAGGACGACGGGACGCACGCCGAGTTGAAGGCATTCCTGAAGAAGAGCAAACGCTGGTGATCAGCGGGTGAGCAAGTCCAGGCTGTCCACGAACTCGGTGTGCGCCTGGAAGCCGAGTACCCGCGCCCGGGCGGTGAACGCAGCTGACTCCGACAGGAGCGTGTGCTGGTGGATCACCCAGATGCGCGCGGCTGGGCCTGCTTTCGCGGCCGCCTGATCCATCACCGCGTCGACCGCTTCGACGGTTCGATCCGTGGCGACCAGGATCTCCGGCTGGTCGGGGAACACCGTGACGAACCGCTGCAGGTTCGACTCGACGTGTTCGGAGGCCGGCTGCCCGCCGCCACCGGGGGCGCTGCTCCAGTAGTAGGCGAAGCCCCAGCTGCTGAGCATCGCCACCACCACGACGTCCCCTGGTCGGCGGTGTTCGGCGATGAATCGGGTCGGCGTCCGCAGGTCCTCGACCGGGATCGAATGCGACCTGATCCCCGACCGGACTCCATCGCCGGTGACGAACAGCACCGCGGCCATCGCCGCCGCGACGACGGCCGCCGACCAGTGCAGGCGCCAGAGAAACGTGCACATCCCACCGGCGCCGATGGCCGCGGTGACGGCGAGGACGACGGTCAGGAAGTGCGACGTCCGTTCGTCGAACAACGGGTACTGCTTCACCGCCGCGAGAAGGATCATCTCGACCAGCAGGGCCGGGACCAGCAGGGCCAGGGCCGGTCGCTGCATCCGCGCCAGGGTGACAACGCCGACGGCCACCAGGAGCAGGGCCACCACCAGTGGCCCCATGCCCAGGTAGGTCGCCATCTGTTCTCCCTGGGACCGCAGGAACGACCAGCACGCGGACCACCCTCGGTCGATCGGCACGTAGTAGGCAGACCAGTACGTCTTCAGCCCGGGCGGGATACCCGGCCGGTAGAGGACGAGGAAGATCAGGCCGAACATCGCCGCCGCTCCCGCAGCGATGATCCCGGCCTGGCGGAACTCGGTCCAGCGGCGCCCGATCAGGGCCGCCAGCAACACACTGCCGAACGCGGCCGCGCCGACGAACACACCGACCGCACTGAACAGGAAACCGGAGACCGAAACGGCCCCCAACGTGAGCAATCGGCGACGACTCGCGTCCTCCTGGACGCGCCCGACGAACCACAGCACGACCAGCGCGAGGAAGGCGTCAGCCGTGTACTGCTTGAGGTCGTCGCGGGCCAGTGCGGACGGCGTCAGCAGTCCGGCCAGGCCGGCCAGGACAGCGGCCAGACGGCTGATGGTGAGCCGGGGCCACGGCAGCGACCGGACGTAGACGTAGGCCGCCACCACCACGGCCGCGCTGAACAACAGCGGGACGAGACGGAGCCGCTCGTCACCGCCGCCAGGGACCAATCGGAGCAGCAACGACCAGCCGACGGGCGTGCTCGCCGAGACGGATGCGATGTCCGCCAGTGGGAGTTTGGTGGAGATGGCTACCCACGCCTCGTCGGTCCAGAAAGGCGTCGTGAACATGTAGCCGACGTCATGGACGGCGAACGTCCCCAGCATCAGCAGCCCGGCCAGCACCACATCGGGCCCCAGGTCGCGACGGAAATGCAAGCGCGGCCAGGTGATAGCTCTGGCTCGAGCGACGGCCCCCGATGCTGTCATCTCAGGCGATGGGCTTACGGATGCGTTCCTTCAGCAGGATCCAGATGGCTTCGACGCCGTCCTTCCAGGTGAGCTTCTTGCCCTCCTCGCGCGAACGGGCCTTGTAGCTGATCGGCACCTCGTAGGGCCGGACGCCCGTGCGCAGCAGCTTGCCGGTGACCTCGGCCTCCATGCCGAACCCGGCCGCCCGCACGTCCAACTTGCGGTAGAGCGCGAGGGGCATCAGCTTGAAGCAGGTCTCGAGGTCGCTGATGTAGCAGTTGAACAGGATGTTGGCCGTCATCGTGACACCCTTGTTCCCGAGGACGTACAGGAACGAGTAGGCGTTGTGGCTGCCGAAGGTCCGCGTGCCATAGACCACGGTCGACTCCCCGGACAGGATCGGGGCCAGCAGGGCCGGGATCTCCTCCGGGGCGTATTCAAGATCGGCGTCACACATGATGACGTAGTCGCCGGTCGCCAGTTCGGCGCCCTTCTTGATGGCCGAGCCCTTGCCGCCGTTGGTGGCCTTCTCGTGGATGACGACGCGCGGCTCGTCCCGCCACTGCGGGTACAGGTCGCGGGTGCCGTCCTTGCTACCGTCGTCGACGATGACCAGCTCGATCTCGACCGGGTAGTCGACATCGAGCACGCGCTTGACCGCAGACTCCAGGGTCTTGGCCTCGTTGTAGACCGGCATCAGAATCGAGAGTTTCACCGGAGCATCATAGACAGGCGATACGGCCCGATCGGGCCCGTCGCCGGGGAGGGGACGGCTCGCGCCGTTCCGGGATACCGTCTGTTCTTCTCCGCCGACCGACCGTCGACTGACCACCAAGGGGCCACACATGTCCGATCAGAGGATCCTCGTCACCGGGGGATCGGGTTTCATCGGTTCGCACCTGGTGCGTCGTCTCCTGAACGAGGGCAACGAGGTTCTCGTGGTGGACAACTTCTACTCGGGCGCCCGGTCGAATCTCGCCGACGTGGCAGGCAATCCCCGGCTGGAAATCGTCCGTCACGACGTGACCTTCCCGTTGTACGTCGAGGTCGACGAGATCTATCACCTGGCCTGCCCGGCCTCGCCGGTGTTCTACCAGCGCGATCCGGTGGCGACCACGAAGACCTCCGTGGTGGGGTCGATCAACATGCTGGGCCTGGCCAAACGCACGAAGGCGAAGGTGCTGCTGGCGTCGACGTCCGAGGTGTACGGCGACCCCGAGGTGCACCCGCAGGAGGAGAGCTATTGGGGCCACGTCAATCCCATCGGCATCCGGTCCTGCTACGACGAGGGCAAGCGTTGCGCCGAAACGCTTTTCTTCGACTACCGACGTCAGCACGACCTGCCGATCAAGGTGGCCCGGATCTTCAACACCTACGGCCCCCGGATGCGCCCGGACGACGGCCGGGTGGTCTCCAACTTCATCGTGTCCGCACTCAAGGGTGCCCCCCTGACCATCTACGGCGACGGCACGCAGACCCGGTCGTTCTGCTACGTCGACGACCTTGTCGATGGGCTCATGCGATTGATGGCCACTCCGCACGAGGTGACCGGTCCGATCAACATCGGAAATCCCCACGAGTTCACCATGGCCGAATTGGCCGAGAAGGTCATCGCCATGGTGGACAACGGCACAGCGGTCGAGTACCACCCCCTCCCGTCGGACGACCCGACGCAGCGCCAGCCCAACATCACGCAGGCTCGCGAGGTACTCGGCTGGAGCCCGAAGGTGGAGTTGGCCGAGGGGCTCGGCCGGACCATCGAGTACTTCCGCCAGCACCTGGCGGCTGCGGTCTGATCTGCCCGGTCGCGCCGCCTGTGATGTGATCGACGCCATGAGACTGCCCGTCATGCCGCCCGTCGCGCCCATGCTCGCCAAGGCTGTCCCGACCATCCCACCCGGGGCGTCGTACGAGCCCAAATGGGACGGGTTCCGTTCGGTGGTGTTCCGCGACGGCGACGAGATCGAGATCGGCAGCCGCAACGAGAAGGCGATGACCCGCTACTTCCCCGAGCTCGCCCGGGCCTTCCTGGCCGAGCTGCCCGAGCGGTGCGTGGTCGACGGCGAGATCGTCATCGCCACCGCCGGCGGGCTCGACTTCGAGGCCCTGCAGCAGCGGATCCACCCGGCCGTGTCCCGGGTGAACATGCTGGCCGAGGCCACTCCGGCCTCGTTCATCGCGTTCGACCTGCTGGCTCTGGGCGACGAGGATCTCACCGGGCGGCCGTTCGCCGAACGGCGCGCCCGCCTGGAGGAGGCGCTGGGCTCGGCCCGTCCTCCGGTGCACGTCACGCCGGCCACCCTGGATGTCGATCTGGCCCGGCAATGGTTCGCCGAGTTCGAGGGCGCCGGGTTGGACGGCGTCGTCGCCAAACCCCTCGCCGGCACCTACCAGCCCGACAAGCGGGTGATGTTCAAGATCAAGCACACCCGGACCGCCGACTGCGTCGTGGCGGGCTATCGCGTGCACAAGTCCGGCCCGGACGCGATCGGCTCCCTGCTGCTCGGGCTGTACAACGACCAGGGCACGCTCGCCTCCGTCGGGGTGATCGGCGCCTTCCCGATGGCCCGTCGCAAGGAGTTGTTCACCGAGCTCCAGCCGCTGGTGACCGACTTCGAAGGGCATCCGTGGAACTGGGCGGCGTCGCCCGAGGCGTCGGCCGGCGGCCGGACACCGCGATCCGGTGAGGGTTCCCGCTGGAACGCGGGCAAGGACCTGTCGTTCACCCCGCTGCGTCCGGAGCGGGTGGTGGAAGTGCGCTACGAGCACATGGAAGGTGACCGGTTCCGTCACATGGGCCAGTTCGTGCGCTGGCGACCGGATCGCACCCCGGAGTCCTGCACCTACGAGCAGCTCGAGGTGCCGATCTCGTTCGACCTGGACGACATAGTTCCCGGCCTGCGCCGCTAGTCGCCGGCGGGTTCAGGCCTCGCGGGGGCGATCGGTGTCCCGGCTCGGCTGCACCCGCTTGGGCTCCCCGGGCATCTTGGGATACTCGGGCGGGTAGGGCAGGTCGCCGAGCCCGCGGTCGCGCTCGTCGCGGGCCGACATCTCGAGCAGCGGTGCGATGTCGTAGCGGATGCTGTCCAGACCGGCGTGCCGATCCCCCACCTCGGCGAACCGCGCGGGCATGGTCAGCACGTCGAAGTCCTCGGGGCGGGCGTCGGGCACTTCGTCCCAGGTGAGCGGGGCCGAGACGGTGGCCCGGGCGTTCGGCCGCACCGAGTAGGCGCTGGCCATGGTGCGATCCCGGGCCATCTGGTTGAAGTCGACGAAGATCCGCTCACCCCGTTCCTCCTTCCACCAGCTGGTGGTCACCTGATCGGGCAGCCGGCGCTCGAGCTCGCGACCCAACGCGATCACCGCCCGGCGGGCCTCGACGAACGTCGCCGTGGGCCGGATCGGCACGTAGACGTGCAGGCCCCGCCCCCCTGAAGTCTTCGGGAAGCCGTCCAGCCCGAGCTCCTGCAGGATCGCGCGCAGCGTCGGAGCAACCTCCGCGGCATGGCGAAAGTCCGTCCCCGGCTGCGGGTCCAGGTCGATCCGGAGTTGATCCGGACGGTCGACGTCGGCCGAGGTGACCGGCCACGGGTGGAACCGCAGGGTGCCGAGATTGGCCGCCCAGGCGACGACGGCCAACTCGGCCGGGCAGACCTCATCGGCCGGCCGGCCGCTGGGGAAGGTGATCGAGACCGACTCCACCCAGTCCGGCGCACCCTGCGGCACACGTTTGGAGTAGAAGGCGTCACCGCGGTTGTCTGCCCTGGTCGACAGCTTGGCACCGTCGAAGTATCCGCTCGGCCACCGTTCGAGGGTGGTCGGGCGGTCCTTCAGCGCGCGCATGATGCCGTCCCCGACCGCAAGGAAGTACTGCACCACATCGAGTTTCGTCAATCCGACGTCGGCGAAGTAGATCTTGCCGGGGTTGCTGATCCGCACCGAGCGGCCGGCAACGTCGAGCTCAACTGCGGGGGTGGTCGCTCGTGCCATGGCAGGAACGTACCGGGCCGGCCCGACAACGGCCCGTTTTCGCACCGGTCAGTCTGGCAGGGTGGGAGCCATGGATGATTCGGACGGGGTTCTGCACCGCGCGGCGCTGCTCAAGGACTCCGGCCGTAGCGCCCAGGCTCTCGCCCTGCTCGCTCCCCACCTGGCGCGGAATCCGGATGACCCGATCGCCCTCCGGCTGGCCGGGTGGGCGCACGTCGACCTGAACGAGTACGACGCCGCCCTGGCTTGCGCCGTCCGCCTCGTCACCGTTGCCCCGGACCAGCCGTACGCGCATCTCCTGATGGCCGTGGTGCAGGGGGGCCGGAAGGACGCCGGGGCATCGGTGCAGGCGATCGACACCGCCATCCGGCTGGCCCCGCAGCGTTCGGAGCCGTACCGGATCGGGGCGGCACTGGACCTTCAGGGCCACCGGGTGTCACCCCGGACGGAGCACCTGGCCCGGCAGGCCGTGTTCCTGGCCCCCAACGACGCGGTGGCCCATCGGGTGCTGGGCAGCACGTTGATCGAGTTGCGACGGTACGACGAGGCCGCAGCCGCGCTCGGACAGGCCGCGGCGCTGAATCCCGCGGATGCGGCCGTCTCCAACGAACTGGCCCGGATCGACATCGCCAAGGGGCGGTCGGCCAGCGCTGCGGCCGGGTTCGCGGCCGCGGTGCGGGCCGACCCGACGGATCGGGTGGCACGGCACAACCTGCAGGCCGCGGCCTGGAATGCCTTCCGGATCGCTCACCTGATGCTGTGGCTCTCGTTCTTGGTGCTGGGCCGCCTCACCCTGCTCGGTGCGACCGATTCCACGGCCACCCTGGCCCACGTCGTCGGGCCGCTCGCGGTGCTGGCCACCCTCGGCGCCTGGGCCTACCAACTTCGCAAGCGACCGAGTGGATTCGCGTTCCTGCTGGTCGCCATCCGTTCGGACCGGATGTTGACCGTCGCCATGGTTTCGCACGCGCTGTCTCTGGTCTGCCTGCTGGCCGCCGCGTTCGCCACGGGATCGGCCGACGAGGCACTCGTGATCGCAGTCAGCGTACTTCTGCTGCTGGCCACGGTGGTCAGCTGGACTCGGGTGTCACAACTGCGGAGGAAGTCCGCTCGGGCCCGGTGACGGCCGCACCCTCACCGATCTCGGCGATAGCCGGTGGCTGGCCGGGACGGGTTGGAGCCCAGCGGACGGCGCGCGCGGCCGCCGTCGGTCGGAGCCGGCCCCGGTTGGCACACGGGACAGTAGAACGCCGTGCGCTCTTTTGTCGGGTCCCCGACCATGGCCACGCGGACGATGGCGCCGCAGCGGCGGCACGGCTTGCCCGAACGTCCGTGCACGAAGGTGTTCTGGCCGGCCCGTGGGATACCGGTGGTGGACGGCACGGCCGTCGTGACCCCGCGCAGCAGCAGCTTGCGCGCGACGTCCAACGCCGCCGGCACATCGACCTCCGCGACCGGCGTCCAGGGCGAGATCCCCTGCAGAAAGAGGGTTTCCGCCATGTACATGGTGCCGATCCCGGCAACGTTCGTCTGATCCAGCAGGGCCGACCCGACGGTCCGATCGGGACGTCGCAACAGTCGGACCACCGCCTCCGCCCGACCACTCGAGGGGAACGCGTCGACCATGATGTCCGGCCCGAGATGCCCGATCAGGCTCGACTCGTCGTCGGTGGGCACCAGATCGAGCAGCCCCAGCCAGGTACCGATGGCCGTCCATTCCAGGTTGGCCAGCACGGCCCGCACCCGCACCCCGCCGGCGGCCGGCCAATGCTGCGGCCCGGCGGGAACGATCGACCACTGCCCCTCCATCCGCAGATGCGACCGCAGCGTCAACGATGTCCGGCCGTCGTCGGCGAAACGGGTCAGGATCTGCTTGCCGTATGCCGTCACCTGTGACACGGTGCGGCCGGCCAGGTCCACGTCGCCCAGCGTGGGCCACCGCAGTTCGGCCCGGACCAGCGTCCGGCCGGCCAGCGCGGCATCGAGCCGCCGAGCCGTCCGCAGCACGGTGTCACCCTCGGGCATGGGGCTCCCCCGGTCCCGTCGGCTCCGGCCCGGTCGGTTCAGACACGGCGGGCTCCGGTCCGCTCGGTTCAGACACGGCGGGCTCCGGTCCGCTCGGTTCAGACACGATCGGCTCAGGCACCGTCGGCTCAGGCACGACGACCACTGGCCGAACGAAGCCGCAACCCCTGAGGAGTCAGGGCAAACCCGTTGGCCAGCAATGCTTCGACCGTCACGCCGGAGCTGACCAACGCATCCACGCCGTCGATGCGGGTCACCGTCAACGAGCCGACGGCCCCGCCGGTGACCTTCTCGGCCAGCGCCCGCGCCGCCTCGTGCAGGTCCCCGGGAACATCGGTGAAGGAGATCAGGGTCCGTCCGCCGCGTTCGGCGTACAGCACCGGTAGGCCGTCGACCAGCACCACCAGCGCACCGGCCCGCCGGGCCGGACGATGCCGATCCTCGACCTGGCGGTCGGCCCCTCGCTCCGGCCAGGGCAACGCCGCCCCGTACGGGTTGGCCGGGTCGGCGGCGGCGAGCACCAACCCGCCGCCCGGGATCCGGTCGGCATCGGTACTGACGAACGCGCGGACGCGGTCCACCGCTCCGGCCGTCGCGAACTGCGCCGCGCCCAAACCTTCGACGAAGTACCCGCGCCGAACCCGTCCGGCCTCCTCGAACACGGACATCACCCGATACACGGCCGCGAACCCGCCCGGCGTGCCCTCGGCCACCACCGCCCCCGGGTGACGATCCCGTAGCGGTCGAGCAACACTTCCGCGGCCGCGTGGGCGCGCACCGTCGGGTCGATCTCCACGTCCGGCACCAGCGACCACCGGCCGGCCACGGCCGGCGGACCGCCCCGCCGCACCGCCGGCCCGACCCGGGTCTGCCGCCCCGCCGACAGCAGGGCCAGACCCGAGGTTCCGCGCTGCCGCAGCCGCGGGACCGGTGGCTTCGCCTTGTGCGTGGTCCGCCCGCCGGTGAGCCGGGCGCGCAACGGGGCCAGGGTGTCGCCGGTGACCAGACCGGCGAACACCAGATCCCACAACACATCGGCCAGGACGTCGTCTGAATGCGCAGCCCCGGTCTCCTGCGTCACGGCGTCGGTCAGGGCCCGGAAGAAGAACGCCCCACCGCGGGACAACACGTCCAGCACCGCCCGGTGCAACAGGCCACCAGGCTCACCGTCGGGCGCTGAGAGACCACCGAGCAGTTGCTCGTCGGGGATCGGCATGGTCAACGGGGCCGAGTCGGCCAGGTGCAGCGATATCCAGCCGTCGTCGCCACCGAGGGCGCCGTGCCCGGTCCAGAGCACCTCGCCGGACGAGGTCAGTTCGTCCAGCATGGCCGGCGCGTACCCCCGGACCCGGGCCGGAAGGACCAGAGTCTCCACCGCCGAGGCCGGCAGAATGGCCCCGGCCAACTGCTCGACCGCCCGGAGCAAGGCGTCGATTCCGCTCGGCGTCCGCCCCCGGGTGGGCTCGGCCGCGTACGTCCCGGTGCGGGAGAATCCGTTGGCCGGCTGGGCCTTCGCGGCGGTCGGGGCGGCGATGCCGTTCCAGGCCGGGAGGAAGCGGCCGAGCGCCTCGGCCGGCACCGGCTCGACCTCGGCCCGCAACGCGGCCAGCGATCGGCGGCGCAGCAGCCGGAGCACCTCGGCGTCGACGAACTCCCGGGTTCCGTCGGCCGCCGGCTCGCCACCGGGCGCCCCTAGCGGCCGGAATTCCCCCTCGGCCACCCGGCCCGACCCGGCCAGTCGACGCAGCGCGTCGGTGACGACCGCCACGCCGAGCCCGAACACCCCGGCCGGCTCGTGCGCAACGAACGGCCCGCGGGTCCGCGCGAATCGACCGAGCAAGCGCCCCAACGGATCGGGGACCGCCTCCAGGAGTGACGGGGCGATCCCCGGCGGCAGAGCGACGCCCAGCGCATCCCGGAGCAGCGGCGCGTCGGCCGGGTCGGCCCAGCGCGGCACGCCGGCCACCCGAACCACCACCGCCCGGCGCGAGGCCTCCAACTGCTCCAACGCGGCTGCCGCGTCAACGTCCTTCGATCTGGCCG
Organism: Nakamurella panacisegetis; assembly: GCF_900104535.1. Taxonomy (NCBI): domain Bacteria; kingdom Bacillati; phylum Actinomycetota; class Actinomycetes; order Nakamurellales; family Nakamurellaceae; genus Nakamurella; species Nakamurella panacisegetis. The sequence goes on along the minus strand of NZ_LT629710.1, from coordinate 2,690,740 downwards.
CCACCTCGTCCCCGGTCAGAGGACCGAGAATCCTGAGCAGGTCAGCGATCTCGTCCACGGTCCGGGCTCGCCGGTTCTCACTCAGGCGCTGCAGGTCGGCCTCGGTGGTGAGCACCGCCTGCGGATCGAGCAGGTCCCGCAGGGACAGGCCGTCGCCGCCGCCGAGCAGTTCGGCCAGCAGGGCCGGATCGACGGTCAGGGCGGCGGCCCGCCGCTCGGCCAGCGGGGAATCCCCTTCGTACAGGAATTGCGCGACATAACCGAACAGCAACGATCGGGCGAATGGCGACGGCGACAAGGTCGTCACCTCGACGACTTTCACCGAGCGGGCGGCGATGTCGCGCATCAGGGACACCAGCGCCGGCACGTCGAACACGTCCGACAGACATTCACGGACCGCCTCGGCGACGATCGGGAACGTCGGGTACTGCGCGGCCACCTCGAGCAGTTGGCTGGCCCGCTGACGTTGCTGCCAGAGTGGCTGTCGCTTACCGATCTGCCGGCGCGGCAACAACAACGCCCGCGCCGCGCACTCCCGGAACCGGGACGCGAACACCGCGGATCCGCCGATCTCCGAGGTGACCTCCGCCTCCAGGGTCTCGGCGTCCAGGGCGATCATGTCCAGGATGTCCGGGCCGTCACCCTCGTACTCGACGTCCGGCAGCCGCAGCACGATGCCGTCGTCGGCGTGCATGGCCTGCACGTCGACCCCGAACCGTTCCCGCATCCGGGCGGCAACGACCAACGCCCACGGGGCGTGGACGGCGGCGCCGTACGGCGAGTGCACGACCAGCCGCCAGTCGCCCAGCTCGTCCCGGAACCGTTCCACCACAATGGTTCTCTCGTCCGGCACCAACCCGACGGCCTCCCGCTGATCGGCCAGATAGGCGATCAGGTTGGCGGAGGCGAAGGCATCGAGGCCGTCGGACGCCAATCGCGCGGACGCGGCATCGACCGGCGCAGAGCTGATCTCCCGGACGAATTCACCGTGGGCCCGGCCGAGTTCGGCCGGGCGGCCCAGGCTGTCGCCCTTCCAGAACGGCAACCGGCCAGGGACTCCCGGCGCCGGCAGCACCAGGACCTTGTCGTGGGTGATCTCCATGATCCGCCAGCTGCTGGAGCCGAGGGCGAACACGTCTCCGACGCGGGACTCGTAGACCATCTCCTCGTCGAGTTCACCGACCCGCCGCCCTGGTCCTTCACCGGACGCGAGGAAGACCCCGAACATTCCCCGATCCGGGATGGTCCCGCCGGAGGTGACGGCGAGCCGTTGGGCCCCCGGACGGCCGGTCAGCTCGCCGGTGACCCGGTCCCAGGTCAGCCGCGGGCGGAGTTCGGCGAACTGCTCGCTCGGGTAGCGACCGGACAGCATGTCCAGCACGGCCTCCAGTGCCCCGCGGCCCAGCGCGGCGAACGGGGCCGACCGGCGCAGTAGTTCGTGCAGGCCGTCGACGGTGATGCTGTCCATCGCGCAGATCGCCACGATCTGCTGCGCCGCGATGTCGAGCGGATTCGACAGCACCCGCAGCGCTTCGATCGACCCCGACTTCATCCTCGACGCCACCACGGCCGACGAGATCAGGTCCCCTCGGTACTTAGGGAACATCACCCCGTGACTGGGCGCGCCGACCTGGTGACCGGCTCGGCCGATGCGTTGCAGCCCGCTGGCCACCGAAGGCGGCGACTCGACCTGGATCACCAGATCGACCGCCCCCATGTCCACCCCGAGTTCGAGCGAGGAGGTGGCCACCACGGCGGGTAGCACCCCCGTCTTGAGCTGATCCTCGATCAGCGCCCGCTGCTCCCGCGAGACCGATCCGTGGTGAGCGCGGGCCAGGACCGCCGGGGCGCCGGCGGACGCCCCCGACTGGGCCATGACCTGCGCCGGAGGGCCTTGCGGAACGTCCGCGACAACCTGCTCCGACGGGTGACGTTCGGCGTGGATCTCGTTCAGACGCGCCGTCAGACGTTCGGCCAGGCGTCTCGAGTTCGCGAAGACGATGGTCGAGTGGTGGGACTCGATGAGGTCGACCACGGCCTCCTCGACATGCGGCCAGATCGACGATCGCGGCGGCTCGCCGGCCGCGGCACCGGACAGGTCACCGGTCGGTTCGCCGAGGGTGGACATGTCCGGAACGGGCACCACCACGTCCACGATGACCTGCTTCGTCGACACCGGCCGGACGAAGGTGACGGGTCTCCCGCCGGTGAGGAAGCGCCCGACCTCCTCGATGGGGCGGACCGTGGCCGAGAGCCCGATCCGCTGGGCCGGGCGGTCGAGCAGGGCGTCCAGCCGATCGAGCGAGACGGCCAGATGGGCGCCGCGTTTGGTCCCGGCCACGGCGTGCACCTCGTCCAGGATCACGGTGGTGACCCCGGTCAGCATCTCCCGGGCCCGGCTGGTCAGCAGCAGGAACAGCGATTCCGGGGTGGTGATCAGGATGTCCGCGCCATCCTTGGCGAAGGCGCGGCGATCACCCGACGGCGTGTCTCCCGACCGGACGGCAACCGATATCTCGGGCACCGCGACCCCGTTGCGCGCGGCCAGGGACCCGATCCCGATCAACGGCGAGCGCAGGTTGCGTTCCACGTCCACCGCCAGGGCCTTCAAGGGCGACAGGTACAGGACGGTGCACTTGCGCGCCCCGGCCGCGGCCGGCGGCGCTGTGACCAATGTGTCGATGGCCGACAGGAACGCGGCCAGGGTCTTGCCCGACCCGGTCGGCGCCACGACCAGCGTGTTCTCGCCTCGGCCGATGGCGTCCCAGGCGCCGGCCTGGGCCGGCGTCGGCTCCGCGAAGCTGGCCCGGAACCAGTCGCGGACCAGCGGCGAGAAGCGGTCGAGCGACGCGGCGGCCGGGCGCGCGGACGCGCCGTCCGACGCCGCCGACTTCCGCTTGCCGCTCATGGGAGTCATTGTGCCCAGACTCACCGACAGCCGCGCGGAGGCCGGTCCCCGATCGACCGGCCATCGACGAGCCCGTTCGGTCGGGCTGGTGGGGCTCCCGCGTCGGCGCCGTGCGTGCCATAGTGACGCTGGCGTTGGTGCGTGTCGACGGGGGCCCGCGAGATCAGGAGCCTTGACGATGCCGAACGATCCCGGCCTCCCCGATCTGGCCGAGCAGCTCAACCACCTGTTCACCTCGGTGCGAACAGCGCAGGGCCAGCCGCGGTGGAACAACGAGACGGCCTCGCTGGAGATCGCCCGGACCGGACTGACGATGTCGTCGGCCTACCTGAGCCAGCTCCGCAACGGGAAGCGGCTCAACCCGTCGGCGCGTCATCTCGCGGCCCTGGCCGATCTGTTCGGCGTGCCGATGGAGTACTTCTTCGATCCCGGGCGCCGGTCCGTCATCGACGACGACCTCCAGTTGCTCACCGCACTGCGCGACACCGGCGCCCGCCGGCTCGCCCTGCACGCTCAGGGCCTGTCACCGGCCAGCGTCGAGAACGTGCTGGGCATCATCGATCAGTTGCGGCGGCTGGAGAACCTGCCGGCCACGCCGGCCTGACCCCAGCCGGTCCGGCGATCGCCTCCAAGACGGTCATCAGCCGGAGCACACCGGTCGGCGACGGGTACTCGGATTCGGCATCCGGCTCGGTGTAACCGGCACGGCCCGACGGGTGAGCGTGGAACGGCACGGTTAGCAACCCCCGAGGCAGGACGCGAGGACGATCAGCACCAGGTGGTCGATCTCGTGTCGGGCCCTGCCCGCAACGCATCGGTTCATCGCCGTCTCCCTTTCGGCCAACTTCGGTGATGACGAGACGTTCGGCAACCGGGCCGAGTTGCGGCACGAACCCGGACTCTTTTCGCTTCGGGCCGAACCGGAACCGAGAAATTCACTTGTGAGTGAGCACTCACTCAGTTAAGTTGGGCGCCGTGAGAACCCCCGGCACACGAGCCGCGCCCATGCCTCCGGAGCAGCGCCGGGCCGCCATCATCGATGCGGCCCTCCCCCTGCTCCGCACCCATGGCGCCGATGTGACGACCAAGCAGATCGCCGAACGGGCCGGGATCGCCGAAGGCACCCTGTTCCGGGTGTTCCCGGACAAGGAGGCCCTTCTGGTGGCCGCCGTCCAGCAGGTGTTCGATCCGAGACCGGCCCTGCTGGAGATGGACCGGATCGACCTCACCTTGCCGTTGCGCGAACGGATGCGGGCCGCCGTCGAGATCATCGCCCGTCGCCTCGACTCGGTGTGGGAACTGATGTCCGCCCTGCGGATGATGGGCCCACCCGACCAGAACCCGCGGTTCCGGGAGGCCCTGCCGCCCAGTCATCTCAACGACCTGCTGCAGGACGCCCTGTCCCGCCTGCTGGAACCGGACCGCGACCAACTCCGGGTCGAGTCGGCCCAGGCCGCCCGGCTGCTGCGGCTGGTCACCTTCGCCTGCACCCATCCCCGGATCACCGACGACAGTCCACTCAAACCGGACGAGGTGGTCGACCTGCTGTTGGACGGACTCCTGGCCCACCACCCGATCTAGACCCGCGACCGAACCTCACCCCCCAGCCCTTCCACCACCGGGACCGCACATGCTCATCCGATTGCTTCGTCACTACCTGAGCGTCTACCGAATGCCGCTGACCATGGTCGTCATCTTCCAGCTGATCGGCACGATCGCCTCCCTGTACCTGCCGCGACTCAACGCCGACATCATCGACAACGGAGTGGCCAAGGGCGACACCCACTACATCTTCACGGCCGGCAGCTACATGCTGGCGGTGACGGTGCTGCAGATCGTGTGCTCGGTCGCCGCCGTGTATTTCGGCGCACGCGCGGCCATGGGATTCGGTCGCGATGTGCGATCCGGGCTGTTCCACCGCGTCGGCCAGTTCTCCGATCGCGAGGTGAACCAGTTCGGCGCTCCCTCGCTGATCACCCGCACCACCAACGACGTGCAGCAGGTACAGATGCTGGTGCTGATGAGTTGCACGCTGCTCGTGGCCGCACCGATCATGTGCGTCGGCGGCATCATCATGGCGCTGTCCGAGGACGTCGGGCTGTCGTGGCTGCTGCTGGTCGCGGTGCCGGTCCTGGTCCTGGCCATCGGCGCGATCGTCATCCGGATGGTGCCCCAGTTCCGCAAGATGCAGTCCCGTATCGACACGATCAACCGGGTCCTGCGGGAGCAGATCTCCGGGATCCGGGTCGTTCGCGCGTTCGTCCGTGAGCCGCAGGAGAAGGCGCGATTCGCCGACGCCAACACCGCCGTCACGCAGACGGCCATGCGAGCCGGTCGGTTGATGGCCCTGATGTTCCCGACCGTCATGCTCGTCATGAACGTCTCGTCGGTCGGGGTGCTGTGGTTCGGCGGCCATCGCGTCGACTCCGGGCAGATCCAGGTCGGACAGTTGACGGCGTTCCTGAGCTATCTCATCCAGATCCTGATGTCGGTGATGATGGCGACCTTCATGGCGGTCATGGTGCCCCGCGCCGCCGTCTGTGCGGAACGGATCACCGAGGTGCTCGACACGGACAGTTCGGTGGTACCACCGCTTTCGCCGACGATGCCGGCCCAGCGCACCGGGGCGCTGGAATTCGATCACGTGGAGTTCGGCTACCCGGGGGCGACCGAGCCCGTCCTGCGTGACCTGACGTTCCGGGCCGAACCGGGACGGACGACGGCCGTCATCGGGTCGACCGGTGCGGGCAAGACGACGCTGATATCGCTGATCCCACGGCTGTTCGATGTGACCGGCGGCGTGGTGCGGATGGACGGGGTCGACCTCCGCGAGCTGGCTCCGCAAACCCTCTGGGAGCGGATCGGTCTGGTGCCGCAGAAGCCGTACCTGTTCTCCGGCACGGTGGCCAGCAACCTGCGCTACGGAAATCCGGACGCGACCGACGCCGACCTGTGGCACGCACTGGAGATCGCCCAGGCCCGTGACTTTGTGGAGAAGATGCCGGACGGCCTCGACTCGAGGATCGCGCAGGGCGGCACCAACGTCTCCGGCGGGCAGCGGCAGCGCCTGGCCATCGCCCGGGCCCTGGTCCGGAAGCCGTCGATCTATCTGTTCGACGACTCGTTCTCGGCGCTGGACCTGGCCACCGACGCTCGGTTGCGGGCGGCCCTGAAACCCGAGACCACCGACGCCACCGTGATCATCGTGGCCCAGCGCGTGTCGACCATCATCGACGCGGACCAGATCATCGTGCTGGAGGACGGCCGGATCGTCGGGCGGGGCCGCCACGAAGATCTGCTCGAAACGTGCGAGACGTACCGGGAGATTGTCACCTCCCAGATGGAAGCCGAGGTAGCGGCATGAGCGAGCACACGAGCGAGGAACGAGCGAGGCGCGGAGCGAATGTCGCGACGACCATGGAAGCCGAGGTAGCGGCATGACCACGACCCAGGCCGGAAAGGGCCCGCAGTCCGAGGCGGACCGCGAGATCATCCGCAAGGCCGCCCCGCGGCGTGGCCCCGGCGGCGGAGGCGGACCGTTCGGCGGGATGGGCATGCCGGCCGAGAAGTCACTGAACTTCGGGCCGTCGGCCAAGCGTCTGTTCGGCCGGTTGAAGCCGGAGAGTCTGGGCGTGGCATTGGTTCTCCTGCTCGCCGTGGTCAGCGTCACGTTCTCGGTGATCGGCCCCAAGATCCTCGGCAAGGCCACCGACACCATCTTCACGGGCATCATCGGCAAGCAGCTGCCGCTGGGCCTGACCAAGGAGCAGGCCATCGACGCCGCCCGGGCCCGCGGGCAGGGCACGTTCGCCGACCTGCTGTCCGGGATGAACGTGGTTCCGGGCCATGGCGTCGATTTCACCGCGCTCGGGCACGTGCTGCTGGTGGTCATCAGCCTGTACATCGCGGCCTCGGTCTTCTCCTGGCTGCAGGGCTACCTGCTCAACGGGATGGTGCAGCGCACCGTGTTCCGGCTGCGCCGCGACGTCGAGGACAAGTTGAACCGGCTGCCCCTGGTCTACTTCGACCGGCAACAGCGTGGAGAAGTGTTGAGCCGCGTCACCAATGACATCGACAACATCTCGCAGTCCTTGCAGCAGAGCATGAGTCAGCTGCTCACCTCGCTGCTGACCGTGGTCGGCGTACTGGTCATGATGATCGTCGTCTCGCCGTTGCTGGCGGTGATCGCCGTCGTCGCCATCCCGCTGTCCCTGGTGGTGACCACCGTCATCGCGAAGCGGTCGCAGAAGCTGTTCGTGGCCCAGTGGCGACACACGGGGGCCCTGAACGGCCAGATCGAGGAGGCGTTCACCGGTCACAGCCTGGTGAAGGTGTTCGGCCGGCAGCCCGAGGTGGAGAAGACGTTCGAGGACAAGAACGACGAGCTGTACAACGCCTCGTTCGGCGCGCAGTTCGTGTCCGGCCTGATCATGCCGGCGATGATGTTCATCGGGAACCTGACCTACGTGGCCGTCGCGGTGGTGGGCGGTCTGCGGGTGGCCAGCGGCGCGATGTCGCTCGGCGACGTGCAGGCGTTCATCCAGTACTCCCGCCAGTTCACCCAGCCCCTGACCCAGGTGGCGTCGATGGCGAACGTGCTGCAGTCGGGGGTGGCCTCGGCCGAACGCGTCTTCGAGTTGCTGGACGAGCAGGAGCAGACCGCCGAGGTGGAGCGGGCCGTACCGATCGCCTCGACCGCGGGTCGGGTCGAGTTCGAGCACGTGTCGTTCCGGTACCTGCCGGACACTCCGCTGATCGAGGATCTGTCCCTGGTCGCCGCGCCGGGGCAGACGGTGGCCATCGTTGGCCCGACCGGGGCGGGCAAGACGACGCTGGTCAACCTGATCCTGAGGTTCTACGAGATCGATTCCGGCCGAATCACTCTCGATGGCGTCGACATCCGGGAGATGACCCGCGGCGACCTGCGGTCCCGGATCGGCATGGTGCTGCAGGACACCTGGCTGTTCGGCGGCACGATCCGGGAGAACATCGCCTACGGACGGCCCGGGGCCACCGAGGAGGAGATCCTGGATGCCGCGCGGGCGACCTACGTCGACCGGTTCGTACATTCCCTGCCGGACGGGTACGACACCGTGATCGACGCCGAGGGCAGCAACGTCAGCGCCGGCGAGAAGCAGTTGCTGACCATCGCCCGGGCGTTCCTGGCCGACCCGTCCCTGCTGATCCTCGACGAGGCGACCTCGTCGGTCGACACCCGCACCGAGCTGCTGGTGCAGCACGCGATGGCGGCTCTACGCACCGACCGGACGAGTTTCGTGATCGCGCACCGGCTTTCGACCATCCGTGACGCGGACCTGATCCTCGTCATGGAGTCCGGCCGCATCGTGGAGCAGGGCACCCACGAGCAGCTTCTGCAGGCGCAGGGCGCCTACTTCCGGCTCTACAACGCCCAGTTCGCCGGGGCCGTGGTCGACGAGGAACCAGTGGCGCCGGCCGGGCCGGTTCAACGCTGATCCGGCGCCGCCGCATCACCCCGTGGGCCACGTCTCAGTGGGGGGTGCGGCGGCGTGGCCGAAGCAGCAGGTAGTGTGAAGAGGTCGAGACGCACCACCGGTGCGCTCGGGTCGTTGCTGCGGGCACCAATGAAGGTGCCTTCTTGTCCGCCGGTGCATTGCCGGGTTGGCCAGCATTACGGCCAACCATCAGCGCGGCCGCTGGCTCCCCCTCCCGGGAACATGGTCGCGTGCCACCGTGCCCATGGCACAGCAAGGACCGTCTACGCACATGTCATCCCCCAACACTTCCGGCCGTTCCACCTCGGGCCAGGGCCGCTCCGGCGGCTCGTCGGGTCGCCGGTCGGGCGGCGCCGGCGCGGCGCGCTCCGGCGCCCCTCGCGGCGACCGTCGTGGTGCCGGCTCGGCCCCGTTCTACTCGAGCACCTCGGCCGGCGCGAGCACCGGCAGCGTGTTCTCCACCGGCGCCTTCGCGGCCAGCATCCCGGCCACCGGCACCGATCGTCCGCGCAGCGCCGACGGCGACCGTCGCGGCCGCTCCGAGGCTCCGCGCACCGACCGTCCGGCCCGTGGTGACCGTTCGGCCCGCCCGGCCCGCACCGGTGACGCGCCGCGCACCGAGCGGCCCGCCCGCGGCGAGCGTCCGGCCCGCACCGAGGGCGGCCAGCGGCCGGCCCGTCAGGGCGGACAGGTCAACTCGCGCGGCCGCGGCGGACGCCGCAACGCCGCCGTCGACGACCGCACTCCGGTCACCTTCGCCGCCGGAACCCCGCACGCCAGCCAGCGGCCGGCCACGGAACCGGTGACCGCCGGCTCCCTGTTCGCCGCCGCGAAGACGATCAAGGCCGACGCGGCTCCGGTCAGCGACGTGACGTTCGCCGAGTTGGGCGTTCCGGAGAAGCTGATCAAGCCGCTCGCCGCCCTGGGTGCGCTGTCCCCGTTCCCGATCCAGGCGGCCACTCTTCCGGTGTCGCTGACCGGGCGGGACGTCCTCGGACGCGGCCGCACCGGCTCGGGCAAGACCATCGCCTTCGCGGTGCCCCTGGTCGCCCGCCTCACCGGTGGTCGCCGCACCCCGAACCGCCCGCGCGGTCTGGTGCTGCTGCCCACTCGTGAGCTGGCCCTGCAGGTCGCCCGCACTATCGAACCGTTGGCCACCGCGGCCGGTCTGAAGACGGTCACCATCTTCGGCGGCGTCGGCTTCGGACCGCAGACCACCGCGTTGCGCGCCGGGGTCGACATCGTGATCGCCTGCCCGGGCCGTCTCGAGGACCTGATCAAACAAGGCGTCTGCAACCTGGGCGATGTCGACGTCACCGTGCTGGACGAGGCCGACCACATGGCCGACCTCGGTTTCCTGCCGGGCGTCCGCCGGCTGCTGCGGGCCACCCGTCCGAACGGCCAGCGCCTGCTCTTCTCGGCCACCCTGGACAACGGGATCTCGGTGCTGGTCAACGATTTCCTGACCGATCCGGCCGTGCACGCCGTCGATGACGCCACCTCGCACGTCGAGACCATGACGCACCACGTGTTCGCGGTCAGCAAGGACGACCGCAACGAGGTCATCCGTCAGCTCGCCCTGGGCGGCGGACGGCGGATGTTGTTCACCCGCACCAAGTTCGGCGCCAAGAAGTGGGCGGCCGCGCTGTCCAAGAACGGCATCCCGGCGGTCGATCTGCACGGCAACCTGTCGCAGAACGCGCGTGAGCGCAACCTGGCGGCGTTCTCCACCGGCTCGGCCAAGGTGCTGGTGGCCACCGACATCGCGGCCCGCGGCATCCACGTCGACGACGTCGAGCTGGTGGTCCACCTTGACCCGCCGACCGAGCACAAGGCCTACCTGCACCGCTCGGGCCGCACCGCCCGGGCCGGTGCCGGCGGGACCGTCATCACGGTGATGCTCCCCGAGCAGGGCGAGGACGTCCGCAAGCTGATGAAGCTGGCCGGTATCTCGGCCACCACCACCGCCGTGCGCCCGGGTCACCCGGCGATCGTCGAGCTCGCCGGCTGATCTCACCGCCCAGACCAGAACTGCCCCGCACCCAACCGTGCGGGGCAGTTCTGCGTCAGGGGTGGTTCGGTCTCCGGGACCTCGCTACAGGGCGTTGAGCACCCGCGTCATCTGCTCGGCAGTCCGGTCGCCGAGCCGGTTGAACTCGCCCTGGACCGCCCACCCGACGAGCCTGAGCACGCCGTGGAAGGCGATGTTGGCCTCGTAGGTGATCAGCGTTCCGCCGCCGACCGGGCTGAGGTTGATGTCGTCGGTCGACGTAGCTCGTTTGTTGCGTCCCTCGAAGACCAGCCGGCGTGGCTGCCGCTTCAGCAGCCGGTAGTCCAGGGTGGTCTCCTTGCCCCGGAACTGCGACACGTTCGTCCAACTCGACCCCTCATGGACGGGGCCGGTGTCGACGCGCTTGCAGGTCTTGGTTCCTGGATCCCATTGCTCGGCATGGCCGAAATCGGAGAGGTACTCGACGACCTTCTCGATCGGCGTCGAGACCGTGAACGTGCGCGTGACCCTGACCATGGCGATGACATCCTCTGGGCTGGTTGCGGGGTGGCTCTGCGGTTGCGTGTACCCACTGCTCCCGGGGTCAAACGGCAGCTACCGGTTCGAAGAAGGCCAGCACGGCGGCCCGGTCGACCGCACCGAGCTCCTTCGGACTCCACTGCGGGTTCCGGTCCTTGTCGATCACCTGCGCCCTGATCCCCTCGGCGAAGTCCGGGTGAGAGAGGAAGTGACTGCAGACCCGCAGATCCTGGCCCAGAACCTCGTCGACCGTCATGTTCCGGGCGCGCCGCACCGCCTCCAGGGCCACCTTCAAGGCGGTCGGGGACATCGCGGCGATGACGTCGGCCGCCTGCCCGGCGGCCGGGTCGCGATCCCGCCGCAGATTGTCCAGGATCCCCTCGACGGTGTCGGCGACGTAGGCCGTGTCCATCCAGCCGGGATGAGTACCGGGCGCGGGCGCGGGCAGCTCGGGCACCACCCCGGACCGCAGGGACAGCGCCAGGCCAGGCAGGTCCGCGGAATCCACGAGATGATCGGCCAGGCCGGCATGGATCGCGGCCGGCCCGTCGAGGCGGGCACCGGTGAGCGTGCAGTGCACGCCAAGGCCCCCTGGCGCCCGGGCCAGCAGATACAGGGCCCCGACGTCCGGCGACAACCCGATCGCCGTCTCCGGCATGGCGACCTGGGAGCGTTCGGTCACGACGCGGATCCCCGCGTGCGCCGAGATGCCCACTCCTCCACCGAGAACCAGACCGTCCATGAACGCGACCACCGGTTTGCGGTAGTGGGCGATGAGGGCGTTCATCTCGTACTCGCGGGCCCAGAACCGGCCCGGCGCGACCCCGTGGCCGTGCATCCCGTTGTAGACCTCACGGATGTCGCCGCCGGCACACAGACCGCGGGGGCCGGCGCCGTCGATCAGTACCACGTCGACCTCCGGGTCGTCCTGCCACGCGGCCAGCGCGTCCGAGGCCAGCCCGATCATCTCCGGGCTCAGCGCGTTGATGCGCTCCGGTCGGTTCAGGGTGAGATGCCCGAGGCGACCCTCGGTCCGGGTGAGCACGTGCGGGGCGGTGGCCGACATGCCAGCACGTTATCTCCCACGATGCCGGGAAACGCCATCGCGGGGTGGGCCGGGCTGGCAGAATGCCGAGCATGTCGCTCGCACCGGGCGAGGTCTTTGCCGGTTTCACCATCGAGCGCGAACTGGGCGCCGGCGGCATGGGCGTCGTCTACCTGGCTCGGCATCCCCGGCTGCCCCGGCACGTCGCGCTGAAGCTGCTGCGCACGGATCTCGGCGCCGACACCTCGTTCGTCAGCCGCTTCCGGCGGGAAGCCGAGACGGTGGCCCGCCTGGATCATCCGAACATCGTCTCGATCGACGACAGCGGCGCCGACGGCGGGCAGCTGTGGATCAGCATGCGATTCATCGACGGCACCACCGCCTCGGAGGCCCTGGCCGGCCATCCGAACGGGCTGGACCCGGCCCGTGTCGTCCACATCGTCGAGCGGGTCGCGTCCGCGCTCGACTTCGCCCACCGGCACCGCGTGGTCCACCGCGACGTGAAACCGGCCAACATCCTGCTCACCGCGGATCCCGACGACGGTGACGAACGGGTCTACCTCACCGATTTCGGCGTGGCCAAGGCGATGGACGAGATCGAGGCCCAGGCCACCGCACTGACCACGGCCGGCGGCGTGGTGGCCACCCTCGACTACGCCGCCCCGGAGCAGATCGAGGGCAAACCACTCGACGGTCGATGCGACGTGTACGCCCTGGGCTGCGTCCTCTACAAATTGCTGACCGGGGTCATCCCGTTCCCGGGAGAGACGTTGGCGGCCAAGGTCTACGCCCGCCTGCACAACGCGCCGCCGGTACCGAGCGATCGGGTGCCGGACCTGCCCGCCGGCTTCGATGAGGTGGTGTCGAAGGCCCTGGCCCTGGATCCCGACGACCGATACCAGACCGGCAAAGCGCTGGCCGTCGCGGCCCGGGCGGCGTTGAACACGGCCCCCCGTGGCAGCACGTCGACCGTCCGGATCGACCCCACCGATCCGGACCGGACCCAGTCCCTGATGCCCGGACCCGGGCACCCCGCCAATCCGCCCACCCGTCAGATCAGCCCGTCCGACCCCGGCACCCCGCCGCCGGGATCCGCGACCGGCCCGTCCGCCGGCTACTCGACGTCCGACAGCCTGCCGTCGGACGTGGCCCATCTGCTCGGCCACGGGCCGTACCGGGCCGGCCCCGGGCCATCCGGTATCAGCCGGACTCGGACGATCCGGCGCCGTTCCTGGCTCGCCGTCGGCGGCGTCGCCCTGGTGGCCGCGGTGGTTGTCGGGGTGGTCATGCTGCAACCTGCTCCGGTCGCCGGTACCGCCGGGGTCGGGCCGTCCGGCCACTCGACTCCGGCGTCGTCAGGCGGTTCGTCGAGCTCGGCGGCGTCCAGCGGCCCGAGCCGGGCGTCGTCGGGCAGTTCCTCCAGCTCGGTGGCCGCCAGCACGCCACCCGTGGCCGGCCTGTCCGGATCGACGCCGCTGGGGCCCGGCGTCATCGTCGCTTCCCGTCAGTACCAAGGCAAGTGGGCGCTGTACCCAATCGACGCGACCACCGGCAAGGTCGGCCCGGCGATCACCCGGAAGCCGGCCGAATCACCGCAGAATCCGCTCATCTCGACCCAACGCGGTTCCCTGATCTACCTTCAGGGCGGCGGTACCAGCGGCGACCGGAACACCATCCGCACGTCGGCTGTCAACGGCGACGGAGATCGGCAGTTGTTCGCCACGCCGACCGCGTGTGTGTCGATCAGCCGACCGGCCTGGGACCAGGCCGACCCACAGAGGCTGGCGATCAACTGCTCGACGGCGGACGGGCCGACGTTGCTGGAGATCGTCACTCTGGACGGCAAGCTGGTCACCACCCTGGACACCCACCTCCGCACGGTCGATGATCTGTCGTTCTCGCCCGACGGAACCCAACTCGTCTACTGGGGTTCGACCGGCGCCAGGGCCGGCGACGGCGGCCTCTACATCCAGGCCACCGACGGCAAGTCGAAGCCGAGGTCCCTCACACCGGCCGACGGTCACGATGCGGACTGCGACTTCTCGCCGGACGGAAAGCAGGTGGTGTTCCGCCGGGTCGACGCGAGCGACCCGACGCATCCGCACATCGCAGTCGTCGGCGCCGACGGCACGGGGCTCCGCACTCTGGCCGCCGTCGGTCAGGGTCCGGTCTGGTCGCCCGACGGCAAGCAGATCGCCTACAAGAACGACGCGACACGGCCGGACGGCACCAAGAAGGCGGAGATCTTCGTCGTGAACGCGACCGGCACGTCCACGCCGCGTGAACTCGCCACCGACGACGCCGGCACCGTGGGCGGGTCACCGATCTGGGGTCCGCGGTGACACCGATTCATCCCGAAGGGCAGCCAGCGCAGCGAGGATCAACCGGGCATTGGCATTGACGTAGGTCTCCACTGCCCCGGTCAGATTCGGGAACTCGCTCTCCGACAACAACAGTGACGGGGCGGCCAACACGGCGCCGAGTTCGCCCAGCACCGGACGCAGTTGCCAGTCGGCCAGATGCCGGTGGGCCGGGCCGGCCGAAATCGTCAGCGGTAACACCACGGCACGGTCCAACGACCCGGCCGGCAGTGTGTCGAGCAACAGCTTGAGCAACCCGGTGAACGAGGCCTTGTAGGTCGGGGTGGCCAGGATCAGGATGTCGGCTCCCCTCACCGCCGCAACGGTGGCGGCCGCCTCCGGCGACAGAGCCCAGGGAGCGAGCAGACCGGTGCCGATGTCGGCCAGATCGATCACCTGACCGCAGGGCGCCGGGACCAGTGCGGCGACGGCATCGGCGAGCGCAGTGGCGGCGGCAAGGGTGCGGGACCCGGATTTCGGGTTGCCGACGACGGTGACGACGGACGTCATCGGGCCACCGGCTTGCGCTCTCCGGCCGTCACCGCGAGCGACAGCGCGTTACCGGCCGGCGGCGCCGGGCAGGTGCCGAAGTCGGAGAACGCGAACGGGAAGTTGACCGCACGATTGAAGTCGACCTGCACTCGCCCGTCGGAATCCGGTGCGGCGGTGGTGACGGTGCGCCACGAGGCAGTGATGGCACCGTTCGTAAGGTCGTGGAACGGGATGTTCAGGGTGCCGCCAGCGCCGGCCGTGGCGATCAGGGTTACGGGTGCTCCACCCGGCCGGATGGTCACCGTACCGACACCGACCACGTCCTGGACGAGGTCGGCCCGCGCGGTGCTCACCCGGATCGTCCGCGGTTCGGTGAACGGATCGAAATGGCCCGAGATCCGCCACGCCTCGTCGAGCGGAAACGTCGGGACCCCGGCAAACCCACGAAGCGCCGGGGCCTGCGGATCACGGGTCCGGACGGCGTAGCGGCCGCCTCGCAGCGCGAGTTCGATCGCGACGTCGCCGAGCGTCAGCCACTCGAGCGAGCCGGCCTCGGCCACCTCCGCCTTGACCACACCGTCGACCGGGACATCCTCGTCCTCGCCGCGGACCCGGTAGCCGTCGTCGGCCGACGCCTGCAGCACGGCGTGCCCGTGGGCGGAGTGGAAACGGCCGGGCAGACCGTCGAGGGCCGACGGTACGTCCGGCAGCCAGTGAAAGGAGGTCAGGCTCAGCCAGCCATGCGGCGTCGCCAACGCCCGCTCCCGGGCCGAATGCCATTCCTGCCAGTTGGTTTCGTACGGCTCCACAGCTGAATTCATGTTTGGTCTCCTCGGTGCGGTCAGGCGGCGGTGGAACGGGCGTCCCGGCGGGCCACCTCATCGCGGACGATCGGAATGACGTAGCGACCGAAATCAATGGCGTCATCGAGAATGTCATAGCCGCGAGCCGACAGGATCCGTACCCCGAGGTCGTAGTAGTCCAGCAGGGCGGCCGCCACGGTTTCCGGGGTCCCGACCAACGCGGTCGAGTTACCCCCACCGCCGGTCAGGCCGGTCGGGGCCGTCCACAACGCCCGATCGTGCCGCTCACCCGCCTCGACAGCAGCCAGAAGCCTCTGCGAGCCCGCGTTCTCCGGGGTTCCGGACCGCCGGAAGGTCAGGCGTCCGGCGGCGTGGTCCTTGATGCGGCCCAGGATCGTCTCGGCCTTGGCCCAGGCCAATTCCTCGGTGGGGGCGATGATCGGGCGGAACGCGACCTGCAGGGTTGGGCGATCCTTCCCGGCCGCGGCCGCCGCGGCGTCGATCGAGGCGATCTGCTCGCGGGTTCCGGCCAGCGGCTCGCCCCACAGCGCATAGACATCGGACTCGGCCGCTCCGACGGCATAGGCAGCGGCCGACGACCCGCCGAAGGAGACCCGGGGACGGGGCTGCTGAACCGGGAAGATGTCGGAGACGAAATCCTCGATCTGGTAATACTTCCCGTCGAAGTCGAACCGCTCGGTGGAGGTCCAGGCTTGTTTGACGATCTGGATGTACTCCCGGGTGCGGTCGTATCGCGAGTCCTTGTCCAGATGGTCACCCTCGGCGGCCTGGTCGGCGGTCGATCCGCCGGTGATGAAGTGCACCTCGAAGCGACCGTGCGAAATGTGGTCGAGCGTGGCGAACGTCTTCGCCGCGTAGGTCGGGACGGAGACATTGGGACGCTGGGCCAGTACCAGCTTGATGCGCTCGGTCTGGCCGGCCACGTAGGCGGCCACGGCGGCCGGGTCCGGTGAGCCGGAGTGATACGCGAAAAGGACACGGTCCCAGCCGTTGTCCTCGTGGGCGCGGGCCAGGCGCCTGGTGTAGTCGAGGTCGAGGCTGCCACCACTGCGGCTGGTCACCTCGCTGGCGTCATTGGTACCGGCAATCCCCAGGAATTCAACGGGCATGACTGATCTCGATTCTGGACGGGTGCGGATTCGGATGGGAAGAAGGAGTTCGGTTGGCCGGACGGGCCGGCGCGGGACGGGCCGAGCGACCGGGTTCGGGTAGCCGGATGGACCCGCTGACATGTGGACGGGAAGCCGCTGCCGCGAGCTGAAGGATCTCGCGGGCCACGGCATCGTTCTGCCGGAACCCGGCGCCGTTGAATCCGGGGCGGGCGAATCCCGCCGACCCGGCCGAGCCGGAAACGGAGGGCCCCAACAGGAATCGGCTCGGATGGACCGTCCGGTCGGCCCGTACGGCGTGACACCCGGCATCGGCCAGTAACTGTCCGCCACCGAGGTCGGTGCCATCGTCGGCGCGGAGATCCTCCACCGCCAGCTCACCGTCGGCCAGCAGGGCGGAGATCACTGGATCGGAGGCGGCCCGCACGTCCGGCTTCGGCAGTCGGGCATCGACCAGAGCATCGGCGACGATCTCACCCGGCACCGCCGGCGAGGTACCGACGAAACGGCCGTCCCGCACCGTGACTGACAGATCCGGCCCTGCGAACTGCACAAGACCGGCCCGGTGCAGGGCCAACAACTCGGCCAGCCGGCGCGGGGGCGGTCCGCTGGCCAGGAAGGAGAACAGGCCGTGGAACTCGCCTTCCAGGTACCGCACCCGATCCGGCGCGCTGATCCGGCCGGCCACGACGGCGCCGGCCAGGACGAAGTACACCGTCAGCAGCGCATTGAAGACGGCGTGGTCGGCCGATTGACGCGGGTCGGTGCGCCGGGCCAGATCTCCCTGTACGTAGTCGACCAGCGCCGCCGAGAGATCGTCACGGTCGTGGAATGTGCGGCCGCGCAACGGCCGGTCGATCAGGTCCATGTCGAACCGATCGGCCGGATCCGGAACGGCGTGCGTGACGATGGCGGCGAACTCGGGTCCACTGGCATCGAGCCGGCCCAGTTCGCTCTCGAACCGCGCCCAGGAGCCGATCGTTCGGTCAGCGTGGGCAGCGAAGAGCCGCCGGTAGTGGGCGGCCGTGAGCTCCTTGACGATCAGCGGCCAGATCTCGGTGGCGAAACTCGCCGTCCCGTCCTCGGCCAGAGCGGCCACTGCGGCCGGCGTGAAATACGTGGGAGGGATCGGCATGGATGACTCCAGGCGGTAGCCCAACTTCGCGTGGTACGGCACTCCGCGGCGGGAGCCGACGTACAGCACCGGCTCTGCTCCGCCGGCGCGGTAGTCGAGGGTGCCGTCTCCTCGCTCGACGAATTCACCACCCCGGCCCTGGAACACCAGCACCATCAGATCGACGAAGGCCAGTCCGAATCCGCGAACCAGCACGGATTGGCCGGGGCGGAGGCCGGCGAGGTCGATGTCAGCCGTGTAACCCGGAGGCAGATAGGCCAGGCCGCCGGCCTCGGCCGCCACGGTCAGCGCGGTCTCCTCTGCGGTGGGTCGCCGATCGAGGTAACCCTGGGCCAGCACGACGAGATCAGCCACGAGTTCGCGGCCGTCTTCGAGTTGGACCCGTTGCGTTGCATCGTCGGTGGCCACATCTTCGACGATGACCGCTCGTTGTCGATGGGTGGTCACGTTCACCGAATCGGGGAAGGAGGCGACGACCCGGTCGAAGGTCCAAGACAGATACAGGGACGCCATCTCGCGGCTGGCGAAGTCGTTCGCAGTGAACGTGTCCGCCACCTCGCCCAAGCCGGCGTCGCCCAGAATGGCGCCCCCCGGCCCGGCCACCCATTCGTCCAGCGGCGGTCCGGGCACGATCGGCCCTTCGCACTCCACCGACTCGTCGGTGAACATGGTGACGTCCTTGGCCACCGAGTTCATCCACAGCAAAGGCGATTGACTGCGCCGCCAGATGCGGCCGCCGCCGACCGGGAACGGATCCACGATGTGGATGTCCAAACCGGAGGCCGGCAACAACGAACCGGCATTGGCGGCCAGGCGCTCCAGCAGCGACACTGTCCTCGGACCGCCCCCGACGAACACCAGCACCCGTGCTCCCGCCGTCACCCGGACACCCCGACTCGACGCCCGTGACGCGCGCCGGGCCGATCCCAGGCCGGCTCCTCCCACTCGGTGAATCCGGCGCCGGGCACCAGTTCCTTGGCGAAGGCCAACGGCCCGATCGTCTCCGGGTCGGCGTTGACGTCGAACCGCGGGTGATATCCGGCAGCCAGGTACAGCGAGCGAGCCTCTGGTTGGCGGGGGCCGGTGGTGAGGTGGATCCGCCGGTAGCCGAGGTCGGCCGCAGCCTTCTCCAACTCGGCCATCAACCGCCGGGCCACCCCTCGGCGACGGTGGCGGGACGAGGTCCACACCCGCTTGACCTCCGCGGTCTGGTCGTCGTAGCGCCGGATCGCACCGCCGGCGATGGTCTCGCCGTTCTGGGTCAGCACCAGGAACACGCCGTGTGGCGCGTCGAAGTCGGTCACCGGCACCTCGGTGAGCTGCGAGTGCGGGGTGACTGCCCCGTACCGCGTGCCGTACTCGATCACCAGGTCGTCCAGCAGCGGTTGTAGTTCCGGATCACCGACGTTCACCCGCGCCACCGTCAGGTCAGGATCACCCGGGACCGGGGAGACGCGCCCTGCACCGACCGGCACGGACGACGCCGAAACATGGTGGGTCAGACCGGCCAGGAAGTGGTCGGTGACCTGGGCCACCGGAACGGCGGACGCCGGGTCGATCAGCACACCGCCATCCGGGAACACGCGCAAATGCGAGGCCAGGACGAACCAGCCCTGCCCGATGTGGGCCGATCCGAGGCTGTTGAGTACCGGGCGCAGCGCATAGTCGACGGCCAGAACGTGGGCCGGGGTGCCGCCGGTCACCAGAGGCAGCACCGACTTCCCCCGAAACCCGAACTGCGGCAACAGGTCCAGAAACACCTTCAGCAGACCGGAATAGGCCGCCTTGTAGACCGGCGAGACGATGACGACGGCGTCGGCTTCGTCGACGGCCTGGACCGCGCCCGCAATGGCCGGATCCGTCGCGTCGGCAGCCAGCAACGCAGCGGCCGGGAGGTCCCGCAACACCAGCGGCGTGACCTGGTGTCCGGCGCGCAGTATCCGACGCGTGACGTGGGACAGCAGCGCGTCCGAACTCGAAATGGCGGACGGGCTGCCCGCGATGGTGACGATCTTGGACATCTCACTCCTGATGGGTCGGTCTGGACTTGGCGGTGATGTCGTCATGCTGACCGTGCCGGAACGGGCTTGTCCCCGGAGAATCTGTTCAGGGAGAACAAATCCGGCGTCCGGATGTTTCCCGATACCAGTCCCGAGATCAGATCGCCGATGGCCGGGGTGAATTTGAAGCCGTGACCGGAGAATCCGGCGGCCACCGTGATCGGGCCCACTCGGTCGACGATGAAATTGCCGTCCGGCGTGGTGGTGTAGAGGCAGGTAACCGGAGCCGGAAGAGTCGGATTTACTCCCGGCAGCCATTCGGCGGCGTAGCCAATCAGCCGGTCGGTGACGATCGGGTCGGGATCGAACGTCCTGGTGTCCGGATGGACCACCGGTCCGGTGCCATGCTCACCGATCTTGATGCCGTCAGCCGATCCGAGTCCGTAGATGCCCTCGGCCCGGAGGTCGGAGCCGGGGTGGTGAATGAAGCTGGGCCAGACCAGGTTCGGATCGATCGGCGGGAAGTGGGCCGGCTGCTCCCGAGTGGTGCGCAGTGGGGGTAGAGCGATCAGCTCGCCCAGGAGATCGCTGGTCCACGCACCTGCGGCCACCACCACCTGGTCGGCCTTGATCGTCGCGCTGTCCAGCACGACCTCGGCGCCGAGCCGGCCCACGGTCAACCGGCGCGCGGTACTGCGATGGATGACGTGGGCTCCGGCCGCGGCCGCCCGTCGCTGCAGGACCGCGACGGCGCGGTCAGCGTCCACCCGCCCGGCTGCGGCGTGATGCAGCACGACGGTGTCGAACCGCAGGCCCGGCCAGTGTTGCGCCGCCGCCTGCGGAGAGAGGATCTGGTACGCAAGGCCGGCGTCGCCCAGCACCTTGGCCAAGCCCTGGACCGCGGCCGGGTCCCCGTGGTCGACGGCACCGGTCCAGCTGAGCAACCGGGTGCCGTCAGCCTCCTCGAGTTCGGCCCACAAGGCGGCGGCCCGCGCCGCCAGCTCGACATAGCGACGGTCCGCATACGCGTGCCGGAAGATCCGCGAACTTCCGTGGCTGGCTCCGCGCACGTGTCCCGGTTCGAACTGCTCCAGCAACGTCACCCGGTATCCGTCAACCGCGAGCCGCCAGGCGGCGGCCGAGCCCATGGCCCCACCACCCACCACCACGATGTGTTGCCGTGTCGACCGCGTGGCCATCGTCCTGTTCCTCTCTGGTTGTCGATCCGCCTTGGCGCGGTGGATCAGCTGTTGGTCTTCGGCAGTCCGGGCGGGTTCACGAGTGAGGTCGGGACCGCTTCGTTCGACAGGTTGTAGGCGGCCAGCCACTTCGCATACTGGCCGTTCTTGATCAGGTAGTTGATCGCGTCGGCCAGCGGCCGCGCCAGGCCGTTGCCCTTCTTCGTGGTCGCGGCGATCAGGCCCTGCAGAGTGGCGCCGGCGCCGGAGTGCGTTCCGGCGTTGCGGGTCGGGTTCGGGCCGCTCGCATCACCCTTGACGTGATAGGCGATACCCGGGTTGGGGCCGAAGTAGATGTCGATCTTGCCGGAGGAGAGGGCCAGGTTCACCGCCGCCTGCGTCGGGTAGTACTTCACGTCCAGCGATTTCCCCTCGGCCTTGAGCTCGGCCTGCCATTCGAGCAGGATCTTCTCCTGGTTGGTGCCCGAGGCGACGGCCACTGTCTTTCCGGCCAGGTTCTGGTAATTGCCGTTGAAATTCCAGGTGCTGCTCTTGTTCACCTCGAACCCCAGGTTGTCCTGACGATAGGAGGCGAAGTCGTACTTCTGCTTGCGGGTCTCGGTATCGGTGATGTTGGAGATGCCGACGTCGGTCTTCCCACTGTCGATTCCGACGAACAGGTTGTCCCAGGTGGCGTTGACGATCTCCGGTTGTAGGCCGTACACCGCGGCGATCAGCCGGCCGAGGTCGGGTTCCGACCCGGTCAGCGTCTTCTGATCGTCACCGATGAAGGACAGCGGCGGGAAGCCGGCCGGCAAGGCCCCCTGGCCGATGACCAGCTTGCCGCTCTCCCGAATGGAGGCTGGAAGCTCGGCGCGGATCGAAGCGACGGTCGGAACGGTGATGGTGGTCGCCGTGCCGGCGCCATTGGTGTGCTGCGCGATGGCGACGTCGGTGGATTCGGAGGCCGCGGTGACCACACTCTGGCCGGCCGCGGCGCTCACGGACCCGGAGCTGGCGCCGGGGGCGGCGCTGCTGCTCGACGAGCCGCACGCGGCAGCGGCCAACAGGGAAGCCAGCACGGCGCCGACTCCGAGCGATGGGAGGAGGCGGGAACGGGTGAACGACATGATGCTCCTTGTACAGGTTGCCCGAACGGGCATCGAAATGGTGCGGCGCAGGCGCCGCGGAAGGGTGATCGAGGAAGTGACCAGATTCAGGAAGAAAGCAACCGGATTTCAGGACGTCAGGAAAGGACCTTGTCCAGGAAATCACGGCAACGCGGGGTCGAAGGATTGTCGAGTACCCCGGCCGGCGTGCCCTGCTCCACGATCTTCCCGCGGTCGAGGAATATCACCCGGTCGGCCACCTCACGGGCGAAGCCGATCTCGTGGGTCACGACGACGAGCGTGGTTCCGGTGCTGGCGAGATCCTTGATGACGGAGAGCACTTCGCCCACCAGCTCCGGGTCCAGGGCCGACGTCGGCTCGTCGAACAGGATCAACTCCGGCTCCAGCGCCAGGGCCCGGGCGATGGCCACCCGCTGCTGCTGGCCGCCGGACAGCTGCCGCGGGTAGGCCTCGGCCTTGTCGGCCAGACCGACCCTGGCCAGCAGATTCTCGGCGCTCCTCCTGGCCTCGGACACCGACTTCAACCTGTGCGCCACCGGCGCCTCGGTGATGTTCTCCAGCACGGTCAGATGCGGGAAGAGGTTGAAGTTCTGGAACACGAAACCGATCTTGGCCCGCTGCTTCAGGATGGCTCGCTCGGGCAGTTCCTTCAGGCGCTGCCCGTGGCGCTTCACCCCGATCGGTTCACCGTGCACGGCGACGTACCCGACGTCGAGCCGCTCCAGATGGTTGATCGCGCGGAGCAAGGTCGACTTGCCCGAACCGGACGGGCCGAGGATGACCGTGACGGTCCCCTTGGCGATCGCCAGATCGATGCCGTCCAACACCTGATTGGCGCCGTACGCCTTGTGCGCGTTGACGATCTCGACCACCGGTGGATGTTCGGTGACGGCCGTTGCATTCAGCACAGCGTCGGCCCGCGTCACTGGGTCACGCCGAATCGGGAGGCGTCGGACGAATCGCGGAATCGGGCCCGCAGGTCGGTCACGCTCTTTCGGGCCTTCTGCAGCGGCGTCAGCGGCATGGTGCGGAGGGCACCCTTGGAGTAGGCCCGTTCCACGTAGTACTGCACGACCGACAGGACCGTGGTCAGGACGAGATACCAGACGGTGGCCACCATCAGCAGCGGGATGATGTCCTCCGGGTAGGTACTCCCCATGGTCTCGACCTGCCCGAACAGATCGAGCAGGGACACGTAGAACACGATCGAGGTGCCCTTGATCAGACCGATCAGCTGATTGACATAGGACGGCACGATGGTGCGCAGGGCCTGCGGGAGTTGGACGCGCCGGAAGGTCCGCCCCTTGGACATACCGAGCGCGGTGGCTGCCTCGAGCTGTCCCTGGTCCACCGAGAGCAGCCCCGACCGGACTACCTCGGCCGCGTAGGCCGCTTCGTTCAGACTGAGCCCGATGACCGCGATCGCCATGTAGGAGAACAGCTTCGACTCGTCGACGGAGAAGAACGCCGGCCCGAACGGGACACCGAACGACAACCGCGGATAGAGCGCGCTGAAGTTGTACACGAAGATCAACACGACGATCAGCGGAATGGATCGGAACACCCAGATGTACAGCCAGGACAGGCCGGACAGCAGCGGATTCCTCGACGATCGCCCGACGGCCAGGATGATGCCGCCGATCAGCCCGAGGACGGCACTGTAGGCGGCCACCTGCAGGGTGACCACCAGCCCGTCGAGGATGACCGGCCGGAGGAACCAGTAGCGGAAGCGGGACCACTGGTAGAACGGGTTGGTGATGAGCCCGTGACCGAACTGGGCGAAGATCACCACGACAACGGCGATGGCGATCCACCGGCCCGGATGGCGCAGCGGAATCACTCGCTGCAGAGCCGTTTTCGGTCTCGCAGCTGACGTGGCGAGCGTCGGCGGGGCGCTCGTCACATTCTTTTCGAGCGGAGTGGTGGACAAGAGATATCTCCATCAATGGCGTCGACGGCAGCAATGATCGCTGGGACGTCGATCGAAAGGACTGAACGGTTGCACAAATCGCCCTGGCGCGCTGATGGCGCAGGACTGCGGTTTGTGGGGTGCCGCCGTGGGTACGGACGGCCTGTCGGTCAGGCCTTACAGAGCGCGCTGGAGACCCGCTGGAGATCGACGTGACGACGTGAGACGCCCAACAGTGACCGCAACCGCGCCACGACGTGGGCGATTGCCGCAAGACCGGTACTGGCCTGGGCTTTCATGTTGATCGTCTCGTCCGTTCGTCCGGCCACAGCAGTGGCCCCACGCTTGCGGGGCTCGGGGTCGAGCACCGCCTGGTCGTCATCCGGAGCACCCCACCGTGTTCGGCACTTGATGTGCACCGAGGGTTGCCGCCCAGCGAGCCGGAGCTTGTCGCTGAATCTCATGACCGTGGAACGAAGCTAACACCGGGAAGCACGCCGGTCAACTCGCGAATGGTCGCCCCCGCGCAGCCATTTCCCCTGAAGCGATTAACGGTCGGGAACGCCGGCCGGCGGTCGGGCCCTCGAACTGGGCATTTTTCGCGGTGTTATGTTGTTCGGCAGGTAATGAGTGTCAGCGTGCAGCCCTGGCTTGCTGGCCGGCAACCCTCCTTCGCGGCGGGGTGCTCCAGGTGACGACCTGGTGATCGCCGATCGGCGGTCGCAAGCGCGAGTCGGCCCGCCGGCCGCCTCCTGACAAGCCCGAACCCATCCCATCCCCCTTGTGAAGGTCTACTCATGTCATCACCTCTCCATCTGGCCATCGCCCTCGAGGGAGCCGGATGGCATCCGGCTGCCTGGCGTGAACCGTCGGCCCGTCCGGCTGACCTGTTCGGAGCCGACTACTGGCTCGATCTGGTCGCTCTGGCCGAGCGTGGTCTGGCCGACTTCCTCACCATCGAGGACTCTTTCTCCCTGGATGCCACCGGCCTGTCGACCGACGAGGACGACACCAATCAGGTCCGCGGTCGGCTGGATGCCGTGTTGATCGCGGACCGGGTGGCCCCGACGACACGACACATCGGCCTGGTGCCGACGGTGCTGGCCACACACACCGAGCCGTTCCACATCTCCAAGGCCATCGCCACCCTCGACCACGTCAGTACCGGCCGAGGGGGCGTGCGGGTGCAGGTATCGGCCCGAGCGGCCGAGGCCGCGCACGTCGGCCGCCGGCAGCTCCCCCTGATCACCCAGGAGAACTATTTCGAACCGGCGGCCCAGCAGGCTCTCTCGGTTCTGCTCGACGAGGCGACGGACTTCGTCGAGGTGATCCGCCGGCTGTGGGACAGCTGGGAGGACAACGCCGAGATCCGTGACGTCACCACCGGACGGTTCATCGACCGCGACAAGATCCACTACATCGATTTCCAGGGTCAGTTCTTCTCGGTCAAGGGACCGTCGATCGTGCCGCGCCCGCCTCAGGGCCAACCGCTGGTGACCGCGTTGGCCCACTCACCGATCGTCTACCGGTTCGCCGCCCGCAGCGCCGATGTCGTCTTCGTCACCCCGGCCGACACCCAGAGCGCGCGCCGGATCCTGGACGAGGTCCGGACGGAGCTCAGGGGCGTCGGCCGCCCGGAGGGCGAACTAGCCGTCTACGCCGATGTCGTGGTCTTCCTGGATTCGCCGACCGAGACCGGCGAGGCGAGAAGAGCTCGATTGGACGCCCTCTCGGGTGCGCCCTACGTTTCCGACGCGTACATCTTCGCCGGTTCGGCCGGTGATTTAGCGGATCTGCTCCTGGCCTGGCAGTCGATCGGCTACACCGGCTTCCGGCTGCGTCCCGGAACTCTCCCGGACGACCTGACCGCCATCACCGAGGACCTGGTTCCCGAACTCCAGTCTCGTGGCGCCTTCCGCACCGAGTACGAATCCGACACCCTCCGCGGGCTGCTGGGTCTGGGCCGCCCGACAAACCGCTACGCCGTTCCGGCTCCGATCACAGGAAGGGTCTGAATCCACGATGACCAAGCCCCGCAAGCAGATCCATCTCGCCGCACACTTCCCGGGCGTGAACAACACCACGGTGTGGAGTGACCCACGATCGGGTAGCCACATCGAATTCGAGTCGTTCCGCCGGTTCGCACAGATCGCCGAGCGGGCAAGATTCGACTTCATCTTTCTGGCCGAGGGCCTGCGACTGCGCGAGCAGAACGGGAAGATCTATGACCTCGACGTCGTCGGTCGCCCGGACACGTTCGGCATCCTCACCGCCCTGGCTGCCGTCACCGACCACATCGGCCTCACCGGCACCATCAACTCCACCTTCAACGAGCCGTACGACGTGGCGCGGCAGTTCGCCAGCCTGGACCACCTGTCCAACGGCCGGGCGGCCTGGAACGTGGTCACCTCCTGGGACGCCTTCACCGGCGAGAACTTCCGCCGTGGCGGGTTTCTGGCCCAGGAGCAGCGGTACGAGCGGGCCCAGCGGTTCCTGAACGCCACCGTCGAGCTGTTCGACTCTTGGGTGGGTGATGAGATCCTTGCCGACAAGGTCTCGGGTCAATTCCTCACCCACGGCCACCCGGGCGGATTCTCCGTGCGCGACAACCACTTCGATATCCACGGCAATTTCAACGTGCCGCGCAGTCCGCAGGGCCGGCCAGTCATCTTCCAGGCCGGCGATTCCGACGCCGGCCGGGAGTTCGCCGCCGAGTCCGCGGACGCCATCTTCACTCGGCACGGCACCCTGGGGGCCGGGCAGGCGTTCTACGCGGACATCAAGGGTCGGCTGGCCAAGTTCAATCGGCGTCACGAGGAGCTGCTGGTGCTACCCGCGGCGACCTTCATCCTGGGCGACACCGATGCCGAGGCCCAGGAGTACGCCGCGCAGGTTCGTCGACAGCAGGTCAGCGGACAGACGGCCATCAAGTTCGCCGAGCAGCTCTGGAACCGCGACCTGAGCGCCTACGACCCCGACGGCCCGCTGCCCGAGGTCGACCCCTTGGTCGGCGAGAACACCATCGCCAAGGGGCGAGCCAGCGTCCGCATGAACGCCGACCCAATCGCAGTGGCCCACGAGTGGCGCGAACTCGCAGTGGCCAAGGCCCTTTCGCTCCGGGACGTCGTGGTCGAGAAGACCGCCCGGCAGAACTTCATCGGAACCCCGGCGACCGTGGCCGCCGCCATCGACCAGTACGTCCAGGCGGACGCCAGCGACGGGTTCATTCTGGTCCCGCACATCACCCCGGACGGGCTGAGCGAATTCGCCGACAAAGTCGTCCCGATCCTGCAGGAACGCGGGGTGTTCCGCACTGACTACGCCGGGTCTACCCTTCGTGAGCACCTCGGTCTGGCCGCTCGGACGCCCCGGGCGCGGGTCTCTGCAGAGTCTGAGGCAGCATCGTGGGCGTGACTGCGGATCTGACTGCTCATCCTGGCCTGGACGATCTCCTGGCCCGACAAGACCCGAGTATCGGCGATCCGATACTGGACAACGCGGTCTGGGCCGCTCTCACCGGACCGCAGGCCCGCTTCGCGGAGCGCCGGGGCCTGGCCAGCCGGTATGACCCCGACGTGTCGGTGTTCGTTGCTCTGGCCGACCCGGCGAACCCGCAGGCCTGGGCCGATGCGGCGCAACTGATCGGGCCGGGCGAGAGCTTCGCGCTGGCCGGGTCCGCGGCCACCGTCCCGGCCGGATGGACCTGGATGTCGGTCGGCGGCGGCGTCCAACTGGTGGACGTGGCGCTGGAGAAGGGACCTGATCCCGAGACATCGTTCCTGGGGCCCGAGGACGTTCCGGAGATGCTCGCCCTGGTGGCGCGCAACCGTCCCGGCCCGTTCCGGCCACGCACCATCGAACTGGGCACCTACCTGGGGATCCGCCGCGGCGGGGAGTTGATCGCGATGGCCGGTGAGCGGTTGCACCCGCCGGGTTGGACCGAGATCAGCGCCGTGTGCACGGATCCGGCCTACCGCGGGCAGGGGCTCGGCACACGACTCGTCCGGGCCGTGGCCCACGGCATCGCCGAACGCGGTGACCGCCCGTTCATGCATGCCGCGGCGAGCAACACCAACGCGATCCGCCTGTACGAGTCGATCGGATTTCGGCTTCGCCGGGTGACCGATTTCCTGTCCGTGACGGTGCCGGAAGCCTGACCGGCGGGCGGGTTACAGCCGGGCCGACCAGCGCACGGTCGCCCGGGAGTGATCAGTCGTCCCCGATGCCCCGGGCGATCAGCGCGTCACCGGTCTGCCGCGCCCGGGCCACCACCCGGATGACCGTGGGCGTCAACAGGGCCCGCGGATCCCGCTGCACGCCACGGGCGATGGCCGCGGCGCGGGTCTGGCTCGCGATCAACAGGATCTCCGGCACGCTGCGGATCATCAGGGCGAAGGCCAGGCCGATCCGCTCCGGGTCGACGCCGAATCGGCGCAACGGGCGCAGTCCGCCGGCGATGGCGTCCAGCATCCCGTCGAGCGGCGTGGTCGCGGTCAACACCGTCGCGGCCAGCGCCAGAGTGAGCAGGTCCAGGCTCAGCTCGACCGCGTTCCGCCAGTCGTCCTGCCACAGGTGATAGGCGGCCAACAGCGCCGCGGCCACCAGGACCGGCAACAAGGACCGGAGGGCCCGACCGACCCCGATCCGCGCGGAGGCGGCAACGGCGAGCATCGCGAGGAATCCGCCCGTTGCGGCGACCGGACCGGTCAACAGCACGGTGGCCACCCCGACCCCGAGCAGACCGGCCAGCTTCGGCCCCGCCGCCCAGCGGTGCAGCGGCGTGCTTCCCGGCCGGTAGAGCCCGAGCAGCGCGCCGCTCACGCCGGGTCCTGCACCGGGATGCCCTCCACCGACCGGATGTAGGACTCCACCGCCGGCCCGGCGTCCCCGTCGAACACCACCCGGCCGTCGGCCACCACGAGCACCCGATCACACCGGCGGGCCAGATCGAGGTCGTGGGTCAGCAGGATCAGTTGCTGGGGCAACGAGAACAGCAGATCGCCGATCATGCGGGTGTTGCCCAGATCGAGCAACGTGGTGGGTTCGTCGGCCACCAGGATCGCTGGGTCGGTGGCCAGCACCCCGGCCATGGCCAGCAATTGGCGTTGCCCACCGGAGAGGGTGTGGACACTGCGATGGGCCAGGGCGGCCAAGCCGTACCGGTCGAGCACGGCCAGAGCGGCGCGTTGCCGTTCCGAGCGGCGACTGTGACTGCGCCGCAGGGACAGTTGCACGTCCTCGACCACGGTCGGCATCACCAACTGCGCCGCCGGGTCGGTGAAGACGAAGCCGACTCGGCGCCGGACGGCGGCGGCATCCCGGGAGGTGCTGAGCCCGTCCACCGCGACCGTGCCACGAGTCGGTTCCACCAGGGAGTTGATCAGGCGAGCCAGGGTGGACTTGCCCGATCCGTTCGCCCCGATCACGCCGATCCGGTGCTCGCTGAGCACCAAGGATGTCCGTCGCAGGATCTCGAGGTCACCGTCCTCGATCGGGACGGTCACCTCGACGTCGACGAACTCGATGCGCGGCATAGTCAACGGCGCTTTCGCAGCAGGTCGGGAAATGCGCGGTGCACGGCCGTCGCGACCAGGGCCATCAGCACGTTCTTCAGGATGTCGCCGACCCAGAAGACCCGGTCGACGTCGAAAGCGGCCCCGAACGAGAGGTGCGCCCGCCACATCAGGCCGAGCACACCGAAGGTGTGGATGAAGACCGCGCTGCCGACCAGGCCGGCCAGGAACACCAGCGGTACGCTGCGCGCGGCGGAACGACGCGGCAACCGTTCGACGATGAGGCCGCACAACGCCGCGGCCAGCGGAAAGGCGACCAGGTAGCCGACGGTGGGGCCGCTGAACACGCTGAGCCCGGATCGGCCGCCGGAGAACACCGGGAGCCCGGCCGCGCCGACGGCCAGGTACAGCAGCACGGCCAGGAACCCTCTCCGGGCGCCGAGCACCGCGCCGGTGAGCAATACACCGAACGTCTGCAAGGTGATCGGCACCAGAGCACTCACGTTGATCGCCGGCATGAGCGCGCAGCCGGCGATCAGTGCGGCGAAGACCGCGACCAGGGCGAGATCGGTCGTGGCGGACCGGGAATGGGGCTCGGTGGCGGTACGGGCTTCGGCCATGGTGTCATTGCTCCTGGATGTGCGACCTGACTTGAACGGTGTTCAGGTTAGCTGGTCGCCGGACCGGCGAGGACCAGCGACCCCCCGCCACACACAGGGAGGACGACGACGTGCGGTACCACCGGGCCGACGTAGTGCGAAGGGCCCTCGCCGTGCTCGATCAGCACGGACTGGCCGATCTGTCGATGAGACGGCTGGGCGCCGAACTGGGTGTCGCACCGAGTGCGCTCTACTGGCACTTCCCGAACAAGCAGTCGCTACTGGCGGCCGTGGCAGACCAGATCCTCGAGCAGGCGGACCTGCCGGACAGCACCGGGAAGCCCTGGCGCGACGCCGTTCTCGCGGAGACGCGGGCACTTCGGGGAGCGATGCTGGGCCACCGCGACGGCGCCGAACTCATCGCCACGATCCATGCCTTCGAGTTGGGCACCATCTCGCCCGCCCAGCGGTTGACGGTGATCATGGCGCACGCCACCGACGATCCGTCGTTGGCTCGGGTCGCGGCGAACACCCTGGTGCACTTCGTGTTCGGTGCCGTGGTGGACGAGCAGACGCAGCATCAGGCCAGCAGCGTAGGTGTCCTCAAGTCCGAGCCGGAGGACCGGTCGGCCGAGTTCGAGCTGGGCCTGTCCCTGATCCTGGACGGGTTCGGTGCGCGCCGGCACGGCTCCGGAGCCTGATCGACCACCCCGACGTCGGCGGCATGTGGTCTCCTGTAGGGAGATCCCCGCCAGGAAAGGCCATCCGTGTCCCTGCCCACCACACCGTCGAACCCCGCACCCGCGGTCCCTCCGAGCCGCCCGGTCACCGCCGTGTTGTGGGACATCGACGGCACCCTGTCCACCACCGGCGGCTTCTCCAGCGGCGCCTTCCTGGACGCGGTCCGTGACGTCGCCGGAACGCGCCCGGACGGCCGCGACCTCGATCTGGGCGGCCGGATCGACGCCGAGATCGCCACCACCCTGCTGCTCTCGGTCGACGCCGACCCCTCCCTGGTGCCGGATGTACTGGACCGACTGCGCACCATCGTCATGTCACGAATCGACGAGTTCCGGACCAAGGTCGCTCCCCTGCCCGGCGTGCACGCGACGCTGGCCCGACTGGCCGACGCCGGTGTGCACCAGACCGTGGTGACCGGCAACATGGAAAGCATCGGGCGGCTGAAACTCCAGTTCGCCGGGCTGGTGCCGTTCATCGACCCAGACCTTGGCGGCTTCGGCGATCTGGGCGAGAACCGGGCCGCGGTGGCCGCACTGGCCGTCGACCGACTGGTGGCCGCTGGTTGGGTACACAACCTCGACCAGTGCTGGATCGTCGGCGATACCCCCCGAGATCTGGCCTGCGCCAGGGCGATCGGCGTGCGATGCGCCCTGGTCGCCACCGGCCGGCACTCACTGGCGTCGATGGCCGGCCTTGGCGCCGACATCGTCATCCCTGGCCTCGACCAGATCGACGCGCTTCTGCCCCTCTGGCAGCTCCCCCACGCCTGACCTACGGCGTCGGGGGGTTGAACTCCGGCTGGTCGATCAGACGGAGCCAGGTGCCATCGCTCTGCCGGCGAACCACCTGCGCCCTTGCCCCGCTGCCATCCTTGGGCGGGGTCGAGGTGAGAGCGATGTCACCACTGATCAGCGTGGGCAGCGGCGCCTCCGGCTCGAAGCGCGGGGCATGGGCCAACACCCGCTCCCACAGTTCTCGGATCGCCGCCCGTCCGACCGTCTGACTCCCGGCCGGATAGGCCATCACCGCATCCGGTTCGTACAGCGCGGCGATCCCGGCCGCATCCCTCGCGTTCGCTCGTTCGACGAACAGTCGAGTGAGATCCTCCGGCTTCTGCGCCTTTTCGTGGACCGACAAGGCAACCACCTTCCTTCGCAACAGTTGACAACCTCAGGATTGCGCTGCGCAAATCAGAAGTCCAACGAATAGTTCTTCTGTCCACTAGAATCCTGGCGTATGGAACTTCGCCAGCTCGAATACTTCGTCGCGGTGGCCGAGGAGGCCAACTTCACTCGGGCGGCCGAGCGGGTGCACATCAGCCAGTCCGGGGTCAGCGCGCAGATCCGGCAGCTCGAAGGACAGCTCGGTGCCGAGCTGATCGATCGGTCCGGCCGGACGGCCACGCTGACGTCGGCCGGGCGCGCTGCGCTCACCCCGGCCCGCGCCGCCCTGGCCTCGGCGGAGGCGGTCCGCCGGGCGGTCGACGAGGTCACCGGTGTCGTCCGTGGGCGTTTGACCGTCGGCATGGTGACCGCTTGCACGGTCACGCCCCTGTTCGACGCGCTGGCCGACTTCCACCGTGCCCATCCGACCATCGAACTGTCGCTCGTCGAGGACAACTCCGACGTCCTGGTCGACCGGATCCGCGATGGCCGATTGGACCTCGCCCTGGTCGGCCTGGCCGGTCAGGTACCGGACGACCTCGCATCACGCATCGTCATCCGGGAACGGCTCAGCGCCGTGGTCCCGTCCGGGCACCCCTTGGCGGGGCGACGCCGGATCGCCCTGGCCGAACTCGTCACGCACCCGACCATCTGCCTGCCGCGGGGCACCGGGGTCCGCGCCGTGTTCGATCGGGACTGCGAGGCGCAGGGGCTGCACGCGAACCTCACCCTGCAGGCCAGCGCCCCGGACGCAGTCGTGGACCTGGCCGGTCGAGGCCTGGGGGTGGCGGTGCTCACGGACACCATGGCTTCGTTCTACCGGGACCGGATGGAGATCCTTCCGATCACCGGCATCCGGACCCCGGCTCTGCTGGCATTGGTGTGGCGGCGCATGCCCAACGCGGCCCTGGACCGGCTGCTGGAGCACGCCGGACGAGCATTCGCACCCGGGGCGGCGTCAGCGCCGCGATCGATCAGATGAACCGGGTGCCGCGACCTGGAGACCGCTGGCCGATTCTCAGGCTGCGACCTTCTGTCGCAGCCGGATGTCGCTGCACGCCTCGCACACCGAGACCGGGATCAGGCCGATCGCCTGCAGGCGACCGAAGATGATGCAGCCCAGGCACAGTCCGAATACCGACTCCAGCGTGGCGGCGACCGTGATCAGGGCGACGAGC
This sequence comes from Nakamurella panacisegetis, assembly GCF_900104535.1. Lineage (NCBI taxonomy): Bacteria > Bacillati > Actinomycetota > Actinomycetes > Nakamurellales > Nakamurellaceae > Nakamurella > Nakamurella panacisegetis. The sequence goes on along the minus strand of NZ_LT629710.1, from coordinate 2,657,452 downwards.
ACCCACGACGCGGTCGGGGTCCAGGCGTAGTAGCTGACCGCGGCCGCGACCGACAGGACCGAGCCGATGCCCTGGGCGAAGCGCTTCGGCGGCCCCGGCACCAGCTTGGCCGGCCCGATGCGCGGGGCGATCACTCGCACCGACAGTTGCCCGAACGGCGAGAAACGCGGCCCGGCGGCCAGCCGCAGCAGGAAACCGACGGCCAGGATCCAGAGCAGCCAGGGACTGCGCACCGCGAGGGTGACGGCGGTCAGGAGCACCACCAACCCGGCGGTGGACCGGGCGGCGTATTCGTTCACCGGGTTCGGAAAGGTGAGAAGGCCTTTCAGACGCCGGGCAGGCGCGTACTCGTCGGTGACGGTCATGATGCGGGAGGCCTTGTCGGTGAGAGAGCCGAGCGGGTGGACGGCGGGAGGGCCGACGCCGGCACCAACACGGATCGGAACTCTCCGTGGGCGGCGTTCAGCCCCGTAGACACCAGCCGTCGAACGCGTCGCCACGCCGCCCTGGCCAGAACGGCTCGAGGACGGGTAGCCAACACATGCCGTCATTTGTACACCCACCAGCCCGGAAATGCCCAGCAGCATCCATCGAGGTCAGGCCGGTCCGTCGGACCGCGCAAGGAGCAGGGCCTCGATCCGCTCCAGCCGGGTGGTCAGTTCGCTGATATCGCCGTGGGTCGCGTCCTGTTCGGACGGTTTCAGGGTGAGCACCAGTTGACCCCCGGGTTCGAGGGTGCCCTTCCCGATCTCAGTGATGTCGTCGCCGTTCTGCGTGCGGATGGCGTGGTCGAGCTCGTCCCTCCGTATCCCGAGCCGGCGCAGCGCCGCCCGGTCGGCCACACCGTCGGTGATGACGTCGACCGCCGTGCCCTCGACCAGCCGGCGGAAGGCCGGCGAGACGAGGGCCAGCCGGGTGACCAGGGTGTTCGTGGCCACCAGGGTCACCGCGCCGATCGCACCCCCCAGGTAGGAGTTGTCGTTGCCGATGATGGCGTTCTGCACCACGTTCGAGAGCAGGAACATCACCACGAAGTCCATGGTGTTCAGCGAGGAGATCGACCGCTTACCGATGATCCGGAAGATCAGCACGATCAGCACGTACACCGCGACCGTCCGGATGATCTTCTCCAGCACCGGGATCTGTACGACGAACAGGCTGTGCCACATCACGCTCTCCTCGCTGGGGAACCATTGGAGCCCGCATCATGCTCCGGCCCGGCCCGGCCGGATCAGACCGGCACCATCTCCATGTCAGGGTCCGGATCATCGATGTCGCCGAAGTCGCTACGCACCAACGGGTCAGGACGACGGGGCTCCGGATCCTTGGAGCCGCCGTCACCCCGACCGACTCGCAGCGTCAACGCCTGTCCGGCTCGCCCCCTGGCTCCCGGCAGCGGATCCTGCTCGACCACCAGGCCCTCGGAGTCGACCGCCACGACGCTGCCGTCGGGGGTGCGGCCGACCACGGCGAACCCGGCCCGGCGACCGATCGCCACCGCGCCGCTGAACGTGAGACCCACTACGTCCGGCACCTCCACCGCACCCCTGGCCATACCGTCGATGGTAGGGACCCGACCGAGGCGGCGGTAGGACCAGGGAGCGAGCTTGTCCGACCGATTGGGGCGGCGGCGGACGGGGAACGGGTTCGGAAAACGACTGCGCATCGCCGGGCGGCGGCGCTCAGGATCACGCCGAGAGAGCAGGCAGCCATGGTCGAAGACATCGGATCGAGCGCGATCGCCGGGAGCGATCCGCGCCGCGCGGATCCCCGATACGCCGACCACGGCGAGCGCCACCCGGCCCGGGCCACCGCGATCTCCATCGCCGCCGCCGTCGGTGGCTTCCTGTTCGGCTTCGACACCTCGGTCATCAACGGGGCGGTCGACTCGATCGAGAGCCACTTCTCGCTGGGGTCCGGGATCACCGGCTTCGTCGTCGCGGTCGCCCTGATCGGATCGGCGGTCGGCGCCTGGTACGCCGGCATGCTGGCCGACCGATGGGGGCGTCCCAAGGTCATGATGGTCGGGGCCGTGCTGTTCCTGGTGTCCTCGCTCGGATCGGGACTGTCGTTCTCGGTCTGGGAGCTCGGCATCTGGCGCTTCATCGGCGGCCTGGGCATCGGTGTCGCGTCGGTGATCGGGCCCACCTACATCTCCGAGGTGGCCCCGGCGAGCCTGCGCGGGCGGTTGGCGTCCCTGCAGCAGATGGCGATCGTCCTGGGCATCTTCGTGGCTCTGCTGTCCGACGCATGGCTGGCCGGCGGCAACGGCGGCGCGCTCGGGACCAAGTGGTTCGGCCTCGAAGCGTGGCGGTGGATGTTCCTGGTCGGCGTGGTGCCGTCGGTGATCTACGGATTGCTGTCGCTCGGCATCCCGGAGTCCCCTCGGTTCCTGGTCGCCCGCGGCAAGGACGCGGCGGCCAAGAAGGTGCTGCGGCGGGTGCTCGGGGAGACCCCGGACCAGATCGACGAGCGCATCGAGGACATCCGGAAATCGGTGACCCGTGAGGACAAGCCGTCCTTCAATGACCTGCGCGGCAAGCGTTTCGGTCTGCATCCGTTGGTCTGGGTCGGCATCCTGCTCGCCGCGTTCCAGCAGTTGGTCGGGATCAATGTGATCTTCTACTACTCGACGTCGCTGTGGAAGTCGGTCGGATTCCAGGACTCGTTCTCCTACACGGCCTCCGTGATCACTTCCGTGACGAACGTGGTGGTCACCGTCATCGCGATCCTGCTGGTCGACCGGATCGGCCGACGGCGACTGCTGCTGGTCGGCTCGGCCGGGATGTTCGTCTCCCTGGCCGTGATGTCGCTGGGTTTCGCGCAGGCCACATTGGTGCCCGACGCGAAGGGGGTACTGGCCCCGCAGCTGTCCGGGTTCTGGGGGGTGGCCACCCTGATCTGCGCGAACCTGTTCGTCGTGTTCTTCGGCGCGTCCTGGGGCCCGGTGATGTGGGTGTTGCTGGGCGAGATGTTCCCCAACCGGGTCCGGGCCATGGCGATGGCGATCGCCACCGCCGCGAACTGGATCTTCAACTTCCTGATCACGGTGACGTTCCCGCCGTTGCGGGACTTCTCGCTCGGCTTCACCTACGGGCTGTACGCGCTGTTCGCACTGCTGTCGTACTTCTTCGTGCTGGCCAAGATCCGGGAGACCAAGGGTGTCGAACTCGAGGCCATGTCGATGGAGACGATGAACCGGAAGCGCCGCCCGGCGCCGACGGTCGAGGCGCATCGCTAGCGCACGGTGACCGCCCGGCAGACGATGTTGCGGGCCACGCCGGTGGCGGCGATGATCTCGGCCACGCAGACCTGGTTCGTTCCAGCGCCCATCGACGGGACGACGATCCGGTAGCCGGTTCGCGGGCCGGCCCAGTAGTACGTCTTGGACACGTCAGGGCGCGGCACCCCGGTCGTCGTGGAGAAGAAGGCGGAGCCCTTGGGCCCGGCGACCTTGACCCGGATGCGCATCCAGATCAGTGGTGTCGCTGGGTTCACGGCCCAGCCGGTGATGCTCAGCCGGCCACCGGCGATCGCGGTCAGGGTGTCCGTGCGGCCGACCGGCGTCGGCGGGATCGGAGGCCGCCAGGCCGCGCCGACCTTGATGTAGATGTACGGGTGTTGGGACGGATCGAGCCAACGCAGGATCTGCACCATCGATGCGCTGGGTACCGATACACACCCGGCGGTCGGCGTGCCGTCCGAGACGTGGAGGAAGAATGCCGATCCGGCTCCGGGGACACGGGCCAGGTTGTAGTCCATGTTGACCACGTAGTCGTACACGCTGCCCGAGTAGTACAGGTTCTCGCTGGCCCCGCCGGGGCTGGTGGCGCGCCGGACGTGGAGGTTGTAGGTCGGCGACGACGGGTTCTCGTCCCACCAGTCGAGCGGAGTGCTGCGGAAGTACGGCACCTTCGTACCCGGGTTGGGCTGCCGCCCGAAGGCCTGCGTCAGCGCGAAGGCGCCGGCCGGGGTGCGTCCGCTGCCCTCGGACGCCTTTCCGACGCCGTCCTGCCCGACGTGAGCCGAGACCGGCCCGATGACCAGGTGCCAGATCCCGTCGCCACCCTTCTGGTACGCGCGCAGGACCGCGGTGGTGGAACCGGAGGTCGGGGCGGTCACGGAGATGATCTGCCGGCTGTTCGCCGGAGCCGGGCTGGCGTCGGCCGAAGCGGCCGGAGCCGTCACCACCGACACCACGACCAGGCCGGCGGCGGCCAGGGCCACGGTCGTGACCATCGACGCGAATCTGCGACCGAACGCTGCTGCACCCACGAGAAGAAACCGCCCATCTGCGACGGTCACCGAGCACGGACCGATCGGCCCGCCGCGCCGCTCGGGGTCCAGTGTGGCCTGCCCGGACCGCATTTGTCGCTGCGAGGGGACACGGCCACTCGCATGCGCACGCGGGTGTCCACCGCCTCACCGAGGGTGATCAAGGCACCGGCCGGCCGAGCCGCCGCGACGTAAATGGGTGGAGCGGCGGGGTGGCAGCGCGGAGACTGCGAGAGGAACCCGATTCCACCGCTCGGCCCGACGCTACGGCTGACCTGGTGCGATCCGTCAGGAGCGGAAGGCAATGGACACGATCACGGTCGAAGAGCTAGCAATTCCAGCCGCTCTGGACGGCCCCGACGCGGCTGACTTCATCGAGAGCGTGGCGGTGAGCAGTGCGGTCGAAGTGGATGCGTACGGCACGCCCGAGATGGCGATCACGGCAGACGAGTTGCTGCCCAGCTACCGGAACCAGCAGTACGAACCGAAGCGGCTGTTCGTCATCCGGCAGGACGGCCGGATCGTCGCCCGCGGCGTCTACCACTGGGTCACCGGCGAGCCCGACGTTGCCTGGACCGACGTCCGGGTGCTGCCCGAACACCGCGGACGAGGCCTGGGCTCGGCGATGGCCGCGCATCTGGTGAGCCTGGGCCGGGCGCAGGGCCGAGCCCGTCTCGCTACCTACGTCCCTTCCCCCGACCGTCAGGGGCGCCTCGATCGCCTGTGGTCGCCCACCGGGTTCGGGTCGCTCCCGGCCGACAACCCGGAGGTCCGGTTCCTGCTCGTCCGGGGATGGACGCTCGAGCAGGTGGTCCGGGGCAGTCGGCTCGCGCTACCGATCCCGGAAGCGGATCTGCGCCGACGGCTGGACGCGGCGGTCCTGCGGTCGGGTCCGCGGTTCGTCCGGCATCACTGGGCCGACCACACACCGGAGCGCTGGCTGGACGACATGGCCAATCTCTACACGAACATGAGCGTCGAGGAACCGTCGGCGGGACTCGACGAACCGCGTGACGAATGGTCCGCGCAGCGGGTGCTGGACACCGAGGCGAACAACGCCGACCGCCCCGACGTGCGTCTGCTGGCCGCCGTGGAGGACGCCGTCACCGGGCATCTGGTCGGCTACACCGAACTGGCGGTCCCCCGAGACCTGTCTGCGCCGGTCAGTCAGCGCGACACCCTGGTGCTGCCCGGGTCGCGCGGACACGGCCTCGGTCTCCTGCTCAAGCTGGCCAACCTGGTCACGCTGCAGCGGGATCACCCGGGCCACCCGGCGGTCCTGACGTTCAACGCCGAGGAGAACCGGCCGATGCTCGACGTCAACGAGGCGCTCGGCTTCGTCCCGATCGGCTACGAAGGCGCGTGGAAGAAGGTGCTGTCCTACCCGGCGTCGGAGTAGCTGATCTCCGGCCACAGGTTCAGGATCGCGTCGACCTTGTGCTGCATCATGTACGCGTGGTCGAACGAGGGACGTTCGCCCAGTTCAGCCAGCAGGTCGCGCAGGATCCGGTAGGCCATGGTGCGCCCGGCGGTGTTGGTCTGCAGGTAGTAGTACGTGCGGGCCGGGTGGGCCGAGTAGTCGGTGTAGGACTGCAGCACCTTCCCGGGCGAACTGAGCTGGGACGTCGTCGTCGGGCGCACGGTGCCCATCATCTGGATCGGCACGACGTGCCAACCCTCCCGGTACACCACACCCGGCTTGGCACCCGGCTTGGTGACCTCCTCGCGCCAGAACATCTCCACCTCGAGGACCGGACGTCCGTCGTCCTCGCTGCGCACCCTGAACTCCCGGCGCAGGTGCTTGAGGCGCTCCAGCGCGGACAGCGACGCGCGGCCCTCGCGGCTCAGCGGTGCGAGGTAGATGTACTTCGGCCGGTCCCAGACGATGGGCCCGATCGCGCCGATCTCGTCATCGTCCTCGCTGAGCCAGTTCTGCGGCTCCGGCGCGGCCGTCCGGGCGGCGGTCGCCGGGGCCGCAGCTGGGCCGGCGACCGTGGGCGGGGTTGATGGTGCGGCAGACTGCGTCACGGCGTCGGGGGTCCCTACTGGTTGAGCCGAGCGGGTCTCAGGTTCGGGACGGGCCGGACTGGTTGGCCGCGGCGGGGTGGGCCGCCGATCGGGAATGCGCTCCACCACACGGTCGGCCGGATGAGCCGGGGCAGCGGGCCGGTACTTCTCCACGGCAGCCTGCAGGAAGTCGTCGGTCAGCGGTTCGCCGGCCAGCGCCTTCCATTCGGCCATCGCGGAACGTACTTCTTCGACGGTATCGGGTTCGTCGGCCAGCAGCACGGCCTCGGCCCGCTTCGGCAGCGGTCTGACCGCGTCGGCCGAGCCGACGAGCACGAACGACGGGTCGCCCTCGGCCAGGATGACCTTGGCGTGCAACATCGGGAGCGAGTACACCCGGACGCCACGCCGGGTCCAGCCCAGGAGCACTTCGGGATCGGTCTGTCCTGATTCGAACGCCTTGACGCCGGCGTCGACCACGATGGTGGCCGGTCCGCGGAGGGGCAGGAACGCGTCGGCGTCGCGTCCCACGACGGTGAGCGCCGCCTGGATGTTGGTGTACGCGTACAGCAGATCACTGATCTCGGACCAGACGTCGGTCCCGTGGATCAGTCGGGCGGACCTGTCGTCCAGGTCCAAGGTGCGTTTCCCCATGCTCAGCAGTATGTCTCAGGCGAGCACACCGCGCAGACCACCCAGGGCCCGCTGGGGCGAGCATCACGGCCCTCGCCGACGCACAACACCGCCCTGGCCGGGCCGGCGGCTCGGGTGGGTAGCCCGGCATCCACCCAGGCTCCCTCGGCCGCCCCGTACAGTGGCCGCGTGCCGCCGACCTCGCGCCGCCGGACCAGCAGGCGGCGGACCACCGGAACCGCCGGGCGGACGACCCGACCGGATCCGATCCCCGTTCCGTCCGAGGGGCGGCTGTGGCTGCTGGACGTGCCGTTCGGCATCAAGGTCCCGGGCACCACCTACGACGCCGCCCGCAAGGTCTACGTCCACGCCGGTGCCGAGCTACCGCCGGATCTCGTCCCGTATCGCTCGCAACCGCTGACCTGGCTGCGCTGGTTGGAGGACGACGCCAACTCCACCGACGGCCGGATCACCGCCGAACCGGCCGGGATGACCCCGCGAGCCCTGCAGACCGAAGGCGCGGCAATGATTCTGGCCGCCGCGACCAGCGAGATCGGTGGTGCCCCGGCGCGTGGGGTACTGCTCACCGACGACGTCGGCACGGGCAAGACGTTGACCGCCTGGCTCGGCCTGCTGGCCGTCGCGCGCGAGCGCGGGGCGCGCAACGTACTCGTCCTGGTCGACCGGCCCAAGCAGATCACCATCCCGCACTGGAGACGCACCATCCTGGCCGCCGGGACCGACGGCTTGCGGGTGCTGATCTGTTCGCCCGACGAATTGGGCCGGCTTCTGGTGCGGGGGCGGCCCCGGTGGACGATGGACATCGTCATCGCTGACGAATCCCACCTCTACCGCAACGTGGAAACCCAGCGGGTGCAACGTTTCCGGCGCGTCACCCGATTCACCGACCCGCACCACAAGGCCCCGTTCGTCATCCACCTGACGGCCACGCCGGCCAACCATCCGGCCGAGCTGACCTATCTGGCGCCGCTGCTGGCCCAGGTGCACGGCGAGCCGGTGGCCCGCTGGACCGACTTCGGCAACCGCCTGCTCGAGGCCGAACTGCCGTTGGCCCGGGCCTATGGCAAGTGGACCTGGAACGACCGGGCCGGGGCCGACGGCGGGATCCGGGCGCAGGGGTCGGCGACGGTGCGTGGTTGGCTGGCCGACGCCCGCCCCCCGTTGACCCTGCATCGCCCGGCGCCGTGGGGTCCCGCCCCGCTGGAACTGCTCCCGGTGCAGCTCAGTCCGGACGAGACCCTGGCCTACCGGACCGCGTGGACCCAGTTCCAGCGGGCACTGGCCGATCTGGCTGCCGACCGTGAGGTGATGGCCCGGCCGGCCCGGCGGACCGCTTCCGGTCGCGCCGCCGTGTTGCGGTTGCGGCAGAAGGCGTCTCTGTTGCGGGTGGCTTCCACCGCACAGTGGGCCACCGCCGTGGTCAAGGCCGGGCGGCAGGCCGTCATCTCCTGCGAGTTCATCTCGGCCGCCGCCGAGCCCATCGCCGAGAACCTCGAGGCCGCAGGCATTCCCGTGGCCCGGCTGTACGGCACGCAGGATCTCGAGGAGCAGCGGTTGCGGTTCCAGCGCGGCGGCGCGCCGGTGGTCGTGTTCACCCCTTCCACCTCCCTGTCCCTGCACGCGGGCGAGCTACTGCCCGGCGGCCCCGCCAGCCCGGCCACCCGGGAAGGCCTGATGCACAACGTGCGGTATTCCGGCCTGCAGGGCCGCCAGATCCTCGGCCGGTCACATCGCGACGGTCAGGTCTGCCCGTGGTGGCTCGGGTACGCCGAAGGCACGGTCGAGGAGACCATCGCCCAGATCATGATCGGACGGTTCTTCGCCGCGGACCACACCGCCGGCGCGGACAGTGCGGCGCTGGGCGAGGTGGCGGCGGCCCTTGGGGTCTCGTGGCTCCCGACATCGGCCCTGGAGTCGGCCGGGGAATGACACCCGGGCGGGTCGACTCCTACGTCCGGGGCCGCAGCCGGAGCCCGGACATCCCGCCGTCGACCGCCAGGTCCGCCCCGGTGGTGGAGCCGGCGGCCGGGGACGCCAGGTAGACCACCGCCGCGGCCACCTCGCTCGCGGCGACCAGGCGCCCGTGCGGCTGGCGGGCGGCCAAAGCGGCCAGCTCAGCGGCCGGATCGGGTGCCGACCGGAGCAGCCCCTGGATCCACGGTGTGTCGGCGGTGCCTGGGTTGACCGCATTCACCCGGACGCCATCGGCCATGCCGTCGGCGGCCATGGCGCGGGTCAGAGCCGACACCGCGCCCTTGCTCGCGCTGTAGACGGCACGTTGCGGCAGGCCGGCGGTGGCCGCGACCGACGAGGTGTTCACCACGGCGGCGTGTTCCGAGGCCCGAAGGTGCGGCCACGCAGCGCGCGAGACCCGGGCGGTACCCACCACGTTCACGTCGAGCACGCGGTGCCACTCCTCGTCGGTGCTGTCCTGCACGGCCCCCTGCGCACCCATGCCGGCGTTGTTCACCAGCAGATCCAGGCCGCCCAGCTGCTCCACGGCCGCTGCAACGGCCGAGCGCACGGAAGGATCGTCCGTCACGTCGGCCCGCACGTAGCCCCACCCGTCCGGCAGATCGGCCGGTCGTTCCGATCGGTCCAGTACCACGACCTGCGCACCCTCGACCGAGAAGGCTTGCGCCACCGCGAATCCGATGCCCGATGCGCCACCGGTGATCAATGCCCGCAACCCGTTCAACTGCCCCATCTGGAGACCCTTCCTTCATTCATGCGCCCGCCACCCGGGTCCGACTCAGGAGCACCAACCGACGGAGAGCTCGCGTGGAGATCCAGCTCGATGCGGCCGGAGTCACCGCCGTCAGATCGCCCGGTCGCCACACCCGTCACCGTGCAGGCCCACATCATCGACGGTTGTCCGGCGGTGGATGCATCCGGGGTCGCGGGGCCGTTTCGTCCGGTTCCCGCGCGCTGGTTGCTACTGTCCTCGGCCAGGAGCACCGCCGGCCGCGACGGCCACCCGGTCGGTTTGACGCGATCGGCGGCCCAGGGCCCAGCACGACGTCGTCCGCGAGAAGCAGGTGGGACCGATCCCCCGGAAAGGTTGATCAATGGAGATCATCAGATACGTTGCCGAGTCGAAGGTTCACGTCGGAATCCGGTCCGAGGACGGAACGGTCAGGCGGCTGGCCGCGCGGTCGCTGGCCGAGTTGCTCCGGCTGCCGTTCCCGGTCCTGAGGGCCCTGGTCGAGACCGGAGGGGTGGTCGAGACGGCCGACCTCCGGATGTTGCCGCCCGTCGACGGGCTGACCGAGGTGTGGGCCAGCGGCGTCACCTACCGCCGGTCGAGCATGGCCCGTCAGGAGGAGAGCGTCGTCGCCGACGTGTACGCCCGGGTGTATGAGGCCGACCGTCCGGAGCTGTTCTTCAAGAGCGTCCCGTGGCGAGTGGTCGGTCACGACGAACCGATCGGCGTCCGTCCCGATTCGGAGATCAACGTGCCCGAGGCCGAGCTCGCCGTGGTGGTCAATGCTGCGGGCGAGATCGTCGGCGCCACCATCTGCGACGACGTCTCCTCCCGCTCGATCGAGGGTGAGAATCCGCTGTATCTCCCCCAGGCCAAGGTCTATTCCGGATCGTGTGCGATCGGCCCGGGGATCCGGCCGATCTGGGAGATCGAGGATCTGCAGAGCCTGAACATCCAGGTCCGGGTCGAGCGGTCCGGGGAGACCGCATGGGCCGGCTCGACCAACACCGACATGCTCAACCGCACCCCGGCCGACCTGGTCGGATTCCTGCGGCGTCACGCCTCCTTCCCGGACGGCGTCGTGCTTTCCACCGGAACCGGCCTGGTGCCCGAGATGGATTTCGACCTGCAATCGGGCGATACCGTCGTCATCGAGATCGAATCCGTCGGCGTCCTGTCCAATCCGGTGATCCCGGCGACCACCGACGAGTTCGCCTGGCTGACACCGGATCCCGCGCGCGCCCCGTAGCTGTGCTCGCCGCGCGTCCCGCCCGGCCCCCAAACAAGAAGATCCCCGCTCGGCCAACCGGCCGAACGGGGATCACTGTGGTGGCCAGGGCCGGGATCGAACCGGCGACCTTCCACTTTTCAGGCGGACGCTCGTACCGACTGAGCTACCTGGCCTCAAACAACAGGCCGGACCCAGGAGACCTGAGCCCGGCCGATGCTTGGCGACCCCGACGGGACTTGAACCCGCGACCTCCGCCGTGACAGGGCGGCGCGCTAACCAACTGCGCTACGGGGCCTTGATGAATCAAGACCAACTGCATACATCTACCCAGACCTTAGTCTGCATTTCTGCGTACCCCCAACGGGATTCGAACCCGTGCTGCCGCCGTGAAAGGGCGGAGTCCTAGGCCGCTAGACGATGGGGGCCTAGACGTCGTCACCGGGGAGAAGTACTACCTGACCTCACCGGCTTCAACGGCTGTCCGTTGGGAGCTACGGAAGCATACGACATCATCGGACCCACCTCCAAAACGATGCCGAGACCTGCCGGCGGCCTCTCGCACCATTGTCCTGACCTGCATGGATGGCACAACACCGAAGCCCCTGACCGGAGTTGGGCCGTTCCGGCGTTACCCAGGTCACACCGGGCAGCGGTGGCGGCCGCCCGGCCGCGGGGCTTTCGCGATCCCCGACGGCTTGCTACCCTTCACCTCGAAGGTCATGAGTGCCAGCGGATAGCTCCGGCTTGCTGGCCGGCAACCCTCCTACCGCGGTGGGGTGCCCCGGATGAAGACCTGGCTTGGTGCGAGGTGCATCAGGCAAGCGCGGACCACCCGGCTCGGCCGGGAGTCCAAGGATTCCTGAGGATCTTTGATGACCGCTGTTCTCGACCGTCCCGACTGGCTCTCCGCGACCGCGCCCACCCACCCGGTGCGTTGGTCCGCCGAAGCCCCGATCGCTCCGCGCCCCGGTGTCCGCCACCCGCACGCTCCCGGACTGGAGATCGTCGGGGCCCACGCCCAGGTGCCATTGGCCGGCGGTGGATTCGTGGAGTACGCGAACCTGGATCACGGTGCCTCGGCTCCGGCCCTGCGCGTCGTCCGCGACACCGTCGACGCCCTGTTGGAGCGTTACGCCAGCGTGCACCGCGGCGCCGGCTGGCACTCGAAGGTCTGCACCGCCCTGTACGAGGGAGCCCGCCGCCCGATCCGCGACTTCGTCGGCGGCCGCAGCGACGACGCCGTGATCTTCACCAAGCACACCACCGACTCCTTCAACCTGCTGGCCCACTGCCTGCCGGCTCGCACCACGGTCGTCGTCTTCGAGACCGAGCACCACGCGGCGCTGCTGCCGTGGGAGGACCGCGACGGCATCAACGTGGTGCGGCTGGCCGCGCCGGCCTCACCGGGCGAGGCGGTGTCGGCGGTTGATCACGCGCTGCGCACCCGGCCGGCCGGTCCGGCCCTGCTGGTGGTTACCGGCGCCTCCAACGTCACCGGCGAGATCTGGCCGGTGACGGCCCTGGCCGCGGTGGCCCGCGCCCGCGGCGCCCGGGTGGCCCTGGATGCCGCGCAGTTGGCTCCGCACCGCCCGTTCTCCATCCGGGAACTGGGGGTCGACTACGTCGCCCTGTCCGGACACAAGCTGTACGCCCCGTACGGGTCTGGCGCGCTGATCGGCCGGGCCGATTGGCTGGAGCTGGCCCCTCCCTACCTGGTCGGCGGGGGCGCCACGGCGACGGTCACCGACGAGGAGACCACCTTCAAGCCGGTGCCCGACCGTCACGAGGCCGGTTCCCCGAACGTCCCCGGCGCCGTCGCCCTGGCCACGGCCTGCCACGCGCTGGCCGCGGCCGACCGGGAAGGCCTGGCCGCGTCCGAGCAGGCGCTGACCGAGCGGCTGCGGGACGGTCTGCTCGACATCCCTGGCGTCACCGTGCATTCGTTGTTCGGCGATCAGGTCCAGACGATCGGAGTGGTCACGTTCACCGTCGCCGGCCAGAACTCGGCCGTCGTCGCCGCTGCCCTGTCGGCCGAGCACGGTATCGGCGTCCGGGACGGCGCGTTCTGCGCACAGCCGTTCGTTCGTCGGTTGCTCGGCGCGGCCGGGTGCGATGTCCAGGACGGCACCGGCCACGCCATCCGCGCCTCGGTCGGGCTGGGCAGCACCACCGAGCACGTCGACCGCCTGGTCGACGCGGTGGAATCCATCGCCTCGCGCGGTCCGCGGCGCCGGTACGTCGTGGTCGACGGCCGGCCCACCCCGGCCGTCGACGACCGCGAACTGCCCGTCATCGCCCCCTGGCAATAGCCGTCACCGGTTGCGGACGCAGCCGCGCACGACGAAGGGCCCGGCGGATGACCGCCGGGCCCTTCGATTCGTTCTGCGAAAGGATCAGACTTCGTGCTTGCCGTGGTCCGGAGCGGCCGCCGTCCCGTCGGGCCGGATATCGGACCCGGCGACCAGGTCGGCCACCGCGACGTGCTCGCCGCCGGCCTCAGGTGAATGGGCCGGCGCATGCTCTCGGGCCTCTTCGCGAGCCGCCGCGGCCTCTTCGGTGCGTTCGGCGGCAACACCCATCGGCGCGGTGACCTGCTGCTCCGAGGCCGGCAGGGTCTCGGCGGCCATGCTGGCCTGTTCCATCTGCGTCTCCTGCAGCGCCGACATGGTGCGCAGCGGGGTCTGCTTGATCATGATCACCAGCGCGAAGGCCACCAGCATGCAGATCGCGCCGCACACGTAGACGACGTGCGTGGAGTTGACGAACCCGACCTGGTACGGGTGAGCGACCACCTGGTCGATCTTGGACAGGAACGATGAATCGATCTTGAGCTGCTGTCCGAGGGAACCGAGGTAGGCCTCCACGTTCTGACCGGCCTTCGCCGCAGCCTTGCCGGCCGCCTGCAGAAATGACGGCTCCGTGACGGAGACCTTCAGCGCCTTCGCCGTGTTGTCACCGAGGGTGTTGAACAGCAGCGACAGGAAGATTCCCACACCGAGCGTGCCGCCGAGCTGGCGGAAGAACGTGGCCGAGGAGGTGGCCACCCCGATGTCCCGGGCCGGGACCGCGTTCTGGACGGCGATCAGCAGGGTTTGCATGCACAGCCCGAGGCCGAGGCCGATCAACAGGAAGTACACGTCGAGCTGGAAGAACCCGGTCTGCACCTTGATGGTCAGCAGCAGGACGAAGGCGACGGTCAGGATGGCGGTGCCGATCACCGGGAAGATCTTGTACTTGCCGGTGCGGGAGGTGAGCTGACCGGACACGATGGAGCCGGCCATCAGACCCACCATCAGCGGCAACAGCAGCAGGCCGGACCCGGTGGGGGTGGCCCCCTTCACCAGCTGCAGGTACAGCGGCAGCATGGAGATCGCGCCGAACATACCGACGCCGACCAGGACGTTGACGCCCAGGCCGAGGCTGAACGTCGCCTGCTTGAACAGGCGCATCGGGATCAACGCCTCGTCCTTCATCCGGAGTTCGATCAGGATGAACGCGATGATGCCGACGACCGCGACGGCGATCAGGCCCAGGATGCGACCGGACCCCCAACCCCATTCGCTGCCCTGTTCGGCCACGATCAGGATCGGGACGATGCCGACGACCAGGGCCAGTGCACCCCACCAGTCGATCCGGTGGTCACGGCGAACGTGCGGGATGTGCAGCACCTTCCACACCACGACGAGGGCCACGAAGCCGATCGGGACGTTGACCAGGAAGACCCAGCGCCAGCCGGCGATCCCCAGGATGCTGGTCGCTCCGGCGAAGAATCCGCCGACCAACGGGCCGATCACCGACGAGGTGCCGAAGACGGCCAGGAAGTAGCCCTGGTACTTGGCCCGTTCCCGCGGCGAGACGATGTCGGCCAGCACCGCGAAGGCCATGGAGAACAGACCGCCGGCGCCCAGACCCTGGAAGGCGCGGAACGCGGCCAGCATCGGCATCGACGTGGCGAACGAACTGGCGGCGGATCCGATGATGAACAGGGTGATGGCCGTCAGGAACAGCGGCCGGCGTCCGTAGATGTCCGACAGCTTGCCGTAGAGCGGCGTCGTCACGGTCGAGGTGATCAGGTAGGCGGTGGTGACCCAGGCCTGGATGTTCAGGCCGTGCAGGTCGTCACCGATGGTGCGGATAGCGGTGGAGACGATCGTCTGGTCGAGCGCGGCGAGCAGCATGCCCAGCAGCAGACCGACCAGGATGGTCATGATCTGCTTGTGGGTGAGCCCGGCCGGACTCGGTGGAGCCGCGGTGGCGGCCGTTGATTCGGTGGTGGCCATCAGTTGGACCTCTCGATGCTGGCTTGCGGTCGTGGTGGAGTCCCTGCAGAGGCGGCGGCGTGCAGGTGATGCGATCTGTTCATGCTGGTCAGGACCTCGTCTCGGTGGTCCTCGAGACTTTGCGTGTAGCGCCGGAGCAGCCGCAAGAAGTTGCTCCGGTCCTCGGCCGGCCAGTCGGCGATCATCGGCTCGATCATCTGGCCCCGATTCACGAAGTGCTCCTGAACGCGACAGACGCCGAGCTCGGTCGGCACCAGGATCGACGCCCGACCGTCGTCCGGGTCGGCCTTGCGCTCGACCATGCCCGTCCGGACCAGGGTCGCCACTTGACGGGAGACCGTGGAGGGGTCGGCGTTCATCGATTCGGCGAGTTCCTTGGCCCGGCGCGGGCCCTCCTTGACCAGCCGCACCAGGGGGAACAGGGCGGTCGTCTCGGGATCGGCGGCCGAGGCGATCCGCGCCTTGATACTTCCGTAGATGCGCATCATCGTGATGATCGAATCGGCGATCTCGGCGGCCTGATCGGCACCCGCCGGTCGGTCGATGTCGGCCGGCTCGCCGGCCCAGGACGGCGCGCCCACGGAGGTGTCACCCGTCATCGTTCCCCTCCCCTTCCTGCGATTCGCGGCCGGCCCGGCTGCAATTGCTTGCAGCCTGCATCTAGTTGCCGCCCGCAATAATGCACCGCTACTTGTGCCGACGCAACTAAATATCTCGGCCGCCGGTGCCGCCCTGGTCGGGCCGGCCCGCGACGTCAGGAATCGAAGTCCACGGTCACCGCATCGGACACCGGAAGGGCCTGGCAGGTCAGGACGTAACCGGCGTCGACCTCCGCCTTCTCCAGCGCGAAGTTCCGGCGCATGTGCACCTCGCCGTGCGTCACCAACGCTCGGCACGTTCCGCACACTCCGCCCTTGCAGGCGAAGGGCAGATCGGGGCGAACCTTCTGCGCTCCGTCCAGCACCGTGACGTTCGGGGGGACGGTGGCAATGGTGCTGCGGCCGTCGAGGATCACGGTCACCTCCGCGCCGGGCCCGGCCGGCGCGTCCTCATGGCGGGTCTCGACCGGCGGTTCGTCGCCGACGTAGAACAGCTCGCGGTGGATGCGGTCACCGGGAACGCCGAATGCGGTGAGCACCTCGATGGCGTCGGTCACCATCCCGAACGGCCCACACAGCCAAAAGTGATCGACGCCCTCGACGTCGACGGTGGCCGGCAGCAACCGTCGGAGACGGTCGGCATCGAGCCGGCCCGAGAACAGTTCCACCTCCTGCGGCTCGCGCGACAGCACGTGGACCAGGTGCATCCGGGATGGGAAGGCATCCTTGAGGTCGGCGACCTCGTCGGCGAACATCACCGAGTCGCTGCGCCGGTTGCCGTAGATCAGCGTGACCGTTGACTCGGGGTGAGCGGCCAGCACCGAGGCGGCGATCGAGAGCATCGGGGTGATCCCCGATCCGGCGGCGATCAGGACGTGACGGCCGGGGACCTCCAGGTCAGGGCTGAAGCTCCCGGCCGGACGCTGCACCTCGATGACGTCTCCCGGCCGGACCTGGTGGATCAGCCATCCGGAGAACAGGCCGCCGGCCACTTCCCGGACCCCGATGCGGGGCGATCTCCCGGCCGGGGCGCAGATCGAGTACGACCGACGCTCCTCGCCTCGCCGCAGCGTCAGCGACTGGCCGGGGGCGAAGCGGAAAGCGTCGACCAGGTCGTCCGGGATCTCGAACCTGACCGCGGCCGAATCGTCGGTCAAGGGCTCGATGTCGGCCACCCGCAGGGAATGAAAGTCGTTACGGGCCATTGCCTTCAGATTTCCTTGACGTATTCGAACGGCTCCGCGCAATCGCGGCACCGGTACAGCGCCTTGCACGCGGTGGCGCTGAAGGCCGAGGTTTCCTCGGTCCGGCGCGAACCGCACCGAGGACACGCGACATCACGGGCGATGGGCGCCAGGGTCAGCGGAATCGGGCCCCCCGGACGGCTTCCGGCAGCATTGGGCGGGGCGATGCCGGCCGCCGACAGCTTGGCCCGCCCGTCCGGGGTGATCCAGTCGCTACTCCACGGCGGCGACAACTCGGTCCGGATCTTGATGTCGTCGAAGCCGGCCTGCGCCAGGCGGAGCTGGAGGTCGTGGCTGATCTCCCGCATGGCCGGGCAACCGGAGTAGGTGGGCGTGATCGTGACGGTGACGCCGGCCGCGTCGACCCGCACGTCACGCAGGATGCCCAGATCGGCCAGCGTCACCATGGGCAGCTCGGGATCGGGCACCCGCGCCGCGACCGCCCAGGCCCGCTCGCGCCGCACCGAATTCGGATTCGTCGTGGTGATCACCATGTCGCGTCCGGGTGGGCTCGGGCGACGCTCTGCAACTCGGCCAGGATGTACCCGAACGCCTCGGTGTGCAGGCCGTCCCGTCCGTACTGACCGCGGACGCCGGCCAGCGGGCGCGCGTCCGGCCGATCCAGCGTGGCGGTGGCCAGGACGGTGTCGAGGATGACATCGACGCCGTCACGCAGGCCGGCGGCGTCGACCGCGACGGCCGGCAGCGAGGTCTCCACCGGGTGCGGACGGAACAATTCGTCGACCAGCGGCCAGATCGCCTCGAACCCGGCCTGCATCCGCCGATGGGACTCCGCCGTGCCGTCACCGAGCCGGACCACCCAGCGGGCGGCGTAGTCCCGGTGATACGTCAGCTCTTTCACGCCCTTGGCGGCGATGGCCGCCAGGACCGGATCCCGGGAGGTCCGCAGCGCCTCGAACTGGGCCAGCCGCCAGGTCGAGAAGACCAGCAGGCGGGCGACCATCTCGGCGAAGTCGGCGTCGGCCCGTTCCACCAGACGGACGTTGCGGAACTCCCGCTCGGCCCGCCAGAACGCGAACCGGTCCTCGTCCCGATCGGTTCCGTCGGCCTTGCCGGCGCGGGCCAGCAGCATCCGGGCCTGACCGAGGAGGTCGAGGGCGATGTTGCCGATCGCCGTCTCTTCCTCCAGCTCCGGCGCGCGGGTCATCCACTGCTGCAGGCGGTGGCTCAGGATGAGCGCGTCGTCCCCCAGCATCAGGCAGTAGGTGGCCAGGGCCTGCCCGTCGACATCGGCCGGAACCGTGGTGTCGACGCCTTGGAGGGCGTCGGTGAACCCGGTTCCGAAGGCCCAGCGGTGGTCCTCGGTCTCCTCGCTCAGCGCGTGGGCGGCGAAGTCGTCTTCGAGTGAGTCACTCATCTTTGCGCTCCTCACATATGGGGGACGTCGTCGGGAATCTCGTAGAACGTCGGGTGTCGGTAGACCTTGTCGCCGGACGGAGCGAAGAACGGGTCCTTCTCGTCCGGACTGCTGGCCGTGATCTCGGCCGCGGGGACGACCCAGATGCTGACCCCCTCGTTGCGCCTGGTGTACAGGTCACGCGCGTGATGCAGGGCCATCTGCGGGTCCGCCGCATGGAGCGACCCGACATGCACATGGTTCAGGCCCCGCTTGCCGCGGAGGAACACCTCGTACAGGGGCCAGTCGGTCTTCATCGCCGACCCGCCGACTTCGCGGCGTGGGCGAGCGCCGCTTCCCTGACCCACGCGCCTTCGTCATGGGCCGACTTGCGATGAGCCACCCGCTGCGCATTGCACGGGCCGTTCCCCTTCACCACGGCCCAGAACTCGTCCCAGTCCGGGGTACCGAAGTCGTAATGACCTCGCTCGGCGTTCCAGCGGAGGTCCGGATCCGGGAAAGTGACGCCGAGCTTCTCGGCCTGCGGGACCGACATGTCGACGAACCGCTGCCGCAGCTCGTCGTTGGTGTGGCGTTTGACGCCCCAGGCCATCGACTGCTCCGTGTTGGGCGATTCGTCGTCCGGTGGGCCGAACATCATCAGGGCCGGCCACCAGAAACGATCGACCGCCTGCTGCACCATGTCCCGCTGGGAGTCGGTCCCCCGCATCATCGTCATCAGGAGCTCGTAACCCTGCCGCTGGTGGAAGGACTCCTCTTTGCAGATCCGCACCATGGCCCGGCCGTAGGGCCCGTAGCTGCTGCGGCACAACGGGACCTGGTTGCAGATGGCGGCTCCGTCGACCAGCCAGCCGATCACGCCGACGTCGGCGTAGGACAGCGTCGGGTAGTTGAAGATCGAGGAGTACTTCTGGCGCCCGTGCACCAGCCGATCCGTGAGGTCGGCGCGATCGGCGCCGAGCGTCTCGGCCGCCGAGTACAGGTACATCCCGTGGCCGGCCTCGTCCTGGACCTTGGCCAGCAGCACTGCTTTTCGCCGCAGCGACGGCGCCCGGGTGATCCAGTTGCCCTCGGGTTGCATGCCGATGATCTCGGAGTGCGCGTGCTGCGCGATCTGCCGGATCATCGTCTTGCGGTATGCCTCGGGCATCCAGTCCCGCGGCTCGATCCGTCGTTCGCGGGCAATCGTCTCGTCGAAGTGCGACTGCAGCTCGTCGGGCTGCGTCTGATCGCTGATCACGGTCACGGTGTGGTCCCTTCCGGCTCGGTGGGCAACGGCCACTGTTTGGCGACCATGGTCAACACGTCGTACTTGGCGACCGACGTGCCGTCCTGCTTGGTCAGATCGGCATCCCACCGCACCTCCCCGTAGTCACCGTCGCGCGGCGTGATGGCCTTGGCGGTCAGGGTGACGGTGAGTTCGTCGCCGGGATAGGTGGGGGTCAGGAAGCGCAGATTGTCCAGTCCGTAGTTGGCCAGGACGGGTCCCGGCGCCGGATCGACGAACAGCCCGGCCGCGAACGAGACAACCAGATAGCCGTGGGCGACCCGGCCGTCGAAGAACGGGTTGGCCGCGGCGGCCTGCTCGTCGGTGTGGGCGTAGAACGTGTCGCCGGTGAAATCGGCGAAGTGGTCGATGTCCTCGATGGTGACGGTGCGCGGGCCGGCCACCACGGTGTCGCCGATCTGCAGCTGCGCCAACGACTTCCGGAACGGATGGGTACCGGTCTGGATGCGGTGGGCCCCGGTGGTCCAGCGACCGGTGACCGCCGTCAGCATGTCCGGGGACGCCTGGACGGCGGTGCGTTGCATGTGGTGCTGGACGCCGCGCAGTCCGCCCATTTCCTCGCCGCCACCGGCCCGACCGGGCCCGCCGTGCACCAGGGCCGGCAGCGGCGACCCGTGCCCGGTCGACTCGCCGGCGTCGTCCCGATCCAGCACCAGCAGCCGTCCGTGCCATGGCGCGAGACCGAGCACCACCTCCCGGGCGACCGCCGGATCGTGCGTGATCAGCGACCCGACCAGGCTGCCCTTGCCCCGGGCGGCCAGGGCGATCGCGTCCTCGAGCGAGGAGTATCCGATCAGGGTGCTGATCGGGCCGAACGCCTCGACCTCGTGCGGCTCGGCCCGATCGCTGGTGGCCCGCAACAGGATCGGGGACATGAAGGCCCCGCGGTCGGTGTCCGCGCCGACCACGTCGACATGGTCGGGATCCCCGAAGACAACAGTCGAGACGTCCAGCAGCGCCTTGAGGGACCGGCGGACGTCCTCCCGCTGCTCGAGACCGGCCAGGGCACCCATCCGGACCGACGGGTCCGCCGGGTTCCCGACAACCACCTTGGCCAGCCGGGCCGAGGCCGCCTCCCCGACCGCGTCGAGCAAGGACTCGGGAACGATCGCCCGCCGGATCGCGGTGCATTTCTGGCCCGCCTTGACCGTCATCTCGGTGGTCAGGGACTTGACGAACAGGTCGAACTCCGGCGTGCCGGGAACTGCGTCGGGGCCGAGGATGGAGCAGTTGAGCGAGTCGGCCTCGCCGGTGAACCGCACACCCGCGGCGACGATGGCCGGATGGGTCCGCAGCTTCCGGGCCGTGCTGGCCGAGCCGGTGAAACCGACCAGGTCCTGCTCGGTCAGGTGATCCAGCAGATCGCCGGCCCTGCCGGTGATCAACTGGATCGACCCGGCCGGGAGCAGGCCGGACGCGACGATCAGCTCCACCAGGCGGTGCGTGACGTACGCGGTCGGGCTGGCCGGCTTGACGACGCTCGGAACCCCGGCCAGGAAAGCGGGGGCGAATTTCTCCAGCGGCCCCCAGACCGGGAAGTTGAACGCGTTGATCTGCACCGCGACGCCACGCAGCGGGGTCCAGATGTGTTGACCCAGAAAGGTTCCGCCCTTGCCCAGGGGCTCGGTCGGGCCGTCCAGCAGGACCGTGCCGCTTGGCAGTTCGCGCCGTCCCTTGCTGGCGTAGCTGAACAGGACCCCGAACCCGCCGTCGACGTCGAACATGGAATCGCCCTTGGTCGCCCCGGTGCGCGCGGAGAGGGCGTAGAGCTCCTCCCGGTGCTCACGGAGATAGGACGCGAGCGCCTTGAGCAACGCCGCCCGTTGGTGGAAGGTCAACGCCCGCAAGGCTGGGCCGCCGACCTGCCGTCCGTAGTCAAGGACCGCGGCCATGTCGATACCGGCGGTGGACAGGCGGGCGATCTCGTCGCCGGTCACCGCGTCGTACACGGCAGCGCCGTCACCGTCCGGGGTGTGCCAGTTGCCTCGTACGTAGCTGGACAGCACTGTCACAACATCCTCCATCTCGACCTGAACTCCGCGAACCAGGGATATACCGACCGTCTGTTCGTTCAGTTATTATGCCGTTGCACGGTGATCGAAGTCAACGTGCGCGGACCGGGCAGCGCGCCGGCGCACCTGCGACGACGGACGGAATCGCTCGATCACGGCCAGGTGAAAAACCCTTGCCCCGATTTCCGGCCCAGTTCCCCCCGAGCCACCTTGTCCCGCAACAGTTGCGGCGCCCGGAAGCGATCCCCCAGGGTGGCGGCCAGGTGGTCGGCGATGGCCAGCCGGACGTCAAGGCCGACCAGGTCGGTGGACCGCAGCGGTCCCATCGGGTGCCGGTAGCCCAACTCCATGGCCCGATCGATGGACGCCGCGTCGGCGACCCCCTCCTCGAGCATGCGGATCGCCTCCAGACCCAGCAGGACACCGAGTCGGCTGGTGGCGAATCCCGGACTGTCCCGGACGACGATGCTCTGCTTGCCCAGTTGCCCCACCCAGTCGGTCGCCCGCTCGGCGACACGTGGATCCGTCCGGTCACCGACCACGACCTCGACCAGAGTGGAGGCCGGGACCGGGTTGAAGAAGTGCATCCCGATGAATCGGCCCGGGTTCGGCAGACCGGCACCGAGCTCGGTGATCGACAGCGAACTGGTATTGCTGGCCAGGACACAGTTCTCACCCACGACGGCCGCCGCCCGGATCAGCACGTCCCGCTTCAGTTCGGGGTTCTCGGGCACCGCCTCGACCAGCAGGCACGCATCGGCCGGCAACTCGCCGATCGCCGGGACCACGGTGAGCCGATCCAGCACATCCGGTACCGGTTCGGTCAGCGCTCCCTTGGCCGAAGCGCGCTCCAGCGACGCGCGGATCCGGTCGCGGGCCGCGGCGGCGGCGGCCGGGTCGCCCTCCGCGACCACCACGTCATAGCCGACACCGGCGAACACCTGGGCGATCCCGGCGCCCATCCGTCCGCCACCGATGACCGCGATCACGCCATTCCGGGGGGACGTCACTTCCGGCTCCGTTCCAGGAATTGGGTCATGCGTTCGTGTTTCTCCTCGGTCTCGAACAGGATGGCCTGGGCCAGGTCATCGGCCACCGGGTGCGGCCCTGGCGCATCGAGGACCAGTTTGGTCAGCCGCAGGGCCAGCGGAACGGCCCGGAGCATCCGGTCGACCAGGGCGTGCGCGGCACCGAGAAGGTCGGCCTCCTGGACGATGTCCGCCACCAGGCCCACCCGCAGCGCTCGCTCCGCGTCCAGGGTCGACCCGCCCAGCAGCACCTGCTTGGCCACCGAGCGGCCGACGAGTTCCGACAGGCGCCAGCTGGCCCCGGCCGCGGCCAGAATGCCGAGCCCGGGCTCCGGGTTGCCGAATCGGGCGGTCGGCGCGGCCAACCGGATGTCACAGGCATAGGCCAGTTCGGCGCCCCCGCCCAGGGCGGGCCCGGCGACCGCGGCCACGGTGGGCTGCGGCAGTTTCGCGATGCGATCGAACAGCCGACTGTTGATGCCCAGCAACGCTTCCCCGCGGCGGCGGTCGCGTAGCTGGGCGATGTCGGCCCCGCCGGCGAAGACGCCGCCCGACCCGATGATGATCAGCGGGCGGGGTCCGGCTTCCAACCGGTCACAGACGGCGTGCAGTTCGCCGATCATGGCTTGGTCGATCGCATTGCGGGCCGCCGGACGATTCAGCGTCACGACCATCCGGTCGGCCCGATCGTCCACCAGCAATGCCCCCCCGGTCGGTTCGCTCACGCCAAGGACCTCCCCATCGAGTCGATTTCCGGCTATTATTCACCCGAACGTTCGGTCTGGTCCAGTCGGGGAGGGCCGTGTCACATCCGCCGGTCGGCGATATTCTCGATCCGACCGCGGCCGGCACGCATCGTTTCGGCCGGCCCGGACCGGACCATGACGGCCGCGAGATCGTCGCCGTCTCGTGGCCGCAGGCGAGCAGATGCAGTCGAGCAGATCAGGAAGCGGATGCCATGACCACACCAGTTCGCCGGCGCGGCCGGCCCGGACACGATGTGGCCTCGGTTCTGGCCGCCTCGGTCGAGGTGTTCAACGAGCGCGGCTACGACGGCACCAGCATGGAGGACCTCTCAGCCCGCCTCGGCATCGGCAAATCCTCGATCTACCACCACGTCGAGAGCAAGGAGGAACTGCTCCGCCTGGCGCTCGACCAGGCCCTCACCGGCCTGGAGGAGGCTGCCGAAGAGATCAAGTCCTCCGACGGACCGGCGGTCGAGCGTCTGGAACTGTTGCTGCGGCGCAGCATCTCCGTGCTGGTCGACCGGTTGCCGTTCGTGACGTTGTTGCTCCGGGTCCGCGGCAACAGTGATGTCGAACGGCAGGCGCTGGCCCGCCGACGCCGGATCGACCACCTGGTCACCGACCTGGTCAAGGAGGCGGTCGGCGACGGTGCACTGCGATCGGATCTGGATCCGGCGGTGGTCGCCCGCCTGCTGTTCGGCACGGTCAACTCGCTGACCGAATGGCTCAAACCGACCAGCAAGCAGACGGCGGCCGACCTGGGTGATGTGGTCTGCGGGGTCGTTTTCGACGGTCTGCGGACTGCTACGTGACGGCCTGACGGGGTCAACGGGCGGGTCGCCGATCGACGACCCGGCGCATCTTGCCGGCCGACCGTTCCACCCCTTCCGGCTCCAGCACGCGCACGACGACGCTCACCCCGATGACGTTCTTGACCAGCGTCCGGAGGCTGGTCGCGGCGGCCTCCGCATCGGCCGCGGTCGCATCCGGACGCCGTTCGACGTGCACCGTCATCTCGTCCATCGGCCCGTGGTCGCGGTGCAGGACGCACTGGAAGTGGGCCGAGAGGGCGGGCGTCTGCAGGATCAGCTCCTCGATCTGGGTCGGGAACAGGTTCACCCCGCGGAGGATGATCATGTCGTCGGTCCGGCCCGTGATCTTCTGGATCCGGCGCATCGGGCGGGCGGTACCCGGCAGCAGCCGCGTCAGATCCCTGGTGCGGTAACGGATCACCGGCATCGCCTCCTTGGTCAGCGAGGTGAACACCAGCTCCCCCTCCCGTCCGTCCGGCAGCACCTCATCGGTGATCGGATCGATGATCTCCGGATAGAAGTGGTCCTCCCAGACGTGCAGTCCGTCCTTGGTGTCCACACATTCCATGGCCACCCCGGGTCCCATCACCTCGGAGAGCCCGTAGATGTCGACCGCATGCAGATCCAGCCGTTGTTCCATCGCCGCCCGCATGTCCGTGGTCCACGGTTCGGCCCCGAACACCCCGACCCGCAGGGACGTCGAGGCCGGGTCGACTCCTTGCCGTTCCATCTCGTCGACGATGGCCAGCATGTAGCTCGGGGTGACCATGATGACCTCCGGTTCGAAGTCCCGGATGAGGGTCACCTGCCGTTCGGTCATACCGCCGGACACCGGAATGACCGTGCAGCCAAGGGCTTCGGCTCCGTAGTGGGCTCCGAGCCCGCCGGTGAACAGCCCGTAGCCATAGGCGACGTGGACCCGGTCGCTGGGTCGCACCCCACCGGCCCGCAGGCTGCGGGCCATCAGACCGGCCCAGGTGGTGATGTCCTGCTTGGTGTAGCCGACCACGGTCGCCTTGCCGGTGGTACCCGACGACGCGTGGACCCGCGAGACCTGCTCCCGCGGGACGGCGAACATGCCGAACGGATAGTTGTCCCGCAGATCGGACTTGGTGGTGAACGGCAACCGGGCGAGATCGGACAACTGCCGGATATCGTCCGGATGAACGCCGGCCGCGTCGAACGCGGCCCGGTAATGGGGCACGTTCGCGTAGGTCCGGCGGACGGTGTCCTGCAGCCGCTGCAGTTGCAGCGCCCGGATCTCATCCACCGAGGCTCGTTCGATCGGTTCGAGTGACTCCGGGCTGGGGGTTCGGTCCTGCATGATTGCTTGCCTCACGATGCTTGTGGTCGGTGCGGGCGGAGTCGACCGGCGGCAACTGCTGCGAGTCACCGCCGGCCGAGGTGGCGGGGCAGCGTCAGAGGACGACGGTGATGACCTTCTCCTCGGTGTTGGCCAGGATGCCACTCCAGCCCAGTTCCCGCCCGATACCACTGGTCTTCATCCCGCCCCAGGGCAGCGCGGGGTCCAGAGCCGCCCAACCGTTGACCCAGACCGCGCCGACCCGCACCTTCGCGGCCAGCGTGTGGGCCGTGGTGACGTCCTGGGTCCAGATGCTCGCGGCCAGCCCGTACTGGGTGGCGTTGGCCAGCCGGAGCGCCTCCTCGTTGTCGTCGAACGGGATGACGACGCCGACCGGCCCGAAGATCTCCTCCCGGGCGACCGTCATGTCGTTGTCCACGTCAGCGAAGATCGTCGGCCGCACGAAGAACCCGGCGCCGTCGTGCTTGCGGCCGCCGGCCACCACCCGGCCCCCTTCGGCCGCACCGCGGGCGACGTAGCCTTCGACCCGGTCCCGCTGCTTGGCGTTGATCAACGCGCCCATGGTGGTGCCCTGGTCGAACGGATCGCCCAGGACCTGCGCCTCGGCCGCTGCGGCGAGGGCATCGACGACGTCGGCGTAGAGCGAACGATGGACCAGGACCCTGGTCCCGGCCGCGCACACCTCGCCCTGGTTGAAGAACAGTCCCATCGCCGTGCCGCCGACCGCGGCCTCGACGTTCGCGTCGGCGCAGATGATCTGCGGTGTCTTCCCGCCGAGTTCCAGCGTCACGCGCTTGAACGTCTGCGCCGCGCTGAACTGGATCCGGCGGCCGACCTCGGGGCTGCCGGTGAAGCTGATCTTGTCGACCCCGGGATGGTCGACCAGCGCCTGCCCGGCGGTCCGGCCCAGACCGGGCACCACGTTGACCGTTCCCGCCGGGAGGCCGGCCTCCTGCAGCAGGGTGGCCAGGTGCAGGATCGACAGGGGCGCGTCCTCCGGCGGCTTGATCACCACGGTGTTCCCGGCGGCCAGATTCGGGGCGAGCTTCCAGGCAGTGATCATCAACGGCGTGTTCCACGGGACGATCGCGCCGATCACGCCAACCGGCTCGCGCACCGTGAAGGAGTGGGTCGGGCGGCCGAAGTAGCCCGCGGTAGGAATGGCGGCCCCGGCCACCTTGTCCGCCCAGCCGGCGAAGTGCCGGAAGGTCGCCACCGCGTTGGGGATGTCCAGCATTCCCGGCTGGGCCAGGGGCTTGCCGATGTCCAATGCTTCCAGCTGGGCCAGAAGGGCGCCGTCTCGTTCGATCAGGTCGGCGATCCGGTTCAGCACGAGGGCTCGCGCCGGGCCCGGAGTCGCCCCCCCACTCCCCCTCCAGGGCCTGGCGGGCCGCGCCGACGGCAGCGTCGATGTCCGATGCCGAACCGGGGGAGATCTCGGCGATGGGGCTTTCGTCGGCCGGGTTGAGATCGGTGAACGTGCCACCGTCCGAACTGGCCCGCCACCGGCCGCCGATGAACAGTTCGGTGGTGATCGGCGTGGTGTCCAGGT
This sequence comes from Nakamurella panacisegetis, assembly GCF_900104535.1. Classification (NCBI taxonomy): domain Bacteria; kingdom Bacillati; phylum Actinomycetota; class Actinomycetes; order Nakamurellales; family Nakamurellaceae; genus Nakamurella; species Nakamurella panacisegetis. The sequence continues at coordinate 2,630,318 of NZ_LT629710.1, read as the reverse complement.
CCAGCGTGTTGGTCATGACGAAGCTCCGTTCAAGATGAGATCCGAGCCCTTTTCGCCGATCATGATCGACGGGGCGTTGGTGTTGCCGGCCGGGACGGTCGGGATGATGGACGCGTCGATGACCCGCAGGCCCTGCACGCCAACCACTTTGAGTTCGGGCGTGACGACAACCGATGCGTCCGTGTCGGGGTCGCCCATCTTGCAGGTCCCGACCCGGTGGTGGTGGGTGCCGACCGCTCGGCGCACATAATCGCGCAGTTCGTCCCGGATCGTGGCCGACGGGTCGGGGGCCACCTCGGCGCCACGCCATTCGTCGAAGGCCGCCGCCTGCCCGATCTCGCGGCACATCTCGGCGGCGTCGACCATCGCTTCCAGGTCGTACGGATCGGACAGGATGTTGGGGTCGACCAGCGGAGCGGCGGCCGGATCAGTGGAGGCGAGCCGCAGCGTTCCCCGGGACTTCGGCGCGACCAGGCCCGGGGCGATGGTGTAGCCCTGTTCGGGCACCGGGTAGCTCTCGGCCGGATAGACCAGGTGCAGGAACAACGGTTGCAGGTCGGGCGCCTCGGTCGTCGCGCCCCGGCTGAACGAGTAGAACTTCGCCTCCAACAGGTTGTTCACCCCGGCCGGTACCGGCTTGCGCGATTCGTAGGTGTTGCTCACCAGCAGGTGATCGTGGAGGTTCTCGCCCACCCCGGGCAGATCCACCGTGACCGGCACGCCGACGTCCCTGAGATGTTCCGCCGGGCCGATGCCGCTGAGCAGCAGCAGTTTCGGCGAGCCGATGGTGCCGGCCGAGACGATCACCTCGGCGCGGGCCAGTGCGCGGTGCGAGGTGCCGGAGACGGTCGATCCGGGCGCCGTATCGCCCACGGTGTACTCGACCCCGATCGCGCGTCCGTCCTGGAGCAGGATCCGGGTGGCCAGCGCCCCGGTGGTCACGGTCAGATTGGGGTGGTCCCCCAGAGGTACGACGAAGCTCTTCCAGGCCGGCACGCTCGCCGTCCTTGGTCGTCATGTGGTTGAACCCGACCCCGACCATCTGCTCGCCGTTGAAGTCCTCGGTCTCCTTGTGTCCGAGCGACTTCGCCGCCTCAACGAACGCCTGGGCGGTCGGGTTCGGCGCGTGCACCTTGGACACGGGCAACGGCCCAGCGGCCCCGTGATGCTCGCTCGCCCCGTCTTCGTGATCCTCCGACCGCAGGAACAGCGGGCGCACGCTGTCCCAGTCCCAGCCGGTGCAACCGGCCGCGGCCCACCCGTCGTAGTCGCTGCGGTGCCCGCGGATGTAGATCATCCCGTTCAAAGAGCTGCTGCCCCCCAGGACCTTTCCGCGCGGCCAGAACAGCGAGCGGTTGTTGGCGTGGGCCTGCGGCACCGTCATCACGGCCCAGTCCTGCGAGCCGCCCAGCAGCGCGGGCCAGCCCTGTGGGGAATGAATGTTCGGATCGGTGTCCACCGGACCGGCCTCCAGGACGTGGACGCTGAACCCCGCGTCCAGCAGCCGGCGCGTCACCACGCTGCCCGCCGATCCGGCACCCACCACGACGTAATCAGTGGTGGTGCTCTGCCCATCAGTCATCCGGCCTCCTTGCCGTCGAGATGAGTGCGAACCACGGTGACCTGCGCCACCGCTGTTCGATAGAACACTCCGGAACGACGGCTACCTTGGCCGTAGATGCACGGCCTCTTGCCGAACCGCGCACACCTGCTGAGTGGGCGTATCTCCTCCACCAGGCGATCCGCGGGTCAGCCCATCGGACGCGCCCGCGGGTCCGCTCCTGATCCGACGACGCCGGAACATGACTGATGGGCCGGAGCAGCTTTTGCGCTCCGGCCCATCAGATGTGCTGTCGACCGTTCGGTCACACGACCTGCAGCGTCACCCGCGCATACCGGGTGAGCGGGAACTCCCCGTTGTCCGTGCCCTGCAGGATCACGGAGATGGTCTGGCCCGGTCGGGCGTCGGCCGGCACGGTCACCGTGGTCGATGACGAGGTGCCCCGACTGAAGGTCACCGAGCCGGCATATGTGCCCTCCTCGGCGTACTGCCACCACTTGACGGCGACTCGATCGCGATCGGGGTCGCTGGTGCTCCCGCGCAGGGCGAGTGTCTGCCCGGCCACCACGTTGATGGTGGGGCCGGCGGCAATGGTGACCCTGGGCGCGTGGTTCGCGTCTCGGTAACGCGGCGTCAGGCTCCACTGCACGCGAGCGGCGAAGTCATTCTGTACGGCCGCCTGCCAGCGGGCGGTGGTGTAGTTCTTGACCGCTGTCCCGTCGGCCCCGAGCTCGGTCGGCACCATGGTCCACAGGTTGGGGGACGTGGTGGTCTGGGTGGCGCGGCCGCCCCAGCTGCCCAGGAGCGGGTCGGCCGGATCTTCGATCCCCGTGTTCAACAGCGGGAGATAGGCGACATTGTCACCCTCGGACAGGAAGTCGTACTTGTTCTGGGGCGGGCACCACCCGGTTTTGGCGGCGACCGGGTCACCGAAGATGTCCAGCGGGTCACCCGGCATCGACTGGCCGTCCAGCCAGGACCGGTACAGCGAACCCAATGGACCGACCTGGATGTTCGCCTTGATCCATGCTCCCTGGAAGTACTTGCCGTCATCCGGAAGTCCGCGGAGGTTCCCGGCGCCCCGGTTGCAGTTGTAGCCCCAGGTGCTGTAGCCGGCGGAGAGCTGCTCGACCTTGAGCAGTGGCCACTTGACCGAGATGTAGTTGGCGTAGGTCTCGTCCTGGAAGCCGCTGGCCAGGATGACGGCCTTGTGGGTCACCTTCGCCTTGATGTCGGCCCACCGCGGAGACTTGGAGTACTGCTCGCTGATGGACTGCAGCGCCCGCGCGATCGTGTTAGTCCCTCCCCAGGCCTGGAGGTACAGGGGGCGGGGATCGTTGTCCAGCAACAGCTTCTTGATCAGATCCGAACCGGCCGTGTCGTGGTCCATCTCCCCCTCGAAGTCGATGTTGCCGACCTTGACCCTGGACAGCAGGCCGGACGGTGCCGGGTAGTCCGGGTCCTGCTTCTTCAGGTTCGGGTAGACCTTGGCGTACGCCGTGAGGACGTCGTTCTGGATCGTGCTGGTGCCGGTCCACCGCCAGGACGTCTGCGGCGTGGTGTATTCCCGGCCGGGCAGGAAGAACGGGGTGCCCTTGCCATCGCCGGCAAAGTGGTACCGGCTGCTGGTGTAGATGATGCCCTCGGTGTCCAGGTCGTTGGTGTAGAACAGGTACCGGATCAGCGAGGCCAGGTCGTCCTGCTCCATGTCGGTGGTCACGACCGTTCGAGGCTTCTTCGACTCGGAATGACCCGCGGGCGTGATCGACGCTGTCTCGCTGTGCGGACTGCGCGGAGCACTGGCACTCGCGTCGGCGCCTACCCCCAGCCCGATCGTGGTGGTGGCGAGAAGAAGGGCGGCGCTCAATTTCAAGCCGATCCCGCCCCTGTCGCGGAACTTCAACGTGGAACGCATGAGGTCCTCTCCGAACTGAATGTCCATTCAGCTCTGAATGAGTTCGGTCCATCTCAGTTTGTGTTGGCGCCCTGAACGAGTCAAGTACTGAATGGAAATGCCGAGATGGGGCAATTGGCTTTGAATGCGAAATGAAATGCCAAAAGGGCGGGGTCACACCGGATACCGGCGTGACCCCGCCCTCTGCGGTCGGGCAAGCCCGAAAGATCAGGAGGTGACGGCGAAGTTCTTGACCGTCTTGGCGTTGACCTTGTTCACCAGCACGCAGTCGACCGACTGCTTCTCGTCCTTCCCGGTGGAGCCGCTGGCGATGAACTTGTCGGCCTGCTGGACCGCCATCTGGGCGATCTGACTGGCCGGCTGGAGCACGGTGGCGTCGATGCCGCCCTTCAGGATGGACGCCACGACGTCGGGGCTTCCGTCGAAGCCGGTGACGATCACATTGGTCTTCCCGGCGGCGGCCAGAGCGGCCTCGGCCCCCAGCGCCATGGTGTCGTTACCGGCGATGATGCCCTTGATGTTGGGGTGGGCCTGCAGGATCGTCTGGGTCTTGGACAGGGCCTCGGCCTGGTCCCAGTTGGCCGACTGCTGCGCCACCATCTTCATATCGGAGTACTGGTCCAGGATCGAGTGGTAGCCCTGTGACCGGACACCGGCGTTGGTATCGGTGGCCTTCCCGGTCAGTTCGGCGTATTCACCCTTGCCGCCCATGGCGGTGGCGAACTCCTGGCCACCCAGGGCAGCACCCTGTGCATTGTTGGAGACGATCTGCGCGGCGGCGACCCCGGTCTTGTTGATCTCGCGGTCGATCAGGAACGACGGGATGCCGGCGTCCTTGGCCCGCTGCACGGCGGTGACGGTGACGTCGGCACCGGCGTTGTCGAGGATGATCGCCGCGGCCTTGCGGGAGATGGCCGTGTCGATCGCCTGGCTCTGCTTGGTCGGGTCGTCGTCGTGGCTGATCACCAATGTCTGATATCCGAGCTTGACGGCCTCGGCCTTGGCGGCATCCTGCTCTGCCTTGAAGAACACGTTGTCCGGGGACGGGGTGATGATGACGATCAGCTTGCCGGCGCCCCCGCCTCCGCCCGTGCCGGACCCCGACGCCGGGGCGCTCGAGGCGGCGGCGGCGGACGAACCGGGCGCACTCGAGGCCACGACCGGGGCGCTGGAGGCGGCGCTGGTCGTGGCCGCCGGTGCGGCCGAGGTGGCGGCCGAGGTGGCGGCGGCGGCCGAACTGGAGCCGGTCGCTGCGGTGCTACTGGAGCCGCAGGCCGCAGTGACGGTGAGCAGCGTGACTGCTCCGGCCGAATAGAGGACCTTTCGCCATGCGGTCGCCTTTGACGTGATCATGTGGAGGTTGACCTTTCCGGTGGGGGTGTTGCGGTGGGGGGAAGTGGGCAGATGTCGGTGCACGAACGTTCAAGCAGTGCGGGAGGAGAGCCGGCGCTGCAATTTCTGCTGGGCCTGCTCGGTGATGACGGCCAGAATGATGACGGCGCCCTTGACGACGGACTGCCAGAAAGTGGAAACGCCGACCAGAACCAGTCCGTCGGTGAGAAAGCCGATCACGAATGCGCCCATCACGGTCCCGATGATGGTGCCGCGGCCCCCGCTCAGCGCGGTGCCGCCCAGGACGGCGGCGGCGATGGCGTTGAGTTCGTACGTGGTGGCGGTGTCGGGGTAGGCGGCGCCCAGTTCGGACGTCAGCAGCAGTCCGGCCAGGGCGGCGCAGGCTCCGGAGATGACGTACACCGCGATCTTGATCCGCTTCGTGCGGATACCGGACAGCTCGGCCGCCCGTTCGTTGCCGCCGACCGCGAAAACCCTTCGGCCGAAGGGGGTCCGGGTGGTCACGATGATGGCGGCGGCAGCAACCACGACCATGATCCACACCGCGACCGGAATCCCGAGCCAGGAGTCGACACCAATGATGTGGAAGCCTTCGTTGCCGCGCGCCGACGTTCCGGACAAGTCGGGGAAGGTACCCCCGTTGCTGCGCAGTTGGGCGAAACCGCGGGCAACGTAGAGCATGCCGAGGGTGGTGATGAACGGTGCCACCCCGAATCGGGTGATGACCGTGCCGTTGAGCGCTCCGACCAGGGCACCGACGACGATGCCGATCAGGATCACCATCGCGGCGGAGAAGAAGATCTTCCCGTCGCCCAGCGACAGGCCGTTGAACAGGAGCCCGCCGGAGATCATGCTGGCGAATCCGGCGATGGACCCGACGGACAGATCGATGCCGCCGGTGAGGATGACGAACGTGACTCCGATGGCCAGGATGGCGTTGATCGAGACGTGCTTGGTCATGGTGATCAAGTTGCTCTGGCTCAGGTAGTCCGGGGACAACGCCCCGAAGATGATGACGAGCAGAACGAGAACGACGAGGGTCCGTCCGCGCACCAGCAGGAGGGCGATCTGTCCGGCGCTCATCTTCGGGCGCTGCCTCGGGGCCTTGGCTGCTGGGTCGGGCGGCGGGGCGCTCTTATCGACTTCGGCGTCGACACTCATTGGATTCCTTCCAGAACACTGTCGGAAGCCGAGGCGGCAACCAACTTCTCTTCGGTCACGTCTTCAGCCGAGAACTGCGCGGTCACACGACCCTTGGCCATCACGATCACGCGGTCGGCCATCGCGATGACTTCGGCCAGTTCGGAGGAGATGAACAGGACGCCGTAACCTTCGCGAGCCAGATCGGCCATGATCGTGGCGATCTGCGATTTCGCGCCGACGTCGACGCCCCGCGTCGGTTCGTCGAGCAGTAGTACGACCGGTTCGGTGAGCAGCGCGCGGGCGAGGACGACCTTCTGCTGATTGCCGCCGGACAGGGAGGTCACCGGAGCGTCGAGCCCGGGGATCCTGATGGTCAGATCCTTCACCTTCTGGGCGGCGATCTGGTGCACGTTGCCCGGGGGCAGGACGCCCCACTTCTTCAGCTTGCCCAGGACCGAGAGCACCACGTTGTCCTTGACCGACATCACCTGGACCAGACCGTCGCGCTGCCGATCCTCGGGAACCAGGGCCAAGCCGGCTCGCAGCCGGCTCTGGACGGTTCCCTCGGTTTCCAGCTGACCTTTGATCCGGACCTCACCGGCGGCGGCTTCCCGGGTGCCCATCAGGCATTCCATGAGCTCGGTCCGTCCGGCTCCCATCAGGCCGTAGATTCCGACGATCTCGCCGGCGGCGACGGTCAGGGAGACGTCGTCCACCAGGGGCCGCACCGGGCCGGGTGCGGTGAGGTGGGAGACGTCCAGGATGACCTCACCGGGCGCTACGCCACTGCGGCTGAACAGGCTATTGGGGTCCCGGCCGACCATCTGCCGGACGATCCAGGCAGTGTCCGTCCGGGTCATCGATTCCGACGCGACCAGGTTGCCGTCCCGGAAGACCGTGACGTAGTCCCCGATTCGGCGGAATTCGTCCAGTTTGTGCGAGATGTAGATGATCGTGACGTCCTGCTTGCGGAGGTCCTCCATCACCCCGAACAGGACATCCACCTCGTGGTTGGACAGGGCCGAAGTCGGCTCGTCCATGATCAGGATGCGCACGTCCTCCAGGAGGACCTTTCCGATCTCGACCAACTGCTGCTGGCCGATCGGCAGGTCGGAGACCAGGGTGTTCGGATTCAGGTTCTGGCCGAGTCGGGCCAGCACCGCGCGGGCCTGGCTGCGTTCCCGGTTGAAGTCGACGAAGCGGCGACCTTTGCGTGGTTCCCGTCCGGCGAACATGTTCTCGGCGATGGACATGTTCGGAAACAGGCTGAGTTCCTGGTGGATGATGCCGATGCCGAGGGCCTGCGCCTCGCGGGGGCTGCCCAGGCTGACCGGTTCACCCTCGATCAAGATCCGCCCGGTGGTCGGTTCCACCGACCCGGAAAGGATCTTCATGAGGGTCGATTTGCCGGCACCGTTCTCGCCGACCAGGACGTTCACCTTGCCGCGGTAGGCCTTGAAGTTCACGTCCTTGAGGGCCATGACACCGCCGTAGTTCTTGCTGACGTTCTCGGCCACCAACAGGACGTCGTCCGGCGTCGGCGGCCCCACCGGGTCGGCCGAAGTCATGACGAGACCGCCAGTTTCGTCGGCACGATGCTGATGCTGGTCGGTGACAGCAAGGTGAAGACACCGTCGAAGGCGACGGTCTTGCCGACCGCGAGGCTGCTCTTGACCGGTGCCACCACATCCTTCTTGACGCGGTTGTTCAGCTGCGTGCCGACGTTCTGGTAGTCGATCTGGTTGGTGAATTCGCTGAAGGTGATCCCGACCGCATCGCGCAGAGCGGTGCCGATGATGACCGGTCCGGTCACGATCTGGACGTCCTGCCCGCCGACCGACACGGTGACCGGTCCGTTCGGGTTCGTCGCGTCGAGCTTGGTGACCTTGCCGCTGCCTTTGATCAGGAAGGTGGGAGAGCCGCCGGTGGCCGTGGCCGCCACCCCGTACTTGGTGGCGGCGGCTGCCTTGTCGGCCTTGATCGCCGGGAGCAGGGTCGCGGCGTCGACCGCCTTCTGCTCGACCGTTGTCACCACTTTGCTGGACCAGATGCCGTCTACGTAGGTGGTGGCGTCGAAGGCGCCGGCGCCGCTGGTGCCCTGCCCATTTGATTCGTAGGTCCACAGACCAGGCATGCTGCATCCCGCCAGGAACACCACGGCGGCGGCCAGGAGCACAATCATCCGGACGCGGCGCTGAATAGCTAATCGACATTGATTGAACACGCACCCATCATGCAGGGGTCGGCGAGCGTCGTCAATAGGCAGTGTTCAGCTGCCGGACGGCTGAGCGCCACACGGACTCCACCGGCCGCCCCCGGGTCGGCCCCGGCCGATCGAGGTCCGGCCGTCATGACCTCCCGACCGCCGCTGATGCGCATTGGTGTTGCCCGGCAGGTACTTCGATGCAGGACGAAGGACTTCCGTTGACAGTCGGTCAGTGGCCCCCTAGTCTCTGACTAGTCAGTCGTGACTGAATGACTATTCGACGTTGGGCCCTTCCGGCTTAGCGTGGAACCAGGGACATCCGGCCGTGCTCACCAGACCTGAGACGAGACGGCCCAGTCCGGCTGACCGATCACCGGTCCGGGTCGTCGCGCCATGCGCCGATTCGGCCAAATGGTGCAGCCGCGCAGCCGGTCTGGGCCCAGCTCCGTCAATGGAAGGACAGCAATGAGTACCCTGACCGTGGATTCCGCTTCGGCGGACGCCTTCCTCGCGTCGCGTCGAGGGCTGGGCGAGACCAGCCGCGACCGGATCGTCACCGCGCTGCGGGACCTTGCCCGCGCCGTGCGCTCCAGCGACGTGCAGATGATCAACCGCGCCCAGCTCGGCCATATCGGCGGGGACTTCTCCGTCGCGGACATCCTGGCCACCCTCTACGGGGCCGTGCTCAACATCGACCCGCACCATCCCACCGATCCCGAACGCGACCGGTTCATCCTGTCCAAGGGCCACAGTGCCGGCGCTCTGTACTCCACCCTGGCCCACTGCGGGTTCTTCCCGCTCGACGAACTGGAAACCTTCGCCCAACCGCTCTCGGCCCTCAACGGCCATCCCAACCGGGTCAAGGTTCCCGGCGTGGAGACCAACACCGGGCCCCTTGGCCACGGATTCCCGGTGGCCGTCGGCCACGCGCTGGCCGCGAAGCTGCAGGGTTCGGCCCGTCGCACTTTCGTGGTGATGGGTGACGGCGAACTGCAGGAGGGCAGCAACTGGGAAGCCGCGATGACTGCCTCGCACTATCACCTGTCGTCGTTGACCGCGGTGGTCGACCGGAACCGCCTGCAGCAGGGCGCTCGCACCGAGGACACCAAGCAGCTCGAACCGCTGTCGGACAAGTGGACCAGTTTCGGGTTCGAGGTCCGCGAGATCGACGGGCACGACTACGACCAGCTACTGACGGCGTTCGAACCGTCGACCACCGCCCGGCCGGTGGTCGTCATCGCCAACACCGTCAAGGGAAAGGGCGTGTCCTTCATCGAGGACCGCGTCGAATGGCACCACAAGGTACCCACCACCGAACAGGTCGAAGCCGCACTCGAGGAGCTGAACCGATGACCGCCGCCGTGCAGGTCCCCACCTTCGATTGCCGCAAGGCATTCGCCGAGGAGCTCATCGCCCTCGCTCGCGAGGACGACCGGATCGTCGCCGTCTGCAACGATTCGGTCGGGTCCAGCAACCTCACCGGGTTCCGGGACGAGTTCCCGGACCGGCTCATCAACGTCGGCATCGCCGAGCAGGACCTGGTCGGCGTCGGCGCCGGCCTGGCCAACGGCGGGATGATCCCGTTCGTCTCCGCCGCCGCCCCGTTCCTCACCGGGCGGGCCCTGGAACAGATCAAGGCCGACATCGCCTACAGCCGGGCCAAGGTCGTGCTCTGCGGGCAGTCCCCCGGGATGGCCTACGGCGAACTCGGCCCGACCCACCACTCCATCGAGGACCTGTCCTGGATCCGGGCCGTGGCCGACCTCCCGATCGTCGTGCCCGCAGATCCGGCGCAGACGCGCGCGGCCGTCCGCTGGGCGGCTTACCACTCCGGGCCCAGCTACCTGCGGATCGGACGGTTCCCCGTGCCGGCCGTGCACGCAGACGACACCGTCTTCGAACCAGGCCGGATCAACCAACTGACCGACGGCGTCGACATCACCGTGGTCGCCACCGGAACCATGGTCTCGCGAGCCCTGGAGGCAGCCGAAACCCTTCGGGCCGAGGGTATCTCGCTTCGCGTGCTGAACGTGTCGTTCATCGAGCCGCTGGACACCGAGGCGATCCTGCGGGCGGCCGAGGAGACCGCGGGGGTGATCACCGCTGAGGAGGCCACGTCCACCGGCGGTCTGGGCGCCGCAGTGGCCAGCCTGCTGTCCCAGCACCGACCGACCCCGATGCGGATCCTCGGCATCGATCGCCAGTTCGCGCCGACGGGAAGCACCGAGTTCCTGCTGGACTACTTTGGGCTCAATGCCGCCGGCATCGCGAGCGCCGCAAGGGAGCTATCCGCACGATGAGCCAGGACAACCTTGTGCTCGCGGTCGACCAAGGTTCAGGTTCCACGAAGGCGCTGCTGGTCTCGTCCAGCGGCGCCGTCGTGGCATCTGCGTCCGTTCCGGTCGCCAGCACCTACCCGCGGCCGGGGTGGGTGGAGCAGTCGCCCGCCGAGATCCTGGACAGCGTCCGGGGCGTCGTCGCCCGGATCATGCAGGGGCACGACCCGTCCGCTGTCGTCGCGGTGGGGTTCTCCACCCAGCGCGAATCACTGCTCCTCTGGGACCGCCGGACCGGCCACCCGATCAGCCCGTTGATCAGTTGGCAGGACCAACGCAGCGCCGGGCAGTGCCAGGTCCTCGCCGAGGCCGGACACGCCGACCTGGTGCGCAGCCGGTCCGGACTGCCGCTGGACCCGATGTTCTCGGCCACCAAGGCGACCTGGCTGCTCGACGCCTACGATCCGGACCGGTCCAACAGCCGAGCCGGACGCCTGTGTCTGGGCACCGTGGACTCCTGGCTGATCAGCCGATTCGGTGCGCAGCACCTGATCGAGGTCGGGAATGCCTCGCGCACCCAGCTGCTCGACATCCACACCGGGAAATGGGACGAGGACCTGCTGACCTTGTTCGGTGTGCCGGCCCAGGTTCTCGGTGAGGTCGTGGCCTCGACCGGACCGTTTCCCACCGCCCGAGGCCTTGACCCGCTCCGCGCCGACACCCCCATCACGGCCGTCCTCGGTGACTCCCATGCCGCCCTGTTCGCCCACGCCGGCTGGAACCCGGGCACGGTCAAGGCGACGTACGGCACCGGGTCCTCGGTCATGGGCCTGTGCCCGCCCGGCGCCACGGTGAGTCCCGGGCTGTGTCTCACCATCGCCTGGGACACCGGGGCGGGCCCGAACCTGGCGATGGAGGGCAACATCCGCTCCAGCGGCGCCACGCTGAACTGGCTGTCGCGGCTGTTCGGGCAATCGCCGGCCGCCCTGGCCGCGCTGGCCGATACCGCCACCAGCGACGGTGTGCACATCGTCCCCGCTTTCAACGGGCTCGGCGCGCCGTACTGGGACCGCGATGCGGTCGGACTGCTCTCCGGACTGACCCTGGGCACCGAGCTGCCCCAGATCGCCCGCGCCGCATTGGAATCCGTCGCGTTCCAGGTCGAGGACGTGGTCGCCGCGATCGACCGCTCCGGGGTGCCGGTGAGCCTGCTGCTCGCCGACGGCGGTGCCTCCGGCAATCCGGTCCTGATGCAGTTGCAGGCCGATACCAGCGGCCGTCTGGTGGCCCGGGCGGCCGACGCGGATCTGTCCTCGTTGGGCGCCGCACACCTGGCCGGGCGCCAGGTCGGTCTGTGGTCCACCGACGACCTGCAGCGGCTGCCCCGCAAGCGTCAGACCTTCGTTCCGTCCGTGTCGGCCGACGAGCGAGAGAGCCGCCAGCGCGGCTGGTCCACGGCCGTGCTGCGGTCGCGACCACCGGTACTCCGCTGACCGGGACGGGCCGGCCGATCCCGATCGAGCCCCTTCGTCCGGCTCGCTTGTTGAATAGATAGTCAGTACCATGTGGAACGACAACCGGCCCGGTGTGGACCGGTGAGACGAGGCGTCAATGGCCGGCACAACGCCGGGCGACGGGAGCGGTTCGACCAGATGACCAACCCACACACTCCCCGTGCCCGCGCCGGCCGAGAGCCCGAACCCGACCAGCTGCGCCTGTTGGGCAAGGTCGCCCGCATGTACTACGAGCGGGGCATCCGCCAGCCGCAGATCGCGGCCGAGCTGAGCCTCTCCCAGCCCCGGGTGTCCCGTCTGCTGCGGCAGGCCACCGAGGTCGGCATCGTGCGGACCGTGGTGACGATGCCGCCGGGTACGTACACCGAACTCGAGGACGCCATCCAGGAGCGATACGGGATGCGTGACGTGGTCGTGGTCGACGCGTCCGGTGCCGGTGATGCGGTTCTGCCCGCCCTGGGTGCAGCCACCGCCGACTACCTGGACGTCACCCTCACCGGTGGCCATGTCATCGGGGTGTCGTCCTGGAGCGAGTCGCTGATCGCGGCGGTCGACGTCATGCGGCCCAAGAACATCACCGTGGTCGACAAGGTGGTCCAGATCGTCGGCGGCCTCGGCGATCCCGCCGTTCAGATGCAGGCCACCCGACTCACCGGGCGCCTGGCCGATCTCACCGGCGGCACCCCGGTCTTCCTGTCCGCGCCTGGTCTGGTCGGTAGCCCGGCCATCCGCAAGGCCCTGATGCGCGATCCCTCGGTGAAAGAGGTGACGGAACTGTGGTCCCGGCTCACCGTGGCCCTGGTCGGCATCGGCAGCCTGGAACCGTCGCCGCTGCTGCAGCGCAGCGGAAACGCGCTGGCCGAGACCGAACAGGAAGAACTCCGTTCCCTCGGCGCGGTGGGCGACGTGTGCTTCCGCTATTTCGACGCCGACGGAAAGTCGGTGTCCTCCAATCTCGATCAGCGACTCATCGGCATCACGCCACGGGAATTGATGCAGATTCCCCGACGCATCGGAGTGGCCGGAGGCAGCCGGAAATTCTCGGCCATCCGGGCGGCACTGCGCGGCGGCTGGGTCAACGTGCTGATCACCGATCTTGAGATGGCCCGGCGCCTCGTCGCCGAAGACTGACCGGCACCCGAGACCGGTTGCCGCACAGGCAGAGCGGCGCGAGCCGGCAGCCGTAGGACAATCCCAACGGCCGCCGACCCGGTGACCATTGGCTCAGTACGAGGTGTACAGCGCCTTCTGGGCCAGGCGCAGAGCGCCGATCGCGTCGTGGTTGTCCTGGGCCTCCTGCATCGCCGCGAAGTCCAGCTTGCCCAGCGCCCGTTGAACCGTCTTGAGGAAGTCGATGGCACTGGTGGCCGCGGCGACCGAATCCTCCCGGAACGGGAACTGGTCGAGCTGCCACACTCCCTTCCAATTGTTCTTCTCCAGCGTGTAGAAGAACTCGAAAAGCTCGATGGGGTGGACGGTTCCGGCGATCATGTCGTCGTCCCACTGGCGGAGGTTGTCGTTGACATCCATTCCGAACAGCCGGCCGTAGTCGATGGCCAACTGGGCCGAATCGGCGGGCGACTCGCCACCGAACAGGGCGTGGCCGAAGTCCAGCAGAATGCCGACGTTCGGCAACCCGATCTTTTCGATGCCCAGCAACGTGCGGGCCACGGAGCTGTAGCTCATGTGTACCCGCGGTTCCCTCGGCTTGTACTCGATGGCGAATTTCAGGTCGGGATTCTCCGAGGCCAACGCCGCCACCCCGTCCATGGAGTTCTTCCACAGCGCACCGTGATCGACCTGGAACGGGTAGTCCCAGCCGTCCTGGCCCGGCCACAGCTTCACGTAGTCGGCGCCGAAGTAGCGGACCACGTCCGCCGCCTCGGTGATCAATTCGTGGGCGAGGCGGCGCACCCCCGGGTCCGGGTTGGTGAACGATCCCTTGGCGAACACCCGGGTGTAGATCTCCGGAGTGATACCGACGACGCTCAGGTTCGCCGCATCGAGTTCGGCCTTGACCTGCTCCCGGGTGAAGTCACCGCCGAAGAACGGATAGTTCAGATCGACCACCGACAGATCCTCGACCTGGCCGGCCAACTTGATGGCGTCCAGGATGCTCCGCGGCTCCCCGTAGCCGTCGGTCGCGTAACGGTCGACGTACGTGGCGAAGTGCCAGATGCCTGCGCCGAACAGCTGCTGATCGTTGCTCACCGTTGAAGCCCTTCTCGATCGTGGTCCGCCGCGCCGCGACCGGCCGTCGATGGTCGGAAGGGTCGTCACCGAAAACGGTGAATGGCTATTCGCTACGGACTCGCTAGTCGATTCTAGGGCGCTGACGTCAAAATCTCAATGACGGGGCGGACTTTCTACCCTCGGGACGGTTCCGCAGAGAGCAATCCATCGCGGTGCGCTGCGCGGCTGGCGCCGACTAGGTGGACAGGGGCACGTAGTCCAGGATGGTGAGGCCGTAACCGACAATGCCGGCCCGGCGGGTCGGGTGGTTGGTGAGCAGACGCATCGACCGGACCCCCAGGTCGGCCAGAACCTGCGCGCCGGATCCATATTCCCGTTCGTCAGCCGGCGCCTCGAGCGCCGGCAGCGGAACGTCCACCCCGGTGTCCTGGAGTTCGTAGGCCTGCAGCTTCTCCAGCAATCCCACCCCGCGGCCCTCGTGTCCGCGGATGTACAGCAGTACCCCGCGCCCCTCGGCGGCGATCGTCTCCAGAGCGGCGGTGAGCTGTGCGTGGTGGTTGCACCGCAGGGAGTGGAAGACGTCTCCCGTGACGCACTCGGAGTGCACGCGGACCAGAAGGTCGGTGCCGTCCCCGATTTCGCCGTAGACCAGGGCGATCAACTCGCGACCGGTCACGATGCTGCGGTACCCGTGCACGATGAATCGGCCCTGGGCCATCGGCAGCGAGGTCACGGCGACCTTCTCGATCTGCCGCTCGTGCTCGAGCCGGTGGGCGATCAACTGCGCGATCGAGATCAGCGCCAGGTCGTGGTCGTCGCAGAACACCCGCAGTTCGTCCAGGCGAGCCATCTCCAGCGGATCCTTCTCGCTGACGATCTCGCAGAGCACGCCCGCCGGGCGCAGACCGGCCATCACGGCCAGATCGGTGGCGGCCTCGGTGTGGCCCGGGCGGACCAGGACACCGCCGTCGCGGGACCGCAACGGCACGACGTGGCCGGGCCGGCTGAAGTCCTCGGCCCGGGCGTCCGGATCGGCCAGCAGGCGGATCGTTCGGGCCCGGTCCTGGGCCGAGATGCCGGTGGTCTCGACGTTCTTCGCGTCGACGGTCACGGTGTAGGCGGTGCCGCGGGGGTCCTGGTTGACCCGCGACATGGGGGGCAGATCGAGCCGGTCGGCCTCTTCCTCGGTCACCGGCACGCAGATGTAACCCGAGGTGAAACGCACGGTGAAGGCGACCACCTCCGGCGTGGCCAGCTCAGCCGCGAAGATCAGGTCTCCCTCGTTCTCACGGCCCTCGTCGTCGACCACCACCACCGGGCGCCCGGAGGCGATCTCGGCCACGGCGAACTCGACGCTGTCGAGCTTCGCGTTCGGCCGACCGCGGGGCACCTCGTGCCGGCGAGCGGGCAACTCGATACCCGAGGTTCTCGACGGCACGGGCATCGGAGTTCTCCATCTGTCAGGATCTGCTGGTCTGGACGGGCGCGCGGTGGAGCGACTTCATCATCCCACGCGGGGCGGAGCCATCACCGGGCTGACCTACTCGTGCATTCGGCTCCCGCCCCTTGTTTCCAGCTCAGAGGATCGCCATGCCCTCGAGCGGGGATGAAGCGTGGGCATGCGAGCGGCGCGGGATGCGCCCGGCGAGGTGGGCCTGCCGGCCGGCCGTGACGGCGTTGGCCATTGCACTGGCCATCATCGCCGGGTTCTGGGCGCGGGTCACCGCGGAGGCGAGAAGGACCGCGTCGCACCCGAGTTCCATGGCCAGCGCGGCATCGGAGGCGGTGCCGATTCCCGCGTCCAGGATCACCGGGACGGTGGCCTCCGCGACGATGACCTCGATGTTGTGCGGGTTGCTGATACCCAGGCCGCTGCCGATCGGGGAGCCGAGCGGCATCACCGCCGCGCAGCCGGCCTGTTGCAAGCGCCGGGCCAGGATCGGGTCGTCATTGGTGTACGGCAGGACGGTGAACCCGCGGGCGACGAGTTGCTCGGCCGCGTCGAGCAACTCGAAAGGGTCCGGCAGCAGGGTGGTCTCGTCGGCGACGACTTCCAGTTTCACCCAGCTGGTCTCCAGGGCCTCACGGGCCAGTTCGGCCGTGGTGACCGCTTCCCGGGCGGTGCGGCAGCCGGCCGTGTTCGGCAGGATCCGCACTCCGAGGCGGTCCAGCACGTCCACCAGGGAACCACCGGTCGCGGCATCGGTGCGGCGCATCGACACCGTGCACATGGCGGTCCCGGATGCGGTGATGATCTCGTCGATGACCTGCATGCTGGGTGCGCCGCCGGTGCCGAGGATGAACCGGGAACCGAGCGTGGTCCCGGCGATCGAGAACGGCTGGTCCCAGCTTCCGTGGTCAGCCACCCTGCATCGCCGTGATCAGCTCGACGGCTTCCCCGTGCCGGAGGACCCGAGTCGCCCACTGCGAGCGGGGCACCACGACTCCGCCAACGGCGGCGGCCTTTCCGCGGTCGCTCTCCCCCTCCCGGTGCAGGATCGCGTACAGGGTGACGTCATCCGGGACGGCGCGGTCAACGCCGTTGATGGTGAGGGTCATGCGGGAACCTCCGCAGGTCGGTGGGTGTCGGGATGGGTAGAGAACCGGTCCGGCCGGAACGGCAGGAGTTCGATTGGCAGGGTGCCGTTCGTGATCAGGTCGGCGACGCCGTCGGCGGTCACCGGTGTGAGCAGCACACCGTTGCGGTAGTGCCCGGTCGCGAACACCAGACCCTCGATCCTGCTGGGCCCGATCATCGGGGCGTTGTCCGGCGAGCCAGGGCGCAGGCTGGTGCTGACGTCCTCCAGGTGGGCTTCGGCCACGATCGGCAGCAGCGACTGGGCGTCGCGTAGCAGCTCGTACACGGCGCCGGCCCGAGGCGTCAGACCGAACCCGGTCTCCTCGCTGGATGCCCCCACCACCAGCTCCCCGTCCTCGCGGGGGACGAGGTAGACCGGCGAGCCGCGCACCGTTCCACGGACCACCCGTCCCAGGACCTCGCCACTGGGAAGTCGGAGCCGCAACGTCTGCCCCTTTACCGGCCGCACCCGGGGCATCAATTCCGGGGGCACCCCGTCGACCTGCCGGGACCAGGCGCCGGCGGCCAGCACGGTGATCCCGGCGGGGGCGACCGTACCGTCGGCGAGGACGACACCGGCGACGCGGCCACGGGGCGACCAGACGGCGGTGACCCGCTCGGTGACGACCCGGCCGCCGGCGGCCGAGAACGCCGCGCGGAGCGCGGCGTGCAATTTTCGGTTGTTCACCTGGTGATCGTCGGGAGCGATGATGCCGCCGGGCAGGCCTGGGCTCAGCAACGGCGACTCGCGGCGCAGCTCCCGTCCCGTCAACACCTCTACCGGATGCCCCAGCGATTTCGCGAACACCGCCAGGTCCCGCAGCGATGCGAGGTCGGCGGCGTCCCAGGCGGCGACCACGGAGCCGGTGAGCCGGTAACCGACGTCCATTCCGGCCGCCGACTGCAGTTCCTCGACAAACTCGGGATACCGCTGGGCCGACAACAGATTGAGCGCGAACAGGGACTGCTCGCCGTACCGCAGCTCCGTGACGGGTGCGAGCATTCCCGCCGCGGTCCATGAGGCGCCGGATCCGGGCGCCGGGTCGAAGACGGTCACCGCCAGGCCGCGCTGCGCGCAGCGCCAGGCAATTCCCAGGCCGATCAGGCCGCCACCGATCACCGCGACGTCCACAGCGTTCCCGGGTGCAGGCGACGCGGCGTCGGTCATCGGGGTGTGCGCCTTCCGCGTCGGGCGAGCGCGCACGTCCGCGGAACTCCCTGACCGGCATTGCCCGGATCAGATCGGACGGTCGGCCGCTCGCAGCAGCCCTCTCAGCCCGGTACTCCGAGCTCCCGTGAAAGCGCCACTCTAACCCGCCAGGGGCACCCGCCCACGGAAGGGCTCGGGGACATGAGACTGAGATGCGCTTGTCGTAATGTGGCGCGAATGCCTGATCCCCGTTCCGCGCTCGCCGACGCCCGGCTGTACCTGTGTACTGATTCCCGTTCCGAGAGAGGCGACTTCGCCGAGTTCCTGGACGCCGTTCTCGGCGCCGGGGTGGACATCGTTCAACTCCGGGAGAAGGGTTTGGAGGCGCGGGCCGAGCTCGCCCTGCTGGAGATCGTCGCCGACGCCGCCCGCCGCCACGGGAAGCTGTTCGCGGTGAACGACCGGGCCGACATCGCGCTGGCCTCGAAGGCCGACGTCCTGCACCTCGGGCAGGACGATCTTCCTGTGTCAGTCGCCCGCCGCATCGTCGGACCGGACGTGGTCATCGGGCGGTCGACCCACACCCCCGAGCAGCTCGACGCCGCTCACACCGAACCGGCGGTGGACTACTACTGCGCCGGTCCGACGTGGGCTACCCCCACCAAACCGGGACGGCCCGGAACCGGTCTCGGATTCCTCGATCACGCCCGCACCCGGGCCGGGCGGCCCTGGTTCGCCATCGGCGGGATCAACACGCTGGAGCGACTCGACCAGGTGATCGCGCACGGTGCCCGCCGGGTCGTCGTGGTCCGGATGATCACCGACGCCGAAGACCCAGCGGCCGCAGCCGCGGCAGCCGCCGCACGACTTCGTGAGATCGACTGAGAGCCGATCTCGCGGCCATCCAGGGTCAGGCTTCCCTGGCCGCGAATTGGCCTCGAACCCGTGGCGCTCGACGCCGCCGGGCGAACTCGGGCCGTGACCTGCAGGTCACCACCATCGCAGCGGCACCGCCGGCGGCGATCACGCGCTGCTCGATTCGCCCCTGACCTGCAGATTCAGCCCCCATCGGCGCATCGGCTACCCTGAACAAGCTCTCGGAGCCGCCCTGGCGGCCGCAACGCCCACCGGAGCACCAAGGACCGACCGGAGCCAGTGCACGGGCCACCGAAGTTGATCATGACTTCGGATTGTCCGCCACAGAACCAGCCGGTCCTGAGGGCCTCTAGCTCAATTGGCAGAGCAGCGGACTTTTAATCCGCGGGTTGTGGGTTCGAGTCCCACGGGGCCCACGTGTAACCAGGTCAGAGGGCGTCGGATCGAGACATACTTCCTGGGACCGTGAACGGCCGAAGATTCGCGGGGCGAGTCGAGCAGGCCGCCTGTCGGAATCCCTCGGCGCCAGCCGGGGTTGGACCAGACATGACAGCCACCATCCCCGAGCGGTACCTCCGCTTCTTGGAAGACCCGAACTACGGCAACCTGGGCACCATCCGGCCCGACGACACGGTGCAGGTCAACCCGATGTGGTTCCTCTACGACGGCGAGCACCTCCGGTTCACCCACACCACGAAGCGGGCCAAGTTCCGCAACCTGCAGCACAACCCGTCGATGAGCCTGTCCGTCTCCGATCCGGAGAACCCTTACGACTTCATCGAACTGCGCGGGAAGCTGGTCGAGGTGGTCCCCGACCCGACGGGCGCGTTCTACGTGACCCTCGGGAAGCGCTACGGCAACCCCGATCAGCAGCCGCCGCCGGACCGCGCCGACCGCGTCATCCTGGTGATGAGCATCGAGAAGGTCGCCGTCAAGTAGCTCTCAGCCGCGGACCGTGTAGCGGAGCCGGACATCCGGCCCGAACCGGTCGACGGCCACCAACTCGGCGCGATGGGCCGCGGTCAACGTGTCGACGGCGCTGCCGTCGAGCAGGCTGCGGCCGGCGCCGAGGAGCAACGGGGCGATGTAGACCACCACCTCGTCGACCAGGCCGGCGTCCAGCATCGACGTGGCGAGCCGGGGGCCGCCCTCGAGCAGGACGTGCCGGCGCCCGCGCCGATAGAGCTCACTCAGGACGGCACCGACGTCGACCCGACGCCCGTGGCCGAACTCGGCGGCGGTGGCGATCAGCGTCTCGGCGTCGTCGTTGCGGACCCGGGCGTCGGACGGGGTCCGTCCGGGTGAGTCGATGACGACCCGAAGTGGTTGGCGTCCAACCAGTTCGCCGTCGGCATCCCGCACCGTGAGGAGCGGATCGTCGGCCAGGACGGTGCCCACCCCGACCATCATGGTGTCGACCTCGCCGCGGAGGCGATGGACGTCGGCCCGTGACTCCGGCGAGGTGATCCATCGGCTGGTGCCGTCGGCGGCCGCGACGCGGGCGTCGATCGTCATCCCGGCCTTGAAGGTGACGAAAGCCCGTCGCTTGCGGGTGGCGGTCAGCCAGACCCGGTTGACGTCCTCGGCCGGCGAATCCGTATCGCCGACCTCGTGCACCTCGACGCCGGCCGCCCGCAGGACGTCGACGCCGCCGGCCGCTGCCGGCCACGGGTCCCGAACGGCGACGATCACCTTGGCCACACCGGCCGCGATGAGGGCCTGGGAACAAGGGCCCGTGCGCCCGGTGTGGTTGCACGGCTCCAGGGTGACGACCGCCGTCGCCCCGCGAGCGGCGTCGCCGGCATCGGCCAGGGCGACCACCTCCGCGTGCGGGCCGCCGGCTCGCTGATGCCAGCCCCGGCCGACGATCTGGCCGGACGGAGACAGCAGGACGCACCCCACCACCGGGTTCGGCAACACCGTCCCGGCTCCGCGCGCTGCGAGTTCGACCGCCAGCTCGAGTGCCTGCCTCTCCGCTTCGTTCACACCCGCGAGTGTGCCGCACGTGCGGCCCGCGGGATCAGCCGACGCGGTCACGAACGTCGTCAATCCGGATGTCGACCGGAAGTCGGGCCGAGCGGCCCGGAGAGGTCAGTTGAACTGGAACGACCGCTTGGCCATGCCGTACCAGAAGCCGTCGACCTCGCTGGTGGCGTCGACACCGGATTCCGACCCCGCACCGAGAGCCACGAACAGCGGGGCGAAATGCTCCGTGCGGGGGTGCGCGCGCAGCGCGGCCGGCGCCCGGCGCTGGAAATCCAGCACCGCGTCGATGTCCCCGCCCTCGACGGCTTCCTTGGCCCAGGCATCGAATTCCCGACCCCACTGCGGGGCGGCACCGGACACGTCACCGAAGACCGCCTCCCGCAGATTGTGCGTGGTGAACCCGGACCCGATGATCAGCACACCTTCGTCCCGGAGCGGGGCCAACGTGCGGCCCAGCTCGAACAGCTGCACCGGGTCCAGGGTCGGCATCGACACCTGCAGCACGGGCACGTCGGCCTCCGGGAACATTTCCACCAGCGGCACGTAGGCCCCGTGGTCGAGGCCGCGGTTCGGGTCCTGGTAGACCGGATTGCCCGGCTGGGCAACCAGTTTCGCGACATCCTGGGCCAGCTCCGGCGCGCCCGGCGCCTTGTACTCGACCTCGTAGTAGTGCTGGGGAAATCCACCGAAGTCGTAGGTCAGCGGAACCTGCTCGGTCGCGCCGACGGTGAGCGGCGCCGATTCCCAGTGCGCCGAGACGACCAGGATCGACGACGGCCGGGGCAGATCCTTGCCCCAGCGCCGCAGTTCGCCGGTCCATGTGGCGTCGTCGGCGAGCGGCGGCGCCCCGTGCGAGACGTACAGGACGGGCATGCGGGCGGCGACGGGATCGGTCATGAACCCAGAGTATCCAGATTTATATGAGCGTTCAAGTACCTTCCCGCTACACTGATCCGGTGCGCGACAATCCCTGGCTCAATTCCGAGCAGCAGCAGACCTGGCGGGCCTACCTGGCGATGACGGCCGCGCTCAACGCCCGGATCGAGCGGGACCTGCAACAGGCGGCCGGGATGCCCCACGCGTACTACCTGATCCTGGCCATGCTGTCCGAGGCGCCGGGCCGCTCGTTGCGGATGCACCAACTGGCCGATGTCGTGCAGGCCTCGCAATCTCGGCTCTCCCACGCCGTGGCGCGGCTGGAGGACTACGGATGGGTTCGCCGCGAACCGGCCCCGGGCGACAAGCGCGGGCAGCTCGCGGTGCTCACCGAAGCGGGACACACCCGCTTGGTCGAGGTGGCCCCCAGTCACGCGGAGACGGTGCGCTCCACCATGTTCGACCCGCTGTCGGACGCCCAGCTGGCCGACTTCCGCGAGATCTGCGAAACCGTCCTGTCCCAGATGAAGGACGACTAACCGAGCCGAAGGCTCTTGACGTCCAGGCGGCGCAGTACGCGGTCCGCGGCGTCCGGGTCGACGCCCGGCTCCCCCCGCACCTTGAGCACCTCCGCCCGCGCCGCCGACAGCGCCCGTCCTTCCAGGTCCACCATCAGTCGACGTTGCTCCTGCACCTCGGCGTACACCTCGCGATACCGGTCGAACTCGTCGTCACCGGCCACCCGGGCAGTCATCAAGGCCGTCCCGAGGCGGACGAACTCCTTCACCCGGTCCGATGTGCCGGGAGGAAGATCGTTGTCCTGCAACGCATTCATCACCGCAGCCCGGGCCCGGTCGGCGATCGGCCGCTCGGCCGCATCCTCGGCGTCGGCGTCGTCGGCGATCCCCAGCGCCTTGACCAACGCCGGGAGGGTGAAGGCCGGAATCAACAGGGTCACCACCAGGACCGAGCATGCGATCACCACGATCTCGGTGCGCGCGGGAAACACCGCGCCCTCGAAGACGGTGGCCGGAAGGGCCAGCGCGAGGGCCAGGGTGGCCAGCCCCCGCATCCCGCACCAGGTCAGGATCATCACCTCACGAAGGTTGCGGGGGGACCGATCCGGATCCTCGGACCGGGCGATCGTCTGGAGCGCCACCGTCAACCAGACCGCCCGCACCGCAACCACCACGCCGCACACGAGCGCCGCGTGCCCGAGCATGTGCGGTAGCTGCCGGCCCGCCTCCCTGATCACCGATCGCAGCTCGACCCCGATCAGACCGAAGGCCACGCCGGTGACGACCAGCTCGACCACACTCCAGAACGCCTCACCGGTCAGCCGATCCTCGATGGCGTCCGCCTGCTGACTGCTTCCGAGGGCAAGGGCAGCCACGACCACCGCGATGACCCCGGACGCACGGGCCTCGTCGGCCGCCAGGTACACGGCGAACGGGAGGATGAGGGTCAGGGCATTCCGCCCGGCCACGTCCTGGATCCGGTCGGTCAGGCGGCGGACCAACCAGGCGGTGACCCACCCGATGACCGCCGCCGCCACCACACCGTAGACGAATCGCCACGCCACCGATCCGTTGAGACCGCCGCCGCGGCTGGTCATCAGGGCGGCCAGGGCGGTCTGGAACACCACCAGCGAGGTAGCGTCATTGAACAGACCCTCGGTCTGCAGCACCCCCACCAGCCGGCGCGGTATCCGCAGTGGCCCGGCGACGGCGTCGACGGCCACCGGATCGGGCGGAGCCACCGCCGCTCCGAGGGCGATGGCGGCCGTCAGCGTGATACCCGGAACCAATGCGACCGCCGTCGCGGCGACCGCCGTGATGGTGACCGCGACCAACGCGATGGCCAGACCCAAGATCGATCGCCATCGCGCCCGGAACAGCGAGAGGGACGTGCGCTGAGCGGTGGCGAACAGCAAGGGCGGCAGGAACAACGGCAGGATCAACTCGGGATCGATCGCTATCCGCGACACCGCCGGGATGAAGGCCACACCGGCCGACACCACCACCATCAGGGCCGGCCAGGGCAGACGGACCCGACGGCCGACACCGACCAGGACGACGGTGATGACGGTCAGGGCGACAACCAAGAGCAACGTGGCCATGGGGCACTCATCTCATGTTCCGGACGGGCTGAAGTCGATCTGACTGTAGGTGGCCAGGAGCCGACGACCGCGTTCTGGGTCCAGCGCGGCCACCCAGGCCACCCGCCCTCGGAGATGGCTACGGAAGTCGGTGTGCAGCAAGCGATTCTGCGATTCGGGACCGAAGCGGACACAATTGTGCAGTATCGCCCGGAGGGTGTCGTACTCCGCTCGGGAAACGGTCGGGTGTCGATTCACCACAACGCCGGTCACCGTCTGGCGGTCGTCCTGACCTCGGACCCTGGTCTTCGTGGTGTTCAGCGCAAAGCCCTCCTCCGCGACGATCCGCGCCACCGCCGCGACCACCCCACGGCTGCGGCGGCGCAGATCCGGTCCGGAGAACGTCAGGTCGTCGGCGTACCGGGTGTACCTGGCACCGATCCGGCTCGCATAGGCGGCCAGCCGACGGTCCAGTCCGAAGGCGGCCAGGTTGGCCAGGTGGGGAGAGGTCGGCGCCCCCTGAGGCAGGTGCGGCTCCGCGAGTTTGCGGCGCAGCCGGAACGCCGCCGGGTGGCCCGACGGCATGCGGCGCAGGACATCCACCGGGGTCGCCTGGGTGCACAGACCGGTGAGCAGGTGCGCGACCGGTTCCGGGAACCCGGCCATGCGGAAGAGCCCGTAGATCCGCCGGCCGCTCACCGACGAGAAGAACGACTCGAGATCCAGGCTGATAACGGTGGCCGCATCGACGTGCGGACGGGCTCCGGTCACCGCGCTGCGCCCGGCGACAAATCCGTGAGCAGCTTCGTGGACCGGGATCGGCGCCAGCAACTGCTGCAGAATCTGGCGCTGCACCTCCTTCAGGCGTGGCCGCGGAGCTTCGAGCAGCCGACTTCCGGACCGGGTGCCGACCCAGGTCGAGCGGTAGTGGTGCAGGCCAACGGACGCGGCCCGCCGCTGCAGACCTTTGGTGTCGGCAAACCACAGAAGGTCGGGAACCGACAGGCCGAGACACTCGGCGAGGGCTGTGGCGTCGTTGATGCTGACGACCGGGAAGGGCCGCCGCACGGTGGTGGTCGGGGTGGTCACCCGGTGCTGCGGAATCGGCAACCGTCGGCGCCGGCGGCGGGCGCGGCGCTCGAGCTCCTCCATCGTCCGGGTCCGTCCGATGAGACGGGCCAACTCACGCGGCCGGTCCGCCGGAGGCTCCGGATAGAACTCGAGCACCTCTCGGACGAGGCGGCGGATCCAGGCGTGCCGCTCCCCCAGCACCAGAGCGCCCTGGGCCCGCATAGGCGCCCCGGCCCAGT
Source organism: Nakamurella panacisegetis (assembly GCF_900104535.1). Lineage (NCBI taxonomy): Bacteria > Bacillati > Actinomycetota > Actinomycetes > Nakamurellales > Nakamurellaceae > Nakamurella > Nakamurella panacisegetis. Next base: position 2,605,283 of record NZ_LT629710.1, on the reverse strand, counting down.
CCCCCGCCAGCATCCCGTCGGCCAGTGCGGCCGCCAGGCGATCCCGTGCGCGCATCCAGTCTCCCCCTCACCCCCGGACGTCGACGACGGCAGGCGACCTGTCCTGCCTGACGGGCATTGCCCTGCGCGGAGCGCGGCATCATGCCTGTGACGTGCTGCGATACCACCACAACCGGCCCCGGGGTATCCCCGGAGCAGCTGATCGGCCCCGCTGACCACTCGGAGGCGAACCAGCAGTCTCGCCTGCCGTCGTCGACCTGGGCCGAGACTCTCACATCATGGGCGGAGCGGTCGAGAGTTTCTTGCGCGCTGCGGCTACCGAACCGCCTCGACCGCGGGTTCGTCGTCGAGCAGTTGCAGGCAGGCCACGACGTCGCGGTGCACCTGGTCCAGGAGCCGGCGGATCGACGACGTGTGGCCGCTCGGCGCGCTCAGGTCGATGGCCGCGCGGTACATGGTGGTACCGGATTCCTCTTCGACCAGCAGACAACCGATCTGGAGGCGCGCGTTGATCTGCCCGGCCAGTCGGGGCGCGTCGGCGAGCCGGCTCCCGTCGATGACGATCGGCAGCATCGCATACACGACGAGCCAGGTGCGGTCGACGATCTCGGCCAGGCAGTCCCAGTCGACCGTCTCGCCACCCATCGAGAATCCGAGCGGACCGTCCTCGTGCAGCAGGTCCGACCGGACGCCCAGCGCCTCGAGCACGCCGGCCAGTTCACCCAGCGGGTCCCGGCCGGCGTCGACCGTCAGGGACATCAGCAGCCGGTTGGCCTCGATCACGTCGATCGGCATGCCGGGTTGACGGTCGAGAACGAATTGCAGTGCGGCCGAGAGGGAGTCCGCGGCGGCCTGACCAGCGGACGGATGCAGGTAGTCCCAGACGGCGCGGTGAACTTGACCGTCCCGCTCCCAGGTGCCCAGGAACCAGTGGTCGGCATCGGTCCGGACGTCATCGGCCCGGAGCCAGTCGGCCGCCGCGGCCGTACCGAGGTTCGAGGGCGGCGCCAGTCCGGGACCACCGAGCAACACCAGTGCGGTCGACCGTTTGGTCGGTCGGGCCGACGCCGGCGTCGCCGCCACTGCGTCGAGAAGGTCAGGCGTGCAATGCAAATACCCTCGCTCCGCGGCCCGGAGCAGCGTGGCGTCGCTCACCGTGGCCAGCAGTGCCCCGTCGGCGGAGAAGCCCTTGACGGCCAGACTGACCGAATCCCCGTCGGCCGCCCGCAATTCGACGATCGTCGGCGGCGCACCCCTCACGTCGTGCCGCCGGACGCTTCGGCCTCGAGGTCACCCTTCAACGCGGCCGGATCGGACAGTCGCTTCGCGACTTCGGCCGAGCCGGCGGCGGCCTCGGTGAAGGCACCCAGCGCATCCTTGGCGTCGCCGAGCTTGCCCGCGTTCTCCTCCGAGCGCATCTGCGGAATTTTGGCCGTCTTCGCCTCGGCCGTCTGCGCGGCGGCCTTACCGGCGCCGGTGTCCTTCATCAACTGCTGCGTCTTGGCGTGGAATTCCGACATCTTCGCCGCGTGCCGCGCGACGAGGGCGTTGGTGACTTCCTTGGTCGACTTATCGAAACTGTCCTGCGATTCCTTCACCCAGCCGGGCGCCTGGGCGGGCGCCGGCGGCGCCGCCTTCGTGCCCGGCACCAGTCCCGCGGCACGGGCCACCTCCGGACGCGGCGCCTCCGGACGGGCCTGCAGGCCGGTGACCGCGTTGCGGGCCGCATTTCCACGCCGGTTCTGGTCGGGCGCCAATTGACCTACGCCGAGGCCGGCCAGTCCGGGTGCGATGGCGCCGGTGCCGAGCCCGACCGTCTTGTTGACCGCCGCCTGACCGATCCCCAATCCGACGTTCGACGCCGCGGCGCCCGTGCTGGCCAGATTCGAGAAGCCGTGAGTACCAAGCTGTTGCGACGTCGACTGGAACGAACCGGACAGCACGCCGGCGTTTCCGGCGCTGGCCGCGACCGAAGGCGCGACCACCTGCGCGGCGTCGCCGATGAGCTCACTGCCCTGCTGGACGATCTGGGCGTTCACCGTGTTCTTGGCCCGCCAGTTGCTCATGAACGCGCGCTGAACGGTCGACCAGCTCAGCATGATCGCCCCCAAGACGCTGCGCAGAGCTGACAACCCCACGACGATCAATCCGGCCAGCACGGCGAAGGGCACGACCGGCGGCGCGAACACCGACGCCACCCCGAGCCAGATGGCAACCGCGCCGAAGAAGTCACGCAGTTCCCGAAGGATCAGCATGAACGTCTGCAACCCAGCGTGGAATCCGGTCGCCGTGCCATACGCCTTGGACGCCTTGAGCGCGGACAGGGCTTCGCATTCGGCCTTGAGACGGTTCCAGATGAACCCGTGACTGTGGTCGAGCTCGACCGAGTGGCCGCCGTCGGTCGACTTGGTCTCCGGCCGGTAGATGCCGCCAGTCGCCGCACCGGCGACCTTTCCGGCGATGGCATTGACGACTTTGCGGCCCAGCCCGGCTCCGCCGGTGCCCGCCTTGAGAGCACGCTCCCGGAACTGTTGGAACTGCCCCACCCGGAGGGTCAGCTCGCTGCCGGACAACTTCGCTTCACGGACGTGCGCACCCACCGCCTTGACCTGGGCCGAGGCCTCGCCGAACTGGGCGAAACGCTCGCGGTGTTTCCGGGGGTCGACCCGGGCCTTGTCGTAACTGGCGACCCGGTCCTTCGTGTGCTGCATGCTGCGCCCACCGGTCATGACCTTGACCGCGGCCTTGACCGTCTTGGCTTCCTCGTACGTGCCGTCGATCAGCGGCACCGCCTGATCACCCTTGGCCACCGTCTTCTCGGCGAACCGCAAGGAAATCTCGGCCTCCGTGGCGTGCCCGCTCATGACCGGCTCGACCTGGGCCGCGTCGGAGATGCCGTACCGCTTCCACAGCTCGTCCTTCTTCTTCTTGGCGGTAGTTGCCTGTCCGAGCGCGTTTCTGTCCTGTTCCACCCGGGTCGCCGCGGCGAGCGCGAATCGGTGGTCGCTCTGCAGCTGGACATCGTCTCGCTGGGCGGTTTGCAGGAGTTGACCGGCGACGTTCTCGTAGGCGGTGGCCGCCGCGAACGGGTCGGCCGCTTCGGTTTCGACGGACGCTCCCTCGATCGGCATGGCCGACGAGGCGGCCGGGGCGGCCGGGGCGGCCGACGGATCCGCCGCGGCCGCTCCGTCCGGCTTACCTTCCCGGGCGGGGCCCTCAGCCGCGGCCGTGTCCTTGGCCGAGGCCCGGTCGGCCGAGGAGAGACCCTTTCCCTCGGCGCCGCGACCGGCAGTGCCGGGCCGGTCGCCGGTGCGGGCCGCAAAGGCGGGTCCGTTCCCACGGCTGATCTTCACGTTGAAGGGGGCCGAGACGCCATTGGTAGGAGCCATCGGGGCAGGTGGCGCCGCAACGGGCGAACCGTGGGGCGAGTCGGCCCTTCCCGTGGGGGGTGCGGGCGCGAGCGCCGCCTTCGACGAAGCGACGATCGGGCCGGCCGCGTCCTTCGGCGCCGGCGGGGCCGGGGTCAGGGCTTCGTCCTTCTTGTCCTTCGGTCGAACCATCGGCTCGGTCGACGTCATGGTGAAGCCTTTCCCTCGAGAACTCTGACCGTAGACCACGGAGCGCCCCGGACGGCATCGCTCGTTCGGGTCACGGTTACGCCAATCTGGTTACATCTGAAGGTTCACCGGTACGCGACGACCCATTTTCCCCAGTTCCCGGTGGGCCGCCTGGAGCATGTGGCGCATCCCGACCGACTCGCGCGCGGCCGTGGCGGTGAACGTAGCCGCCATCACGATGTTCTTGATTCCACCGCCGGCGATCTCGACCCCCTCGGCCAACCGACCGATGTCGACGGGGTCGGCCTGGTCGAGCTCCGGCACGGCCAGCAGGTGCGAGCGCCAGAGCGCGGCCCGGACGTCGGCCGGCGGATCGTTGAACGGCACCACGAAGTGCAGGCGGCGGGAGAAGGCGGGGTCGAGGTTCCCGCGCAGATTGGTGGCCAGCACGGCCAGGCCGTCGAACTGTTCCATCCGTTGCAGCAAATACGAGACCTCTTGGTTGGCGTACCGATCCTTGGCTTCCTTGACCGCGGATCGACTGCCGAACAACGCATCTGCCTCGTCGAAGAACAGCACGACATTGAGGCTCTCGGCTTCGCGGATGATGCGTTCGAGCTTCTTCTCGGTCTCCCCGATGTATTTGTCGACGACCGAGGACAGTTCCACCGTGTAGAGCTCGAGCCCCAACTCGCCGGCCACGGCCTCGGCGGCCAGCGTCTTGCCCGTGCCCGGGGAGCCGGCGAACAGGGACAGAATGCCGCTGCCCTTCGTGCCCTTTCCACCGAGGCCGGCCGTGCCCAGCAGTTCTTCACGATGTCTGGCCCACGACACCAGTTCGTCCAGGGAGGTCCGTGTCTCCACCGGCAGGATCAGATCGGCGAGCGTCGCGCGCGGGACGATCCGCTGCGCGCTCGCCTCCAGGTGGGCGCCGCCGTGGACCCGGGCCGCGTCACGAAGATCGGCGATCTGCAGTTCCCGATTCTCGGCGAGGGCCCGCAGATCGGCGGCCTGCCGGGCCACTCCGATCTCCTCGGCGGTGAGGGCCAGGTTGAGCAGATCGGTCCAGCCTGGGGTCGCACTGACGGCCTCGGCCAGATCCAGCCGCCACAGGGTCTCGCGGGTCGCCCGGTCCAAAATGGGCGCGGCCGCGGTGAGCGGCACCACCGACGTCCATTCCGCCGGCCACCGCATGCGGTCGACGACGACCACCGGAACAGCTGAATCGGTGAGAACGGTGAGCAGTTGGGGCATGACGGCGGTAGCATCGTCGACCCCGGTGACGACGAGGCCCGCACCGAGCAACCCCGCTTCCCGCGTCACCTCCGCCGCCGCCGCGACGGCCGACATGTCCGGCGGCCGGCGACTCAGGTCGACCACCATCGACGGGATGCCGATGGAGTCGAAAGCCCCACGGCCAGTGGCTGTTCCACTCGTTCCGGGCGCCTGCATCAGATGCACGAGCGAACCCCCGGCCCGCATTCCGTGACCGAGGCCCGTCGCGACGGCCGAGGGCACGATCGCGACCTGCAGGCTCATGGCCGCGATGGCCGACTCCGGCTCGTCGTCCCCGAAGAGGTGGGCCACCACGCGATCGGGCACCCGGATCCGGCGCGTGGTGAACGGCCCGTCGTCCGGAATGTCGAGCAGACGGTGACGAAGCAGCGGAGACCCCGGGCGCAATCGCCCCCGGGCCTGGGCATCCAGGACGTTCCGTCCGGCAAGTTCCAGTGCGACCGACGCGGTCGCGTACCCAGGCCCGCGGACGCCGGTCAGGACGCCGAACAAGGCCGCGACCCGCGGATCCGCGTCGGCCGCCGCCGCGACCGAGAGCAGGTCGGCGTCGAGCTCGCTCAAACCGAAGATCTCTCTCATCCGCGGCAGAGCAGGGTGGTGAGGGCCGTCGGCCGGGCCGGCGTGATCGGGACCGTACTCGTCACGCAGCATCGCGAGCAGAACCTCGACGTCAGGTCGCGACAACTCCCCCGCGGCCCAGTCCGTCCCGCGCCGTTCGAATGCGGCGCTCAACGCCGCAGTCAGCCAGGCCAGAAGTTCGCGCAACTGCCCCACCCCGATCCATGCGCGCCGGCCCCGCGGCCGGTCGCTGGGATCGCCCCCACCCTACGACAAGGCGCACACCATCGTCGTCGCCAAGCCCCGCTCGCCCGAGTTCACTCGCGCCGCGCCGTGTCACCAGAGTCAGGTCACCAGAATCAGCCGGCGAATTCGTCGACGCCGAGGGCGAAGTCCCAGTGGCCGACCCCGTTGCTCGCGAGGCCCATCGTGACCACGCCCATTCCTTCCAGCCAGTGCGCCATCTTGAGGCCACCGACATCCAGCGGGCGCAGCCCGAGGCTTTCGATGAAGACGGCCACGTCCGCCTTGGCCTGCGGGTTGTCGCCGGCCATGAAGACGTTGGGGCGGCCCTTCTCCAGAACATTGCGGAAGACGGTGTTGAAGGCCTTCAGCACGCTGGCACCGGCCGGGGCCACCTTGGCGGCTTCCTGCGCGATCGAGGTCTCTTCGCTGTGGGCCAGTCCGTCGAACGTGGCATTGAAGGGATTGCTGATATCGACGATGATCTTGTCGGCCAGTGCGTCTCCGTACTCGCGGACGACCGGGACGACGCCGGCGTACAACAGGGCCGTGATGACGATGTCCCCGGCTGGAACGGCGCCCCACTCACCCGTCGTCGCGCCGCCACCCAAGGCCTTGGCGAGATTCTCGGCCTTGGACTGATCGCGTCCCATGACCTCGACGGTGTTGCCGCCGGCCACCGCGAGTGTGCCGATGGTGCGGGCCATGTTTCCGGTACCGATAAGGGTGATGCTGCTCATGAGGTGTTCTCTTCCTGTTGTCAGAGGTATTGCGCGGTTTTTTGTTCGTGGTGGGTCCGGTGCAGGGCAACGGACTGGCTGTTGCGACGTCCGCCCGGCCGGTGATCAGCTCACCGCCGGACGATCCGCAATGACTCGGCGCGAGGACTATAGAGCGGTGGTGCCGCCGTCGGCGACCAGTTCCAGACCGTTGACGTAACTGGAATCGTCGGAGGCGAGAAATAGTGCGACGTTGGCGATCTCCTCGGGACGGCCCATCTTCTTGCGAGGAATGAGGGACTCGAACGCCGCCTTGGTCTCCTCGTCGAACAATTCTTCCTGCTTGGCGGTGGCGACTTGGCCCGGGGTCAGCACATTGACCCTGATCTTGCGATCGCGCAATTCGTTGAGCCAGACGCGGGCCCAAGCCTGCTGGACGGCTTTGCTTCCCGCGTAGAGGCTCCAGCCCGGGAAGGCGCCCAGAGAGGCATTGGACCCGGTCATGAAGATCGAGCCGTTGTCGTTCATCAGCGGCAGCGCCTTCTGCACAGTGAACAGGGTGCCGCGGACATTGAGCCCGAACGCGCGCTCGTACTGGTCCTCGGTGATCTCGCCGAGGACGCCCGGCTCGCCCATTCCGGCACTCGCCCACAGCACGTCGATCGAGCCCTTTACTCGTTTGACCGTGTCGTACAAACGGTCGAGATCGTCCAGGTCGGACGCGTCACCTTGGATCGCGGTGACATTGCGGCCGATCGTCTTCACGGCGTCATCCAGCGCTTCCTGCCGCCGGGCCTGAATGAAGACGTGCGCCCCTTCCTCCACGAATAGTTGTGCGCCGGCCAGTGCCATGCCGGTAGAAGCTCCGGTGATCACCGCTACCTTGCCATCGAGCTTGCCCATATTTACTCCGTCGGGTCGAGGGATGTCTGCACAACTCGGTTCTTAAGCACACCAGGTTGTATACCTAACGTAGCCCACGGCCTACCCGGGTGCAAGCTACGTACACCGACCGGTACCCAAGGACTATGCTGAAGGCATGACGGAGTTGGAGAAGGGCCCGCTGGGCCGGCGCCGGGGTCGGGGCGCGCGCGAGCGCATCCTGAGCGCGTCACAGCAGCTGTTCCGCGATCAGGGCATCAACCGCACCGGCATGGATCAACTCTGCGCCGTGGCCGAGGTGTCCAAACGCACGGCCTACCAGCACTTCAGCAGCAAGGACGAACTCGTCGCCGAGTACCTGCGCCGGTTCGATCCCGACGTCATGCCCGAACTGTTCGACCGCACCGACCTCACGCCCCGCGAACGACTTCTCGCCGCCTTCGACATGCCGGCATCGACGCCGCTGTGCCCCTACATCGGTGCGGCCGTCGAACTCCACGACCCCGAACACCCCGCCTCCCGGTACGCCCGCGACTACAAGACCGCCATCGCCGCACGGCTCACCACAACCGCCCGCGAAGCCGGCGCCACCCACCCTGAGGAACTCGGCGAACAACTGGCGCTGCTCATCGACGGCGCCTCGGCCCGCAGCCGCGTCCTCGACCGGGACTCGTTCCCCACCGCCGCCGCCATCGCCGCCGTCCTCATCGACAACGCCATCCCCGCATCCTCTCCAGCGCGGCCCACCGATGAGCCCGGAACTGCCGCGCTCGTCCCCGTTCCGGTGGGTGGCAAGTAGCGGCCCGAGCGGGCCTCGTCGGGGGATGTTCAACTCCAGGCTGAAAGCCGGTCCCGCCAGCGTCGGCCCATCGGGGTCGACGGCCATGACGTCGCGGACCCCTGGACCGAAGGCCTTACTGCGGATCAGCGGCGACCGATCCCGCTGCCCGGTCACAGTCGGCTCGATCCGGTCACTCACCAGGTCGAACCCGGCGGACAGGCCACCCCCTCCCGCCGCCGCCGCGCGTGGCCGGTAGGACAAGCTTCCGTCGTCGCGGTTGCCGGCCTAGGTGGCCGGGCGCCTACTCCTGCTTGATGAGCGACGGTGCCGCATGCTGGAATCATGCAAGGGTCCGATGGCGTCCTCGTCCGATGGCGTCATCGATGGAAACGCAAAAGGCAGGTCAGCGACACACAGTCACTGACCTGCCTAAACGAGCCCCTTTACGGAATCGAACCGTAGACCTTCTCATTACGAGTGAGACGCTCTACCGACTGAGCTAAAGGGGCAGCCTGAACAGTCTAACGGCTCCCAGCGGTCGTCCTGCACATCCTCGCTCCGGTCCCGGACGGCCGAGGGCCGTGGCCTATCTTGGATCGATGAGTCTGCTCATCGACTACTTCAGCGCGCCGGATGACACCACCGCAGCGCAGGCACTGACCAGCCCCGATGAGCGTTCCATGATCATCGAGGGCCGCCGGATCGAGCCGACGGTGTCACTGGCCGTCCTCGAAGGGCTGCTCGGCGGGCGACAGTTCGAGGAGATCCTGGACGACGACCAGTCGTACGCGACGGTGGCCATCAGTGACACCGCGGAGGCGTTCGTCATCCGGCTCGGCGAGCGTTTCGAGGATCTGCTGCTGGCCAACGACCAGAGCCACTTGGAGGCGACCGCGCCCTACTGGGCGACGGCCGAGGAGATGGAGGGCGCCCGGCCGGCCGATCTGGTCGAGTTCCTCACCGAACTGCAAGGCCTCGTGACGCGATCCCGGGACGCGGGGGAACACGTCTACTGCCTGATGGGGTTGTAGCCGGCCGTTCTATGGTCGAACGATGACCTCACTTCCCCTGGCCGGACGCACCGCCTTCGTCACCGGATCCGGTTCCGGCATCGGTGCCGCGATCGCCGCCCGGCTGGCCGCCGACGGCGCCATGGTGACCTGCGTCGACGTCAACTCCGACGCCGTCAACGCGGTGGCCGACCGGGTCGGCGGCATCCCGTTGGTGCTGGACCTGGCCGACACGGCGGCGGTCGCCGAGCTCACCGTCGACACCGACATCCTCGTCTCCAACGCCGGTATCCAGCATGTCGCGCCCCTCCACGAGTTCCCGGTCGAGAGATTCGACTTCATGATGCGGCTGATGTTGCACACCCCGTTCCTGCTGGTGCGGGCGGCCCTGCCGGCCATGTACGCGCGCGGCTGGGGACGGGTCGTGCACATCTCCTCCGCGCACGGGCTGCGCGCCTCGGCGTTCAAGAGCGCCTACGTCATGGCCAAACACGGCACCGAGGGCCTGTCCAAGGTCACCGCGCTGGAGGGCGCGCCCCACGGCGTCACCAGCAACTGCGTCAACCCCGGGTATGTCCGGACGCCGCTGGTCCAGCAGCAGATCGCCGACCAGGCCAGGGCGCACGGTCTGCCCGAGGACGAGGTGCTGGACAAGATCATCCTGGCCCGCTCCGCGATCAAGCGGATGCTGGAACCGGAGGAGGTGGCGAACGCCGTCGCATACGTCGTCGGTCCGGGCAGCGACCTGATGACCGGCGCTTCGCTCTCGCTGGACGGTGGCTGGACCGCTCAGTGATCGGCCCCGCCGTCGGCCCGGCTGCGCGTGCTACCCGGCGACCGGCGGTGCGTTTCCGGCGACCCGCGGTGCGTTCCCGACCGCGCCGGGACTCAGTGCTTCGGACGGGAGTCGTACGCCTTGCGGGCGCTGCACACCGACGCCTTCGGGCAGACCTGTTTGCTGCCGTCCGAGGCGAGGCGGATGACCACTGACTCCCCGGGAACCGAGTGCGAGACAACCACTCCCGGGCCTTCGGGCGAATCGACCGGTTCGCCCACGGCCGGAGTGGTCGCCTTGAAGTCCTGGTACAGCGGGTGCTCGTACTTCAGGCAGCACATCAGCCGCCCGCAGGCCCCGGAGATCCGCATCGGGTTCGCCGGCAGGTCCTGGTCGCGGGCCATGGCCAGGGTGATCGGCTCGTAGTCCTTGAGGAAGGTGGAGCAGCAGGTGTCCCGGCCGCACGAACCGATGGCGCCGGTGACCCGGACCGAATCCCGCGCGGCCAGCTGGAGCAGCTCCACCCGCGACCCGAGGGTGGCCGACAGGTCGCGGAGCAGCGACCGGAAGTCGACCGTCTCCGGTGAGGAGTAGTAGATGACCGTCTTGTTGTTGGCCGGTTGCGGATCGACCGCCAGCACCTTCATCGGCAGGCCGTGCTCGCGGATGAGCTTCCGGCTGGCCACCAGGGTGCGGGCCTTGACCTTCTTGGTCGATTCCTGAGCCTCCAGATCGGCCGCGGTCGCCGGCCCGAGCAGGACCGGGAACGCGTCGGTGTCCTCCGAGGAGTACTCCGCCGCCCACATCACCTGCGCCACCACCGGCCCGCGGTCGGTCGGCAGCAACACGTGATCGCCGACCTCGACGTGCAGCCCACCCGGATCGGCGTAGTGCAATTGCCCGTTCGCGGTGAATGTCACCGCACACACCATGCCCATTCCGGGAACGGTACGCGCAGACCAGTGCTCCGATCGACCTCGCGGTGCCGTTGCCCCCGCACTACCCCCGGTAGAGCTTCATCATCATCGCCTCGACCGCGATCTGCGGCTTGACGTTGGCCTCGATGGCCTCGCGGCAGGCCAGCACCGCATCCAGACGCCGGAGGGCACCCACGGCCCCGAAGCGGGAGGCCGCGGCGTCGACGTCACGGCGCAGGTCCGGGTTGGTCAACGCGACCGCGGCGCCCAGGCCGCGGGCGATCACGTCACGGTAGAAACCGGAGAGGTCCACCAGCGCGCGATCCAGCACATCACGCTCGGTGCGGGTGGCCCGGGACTTCTGTCGCCGCTCCAGTTCCTTGACCACACCGGCGGTGCCCCGGGCGGCGCCTACCGCGCCCTTGCCGGTGCCGCCGGCGCCCAATGCGGTCTTGAGCTCCTCGAGTTCCGCCCCGTCCCGGCGTTCGGACACGACCTTGGCCTGACCCTTCGCCGTGGCGAGCAGATCACCGGCCTCGCTGAACACGTCACTCATCGAACGCAGGGCCCCGGGGACGGCCAGGATCCGGCTGCGCTCCTCACGCGCCTGGTCGTCCCGGGCCAGCCGACGGGCCCGGCCGACGTGCCCGGCCGCGACCGATGCGGCCCAGTCAGCCATCTCGGGGTCGATACCGTCGCGCCGGACCAGCACCTCGGCGATCGCCGCCGGCGGAGGGATCCGCAACGACAGGACGCGACAGCGGGACCGGATCGTCACCGAGACGTCGTCCGGATGGGTGGAGGGCGCGCAGAGCAGGAAGACGGTGCGCGGCGGTGGCTCCTCGATGGACTTGAGCAGTGCATTCGACGCGCCCTCGGTGAGGCGGTCGGCGTCCTCGATCAGGACGATCTGCCACGGGCCGGTGACCGGCCGCCGGGCCGACAACGACACCACCGCCCGCATCTCCTTGACCGAGATGGTCAGCCCTTCGGGGATCACCGACCGCACGTCGGCGTGGGTGCCGCCGAGCACGGTGTGGCAGTGCGAGCAGTGGCCGCACCCCCGGTCCGGGCACTCCAGCGCCGCGGCAAACGCCCGAGCGGCGACCGAGCGACCCGATCCAGGCGGTCCGGTGAACAACCAGGCGTGCGTCATCGCGGCGGTCGGCACGTCCGGATCGGCGTGGCTGGCCGCGACGGCCGTGCGCAGCACGTCGACCGCCTCGGGTTGGCCGATCACATCGCCGAACACACCCAGCCGATCGAAGTCCGTCACGTCTGCCCTTCCGCGCACTGCGGCACCGGACCGACCTGGCCGTTCGGTGTCCGGCGTCAGTCTTGCAGATTCCCCCGACAAGCCGGCGGCCATGACGAGGTGCGGAGCCCCGGCCGCCAGGGCTGAATCAGCTGTGCCGCCCTGGGGGAGGTGTCCCGTCGGATGCGCGCGGACGGCGCGCCGGGGCGGCGGCCAGAAGCGGGCGGAGCCGGGCCTTCTCCAGATTGCTCGCCGCGATCCAGGCGATGTCGCGGTCGTCGGACGCCTGGAGCCATTCGAGATCGGCGGCTCCGTGCGCCGGATCGGCGGCAATCGCGACACTGCAGCAGTAGGCGAGCGCCTGCCGCAGGACGCGGAGCCGGTCGTCGGCCCCGACCGTGTCGCGCAGCCGAACCAGCGCGGCGGTGGCCACACGACAGGCGTGGAGGGCCAGCCGGGCGTTGTCGTCGTCGGTCAGGAGCCGGGGTTCGCAGACCGCCGCGACCGCGGCCCGGAGGACGAGTGGATCCTCCGATTCGAGCCATTGGCCGACCAGTTCCCGCATCAGCGTCGCGTTCTGCGTCCCGATGTCCTGCAGCGCACGGGCCGCCCCCTCGCGCACCCGCCAGAGGTCGTCGGACGCGCGCGTCCGGAGGCGGGCGCGCAGCTCGAGATCGTCGGGGGTCTGAAGGAGGAGTCTCCCCAGGCCCTGGGTGCCGCAGAAGCGCAGGTACTCGTCGGGGTCATCGGCAAACCGATCGATGGCCGAGTCGGGCCCGACGGCGGCAAAGGCATCGGCGAGCGCCAGGTTCGCCCGCGGGCCAGGGAGCCCGGACTCGGATCCGAGCAGCCGTTGAAGTTCGCCGACGTCGAGACCGCTGATCACGGCCCGCCAGTCGACCCTGCCCATGGCCACAATGTACCGACCGACCACGCAGGCCGAAGGTCCCGTCGGCCTGCGGGATGCAGGCCGGCCGGGTCACCGCAGCGCCATCCGAGTCTGCGTCTGCGCGGCCCCACCCTCCCGTTTGAGCAGGCGCAAGAACCGGTCCAGAGACGGCATGTCCCGGAGACGGACACGCAACAGGTAGTCGTAGGGTCCGGTCACGTGCACGGCCTCGAGCACGCCGGCGACCGGTCGCGCCCAGCTCAGGAACGCCTCGGAATCCCGGTCCGGCTGCAACCGCACGTCGATGAACGCCTCGATCCCGGCCGCATCGTCGAACCGCGAATCGGCCAGCACGACCGTGAACCCGGCGATGACGCCCGATGCCTCCAGTCGGCGCACCCGCGCCGAGACGGCGTTCGTGCTCAAGCCGACGTCGCGGCCGATCGCACTGAACGTGGCCCGACCATCCTGTCGTAAGAGGCTGATGATTCTCTCGTCGAGCGGGTCCACACCGAGAACAGTACCGAGCGGCAGAGACTTTCTCGGTCGGCCCGGCGCCGACCGGGCAGAGTTCTCGCATGCAGATCGGTGCCGCACTCGTCAGCGGACTCGTCGCCGGGCTCGCCGTGGCCATTCCCCTGGGTGCAATCGGCGCGCTCTTGTTCACCGAAGGTCTGCGGCGCGGCTTCCGGCGCGGCTGGCCGGCCGCTGCCGGAGTCGCCGCCGCCGACGCGTCCTACAGCATCCTGGCCGTCGTCTTCGGTGTGGCGGCAGCTCCGTTCGTGACCGCTGCTGCTCCGTGGCCGGCGCTCGTGGGCGGCGTCACGATGATCGTCATCGCCGTGGTCGGGGTCAGCAAGGGCCGCTCGGCGTCCGACCACACGTCACGCAGCGGCCCGGCCGATGACGCGACGCGGCCGGCCCGACGCTTCATCGCCTACCTCGCCCTCACCCTCGTCAACCCCATCACGTTGCTGTACTTCATCGCGGTCAGCACGGGGATCGCGGAGATCGTCCGGACGGCGCCGTCCCGCCTCGCTTTCGTCACCGGCGTCGGGCTCGGATCGTTCGGGTGGCAGTGCGTCCTGGTCGCGGCCGGCGCCGTGCTGTCCACCCGTATCGGCCCCCGCATTCAGCGGGTCACCCTGCTCGCCGGGAACATCCTGATCGCCGCACTCGGGCTGGTGATCCTGGTCAACGGAATCGTCGCGGACGCACCCGCGGCCTGAAACCGACCAATCGACGCAGCGCGCTCTGGTCGTCACCGGTGCGGCGGCGCCGCCTCGGCGATGGCTCGACCGGTCGCCGCGTCGGATGCGGCCGTCACCCGGGCCGGCGAGCGCCCCCGCAGAACCGAGGCGATCCGTTCGGCGACTTCGGGCGTCAGGTGTCCGTCCGACCCGTCGGGCAAGGGGGCGACGACCAGGTAGCGCTCGGGCGCGGCCGATGCCCGGTCCCGGAACGCGGCCACCGGGTCAGGACCGGGCTCGACCCCATCGACGCCCGACTCCGCCCCCGGCTCCGGGCCCATCTCCGCCCCCGTCTCCGGCTCCGTCCCCGTCTCCGCCCCCTCCGTGCTCGTCTCCGCCGGACGGCCGAGTTCGTCGGCCACGATGGCCTCGACCACCGGATCCGCGTCGACCGGCGGCACCGCCGCGTCGACCAGAACGGTCAGATCGGGACGCAGACCACCGACGGCCCACTGGGCCAACCGCAGCACCGGTTCCTCCCCCAGCGCCGACTGAACGCCGAACCGGACCACCAGGTCGTCCACGTAGCCGCTGGTCAGGACCACCTTCCCGGCATCGAGGTCGGGCCGGATCCGTTCGGTGACCAGCTCGGCCAGGTCGGCACCGGCCCGGAGGGCGGCCGCTTGGCCGTCGCCCGCCTCGTGGACGAAGAGGACGAGTTCCTCGGCGTCGACGTCAAAGGCCGCGGCCGGCGCGCTGACGCTGCGGGGTTCGACGACATACCCGTCGGTCCGCAGCCGCGCACCCACGGCGGTGATGTAGCGGGCCACCTGCCCCGCATCGGCCCCCTCCACCGCGAGCAGCACCCCCGGGTGTTCGGACCCGTCGATCAGGTCCTCCGGCCGGCGATGCCCGACCAGGCGCCGCAGGAATCCGCCCCCCACCCGTCCCACCTGACGAGCCGCGTAGACGGACACGAGGATGGCGATCAGACCACCGGAGGCCAGCACGATCGCCGCGCCCGAGAACCGCCACCGGAACGCGCCGATCAGCACCAGGTGGGACCCGACGGCGCCGGCCACCACCGGTCCGGCGGCGATGGTGGCCAGCAGGGTGAGCCGCACGGACGACATGACGAACCCGAACACGCGGCCGCGCAACGCATCCGACACCTCGTGCCCGATCATGGTGAACCCGTTGATCCAGGCGATGCCGGCGAACAGTCCCATCACCGACGCCGCGATGGACGCGCCGACGAAGTCCTGGAGCAGGCTCATCACGATCAGGACCAGGCCGGCCGCGCCGATCGCGGACGTGAAGACCATGCGTCGGGGCAGTGTCGGCAGCACCTTCGGACCGATCAGCATGCCGATGGCCAGGCCGGTGAACACCGACCCGAACAGGATTCCGTAGCCGGCGTTGCCCGCACCGAGGCTGGACACGTAGGCCTGGGCCACCCCGGCGGTCAGACCTCCGGCTCCGAACGCACCGAGGATGCCGATGTAGATGGCGCGCATCACCCGGCTGTTCCGGACGAAGGCGATGCCCTCGGTGATCAGCGAGAAGATCGACTTCCCGACCTCCCGCTCGCCGACGAACGACGGGATCAGGTTCCGGGAGAACAGAACCGTGCCGGCCACGAAGAAGTAGGTCAACGCGTCCAGACACAGCGCGATGTTGATGGCCAGTGAGCTGGTCGGCCCGCTGATCAACGCCGACGAACCGGCCGTGCCGGAGGCGGCCTGGGCGCCGAAGAACTGGGCGATCGTGGACAGGAGAGCGAAGACGGCGGCGGCGATCGGGACCATGCCGTAGATCGAGACGTAGTTGAGCTGGTTGGCCACGGCCAGCCGCTCGCGCGGCACGATGTTGACCAGCATCGCCTGCTTCGCCGGGTTGGTGAACAAGCCGACCGCCTCGACCAGGAACTGTGCGGTCAGCAGCCACGTGAGGTTGCCGGAGACGGCGATGGACAGATACAGCAGACCGGCGGTGGTGTCACCGATCACGGCGATCATGCGGCGGTCGATCTTGTCGACCAGGGCTCCGGCGAACGGGCCGAGAACCAGATCGGGCAGCAGCCGGGTCAGCAGTACCCCGGATACGGCCGCGCCCTGGACCAGCCCGGACGAATTCTTGGTCAGGTAGGCCGCCAACGCGGTGGTGGCCAGCAGACCGAGCCAATCCCCGAGGCTGGAGATCGCGATGGCCGCCCACAGCCGACGGAAGACCACGATCCGCAACAGCACCCGGACCGAGCTGGGTTCCTTCGCCCTACTCATCGACTGCCCTCATCGACATCACTTGCGCTGCAACAGGTCCGAAATGGCCGAGATGATCTTCTGGGCCGCTCCGCTGGAGAACAGCACGATACCCAGGACGACCAGGCACCCCCATGCCCCGGACGCTCCGGACCGCTTCCTCGTGGTGGTCCGAGCCGGAGCGGGGGCAGTGATCTGCGACCTGGCCTGGGTCAGCGCCGCGCGCAACTGCGCCATACCCTGCCCCTGCGGTAGATAGGCCGGTGGGCGCACGGGAGGGGTCGCCATGATCGGGGCCGGGAGTTGGTAGCCGGTGCCGGCCGCGGGACGGCGCCCGGCCGGTGGCGCCAGCTGGGCCGGCGGCCCGACCGGCCGGTTCGGCGGCGCGACGTAGGTCGCCGGTCCGGGCGGCGGGAACTGCTCCCAAGGACGACGCGACGCGGCACGCGCGGCTCGCGCCGGTGGCGGCCGGCCGCTGGGGGCGGCCGGAACCGGCGGAGCACTCGGCGGCGGGGCGAGCGGCTCCGGCGTGGCGCTGGGCAGCCCCGGCAGCGGCGACGCGGACAGCGCGTCCGGGAAGACGTCACCGGCCAGACTCGAGGTGAACACCGGCTCGACCGGGTCGGACATCCCACCTGACCCGGCCAAGGCGTCACCGAAGTCCGGTGATGGATCTTCCGCACGTACGGCCATGGACCGATCGTAGGCGGACCGACCGACACGGCGGCCGAAGCCAGGGCACGTTCAGGGACAACCCTGACCGTTCCCCGGGCCGTCACGTGTTCGTCGTCAGTCGGCCTTCTTGACCGCGGCCCTGGTCCGGGTCGCGGTGGCCGTGGCACCCTTCGCGGCGGCGGGCTTGCGCGCGGCCGGCTTGGTGGCGGCCGCCGCCTTGGTCGCCGTCGCCTTGGTGGCGCCCTTGGCGGCCGGCTTCTTGGCCGCCGGCTTCTTGGCCGCCGCGCGCTTGGGCGCCGGGCCGCGAGCCCGCCGTTCGGCCAGAAGTTCGGCCGACCGCTCGACGGTGATCGTCTCGACCTCGTCGCCCTTGCGGAGCGAGGCGTTCGTCTCGCCGTCGGTCACGTACGGCCCGAACCGGCCGTCCTTGATCACCATCGGCTTCTCGGTGGTCGGGTCGATCCCGACCTCACGAAGGGCGGCCGCCGCCGCGGCCTGGCGGCCTCTGGTCTTGGGCTGCGCGTAGATCGCGAGGGCCTGGTCCAGGGTGACGGTGAACAGGTCCGCCTCCTCCGCGATCGACCGGGAGTCGGTGCCCTTGCGCAGGTATGGGCCGTAACGGCCGTTCTGGGCGGTGATCTCCTCGCCGGTGGCCGGGTCGGTGCCGACCACCCGGGGCAGGGTCAGCAACTGCAGCGCGGAGTCGAGGGTGATCGACTCCAGCGACATCGACTTGAACAGCGACGCGGTGCGCGGCTTGACCGCGTTCTTCCCCTTGGTCGGGGTGTCCTCGGGCAGGATCTCGGTGACGTACGGCCCGTAACGCCCGTCCTTGGCGACGATCATGTGACCGGTCACCGGATCCGGGCCGAGTTCGACGTCACCGATCTCGGCCTGCTCGAAGAGGGCGTCGACGACCTCGGCCGTGACCTCGTCGGGGGCCAGGTCCTCCGGAAGGTTGGCCCGCTCGGTCTTGGGCGCGTCGGGCTCCGGGATTTCGCCCTCGGACGTGATCAGCGGGCGTTCGAGGTACGGGCCGTACCGGCCGACCCTGACCGTCACCTGACGGCCCTTGTCGTCGGTGAGCAGCGGCAGCGAGTTGACCAGGCGGGCGTCGATGTCCTCCAGGTTCTCGCCGACCAGCTTCTTCAGGCCGCCGGCCCGCGAGACCGACCCCTCCGGGCCGGTGTCGCCGCCGAAGTAGAACGTCGACAGCCACGCGGTGCGGCCGAGACGCCCCTCGGCGATGCCGTCGAGTTCGTCCTCCATGGCCGCGGTGAAGTTGTAGTCGACCAGGCGGGAGAAGTGCTGTTCCAGCAGCCCGACCACGGCGAACGCGATCCAGGACGGGACGAGCGCCTGCCCCTTGCGCCAGGCGTAACCACGCTCGGTGATGGTCCGGATGATCGACGTGTAGGTCGACGGCCGGCCGATCCCCAGATCCTCCAACGCCTTGATCAGCGACGGCTCGGTGTACCGGGCCGGCGGCGTGGTGGAGTGGCCACCGGGCGTCAACTCGTTGATGGCCAGCTTCTCGTCGACCTTCAGGTTCGGCAGCCGGCGCTCGGCGTCGTCCGCCTCGCCGCCGGCCTCCGCGTCGACCGTCTCCACGTACGCCCGCAGGAATCCGGGGAAGGTGATGGTGCGGCCGGACGCGGTGAACAGGGCCTCGGAGCCGAAGGCCGGGACGCCGGACAGCGGCGCGGTGATCCGCAGGCTCAGGGTGAGGCCGCGGGCATCAACCATCTGCGAGGCGATGGTGCGCTGCCAGATCAGCTCGTACAAGCGGAACTCGTCGGCGCCCATACCGCTGGCCACCTGACCGGGGGTGCGGAAGTTCTCGCCGGCCGGGCGGATGGCCTCGTGGGCCTCCTGCGCGTTCTTGACCTTGCGGGTGTACTGCCGCGGAGCCGGCGGCACGTACTCCGAGCCGTACAGCTCGCGGGCCTGGGAGCGGGCCGCATCCAGAGCGGTCTGGCTCAGCGTGGTGGAGTCAGTGCGCATATAGGTGATGTAGCCGGACTCGTACAGCCTCTGCGCGGTCCGCATCGTCCGCTCCGAGGAGAAGCCCAACTTGCGGCCGGCCTCCTGCTGCAGCGTCGAGGTCATGAACGGCGGGTAGGGGCGCCGGGTGTACGGCTTCTCCTCGACCGAGGTCACGGTGGCGGTGCCCGACTCCAGCGCCGCGGCGACCGTCCGGGCGCCGTCCTCGTCCAGCAGCAGCACGTCGGCGCCGGTCTTGAGGGCACCGGTGTTCTCGTCGAAGTCGCGTCCCGAGGCCAGGCGTTTGCCGTCGACCGAGTTCAACGCGGCGGTGAAGGTCTGGCCCTGCGCGGGCGCCAGCAGGGCGTCGATGCCCCAGTAAGTGCCGGACCGGAAGGCCATCCGGGCTCGTTCCCGCTCGACGATGATCCGGGTGGCGACCGACTGGACGCGCCCGGCCGAGAGGTTCGATCCGACCTTCTTCCACAGCACCGGCGAGACCTCGTAGCCGTAGAGACGGTCGAGGATGCGGCGGGTCTCCTGGGCGTCGACCAAGTTGTTGTCGAGCTCGCGCGGGGCCTCGGCGGCGGCTCGGATCGCGGCCGGGGTGATCTCGTGGAAGACCATCCGCTTGACCGGGACCTTCGGCTTGAGCGTGTCCAGGAGGTGCCAGGCGATGGCCTCGCCCTCCCGGTCCTCATCTGTCGCCAGATAGAGCTCGTCCGCGCCGGCCAGCAGGGACTTCAGCTTGGCGACCTGAGCCTTCTTCTCCGGCGACACGACGTAGATCGGCTCGAAGTTGTGCTCGGTGTTCACGCCCAACCGCGCCCAGGGCTCGCCCTTGTACTTGGCCGGCACATCGGCGGCATTGCGCGGCAGGTCGCGGATGTGGCCGACCGACGACTCGACGATGTAACCCTCGCCGAGGTACTGCGAAATGGTCTTGGCCTTGGCCGGTGACTCGACGACAACCAGGCGGACTCCGGTATGGGTGGCAGCAGCCTTACGTGTGGCCATGCTCGTTCACGTTCTCCTCTATATAGCGGCGTTCCGTCGGCGACCGCATCGGCACCACGAACCCCGGACGGACGGCTGGGCCGACTTCAGGCAAAACCGGGCGTCGGACTGCAGGATGCCATGGATCGTCAAGTCGACCGTGCGTCGCCACCCGATGAACGCGTCACGAACCGGTCCGGGCTGTGGTCGAAATCGCCGATTCGAGGTCCGATCGGGCGACGCGGCTGCGCCGATCGGGCCGGTCGGGCGACCGCGGAGGGCCGGTCAGTGGTCCGGAAGAGGGAAAGCGCCGGCCGGAGCCTCGGGTGGCGGGGTCCCCAGCAATTCGACCAACCGTTCGTGCCGTCGGTGACCGACGATCCGCAGCGCCGGGCCTCCGCCACGGGCGCCGATCAGCGCCCCGGCCAGACCGGCCCGGGCGCACACCGAGGCCAGTGGCTCGTAGGTGTCCGGTGCGTGGCGGTCGAGGCCGAGCAGGAAGCCGGCGTCATCGTGCCGTCCGGCGGCCAGGGTCCAGCAGCGCAGCAGACCGGCGCCGGCGCTCAGACCGGGCGGCACCGACTTCACCGCTCCGCGCGTCCAGGCCCGGGCCAGCTCGGTGAGGGCCGACGATCGTTCGCTCCGCAGCAGCACCCCGCCGTCGGTTCCGTCCTCGGCCGGATCGAGCAGACCTCCCGAGAGGGCCTCGGCCGCCGGCAGCACCTCGGCGCTCACGTCACGCACCCGGAACTCGCGGACCAGCGCCTTCGCCCGCCATTCCTGGCCCAGCAGGATGGACAGACGCGCCCCGTCCGGCCCGGCGGAGATCTGGCCGTGACCGGCCAACAACCCGCCGAGATCCTCTACGCGCGGCGGCGTGAGGTCGGCGGAGAAGAACGAGAGCTGGGACACAGGGTGTCACGTTAGCCGTCCGGACCGCGGGGTCGCGCCACTCGGCGTCGACGTCGGACCGGCCGGCGCGCGGCGCCTTCACCCAGCCGAGCCGGCAGAGCGCGGGCCGCCGGCAGCAGCGGCCGTCAGGTCCCGAGCTGGCTGAGCTTCTGGCACGACGGAATGGCTTCGATCGCCGTCTGCGCCTGAGGCGAGGCCGTCACGCTGTCCAGGTTGACGGCGGAACTCATCGTGCTGATCTGGGTGGCCGTGTCGGTCAGCACCGTCTGGAGCTCGGTGGGGTTCGTGGTGACATCGACGGCGGCCACCTCTCTGGCCGCCGCGGTCAACGTGGAGCCGAGCTTGACCAGGACCGGCTGGACCTTGGCGGCGACCTGGGCGCCACCCTGGATGGTGGGCGCCGGGAGCCCGGCCAGCGACTTGGCGGTGTCGGTGAACGAGGCACCGGCCCGGGAGAACAGCGTCACCACCTCCTGCTGAGCCGTCTTGAGGTCCTTGGCGGCGCTGACCGTGTCACCCAGCTTGCTCAGGTCGGCCAGGGGCAGGAACCCGGTGCAGAGGGTGTCGAACCACCTGGTGCTCTGTGCGTCAAGGCCGGACGAGCCGCGGCCCGAACTCGACGTGCCGCTGCCGGCCGCACTCGAGCCGGTCGCCGCCGAGGACCCCGCGCTGGAACCGGCCAACCGGGACCCCGGCGCGCTGGAGGTCGTGCCCGGGGCCGGATTGGACGAGACCTGCGAGCTGGGCGACGCGGCCGTCGACCGGCCAACGGTCGAGCCGGCCGGCGACGAGACGGAGCTGGTGCCGGGCGAGGGCGTTCCGCCGGTCGACGTGCACCCAGTGATCAGCAGGGCCACGCCGAGCGCCGCCGCGATGGTGATCTGCATTCTGCGCACGTTGTTTCCCCTTCAGCGGCTGTCCCCGTCAGCACGGCAGCGCCGCGTTCGCCGACTCCCTTGGTGGGGGGCCGACGAGGAGACGATACCCACCGGTGCGGACCGCCGGACGCCGAAACGGCCGGCGTCGTCACCAGGACGACGCCGGCCGTCGTCGGGCCGGAGAGGGATCAGTTACCGGTCTTGGCCTTCAACGCGGCACAGGCCGGGATGGCCTCGAATCCAGCCAGGGTCTGCGGGGTCAACTTCAGGGAGCTGAGGTCCTGCAGCGGCTGCAAAGCCGTCGTCATGCTCCCCGACAAGCCGGTGAGGGCTGACGACAAGGCGCTGGGATCCTTCGAGACGTCGATCGCGGCCAATTTCTTGGCCTCGGTCGTGAATGCCGGTCCAGCCTTGGTCAGAGCGATCACGACCTTCGACGCGAACTCCGGACCGCCGTTGAAGGTGGGGGCGGGCAGCCCCTTCAGCTTGTCTGCGGTGTCGGTGAACGCCGAGCCGAGCTTGCTGTAGAAGTCGACCAGCGCCTTCTGTGCCTTCGCCAGATCGGTCGCCGAACTCGCCAACGACGACGGGTCGCTCGTGAGATCGACGACCGGGGTGAACCCGGTACAGAACGCGCTGAACCACGCGGAGGTCTGCGCGTCGAGGGAACTGGAGTTGTCGCCGACGGTGGTGGTGGGCGCTGTCGTCGCCTCGGACGCGCTCGACGACCCAGAGGTCTCGGCCGACCCGGAGGCCGGGGCGCCGGAGGAGGCGGCGGCGCTCGAAGCCGGCGCACTCGACGGCGCCTCGGCGCTCGACGACGGGGCGGCACCGGACGACGGGGCGGCGGCACTGCTTGCGGCGGCCGAGCTCGCCGACGAGGTGTTCGCGGTGGCGGTCCCACCGGTGGAACTGCATCCGGCGAGGAGCAGACCCGCCCCGAGGATCGCCGCCAGCCAACTGGTGCGCTTCATTGAGTACTCCATTTCGATCAGCCATCAAGACCGACCGAACGTATCAACCACCCTCGCGACGGCGCAGGCGTTTGACGTACTTTGCGTCCGGCCCCGAGGTGCGCACCGAAACGGGACGCCCGGACGGCAACAGACGGAACGGGCCGTCCCCACCGGTCCTTCAACCGATGTGGGACGGCCCGCCCGGGGCTGGTCGGATCAGTCCTGCAGCACCGAGGCCCGCCGCTTGGCGATCAGGATCGCCCCAGCGATGACGACCACGGCCACGATGGCGATGGCGATGCGGAGGGCCGTGTTGGAGCTGTCGCCGATGGTCAGCGACACGATCGCCGGTGCGATGAGCACCGATACCAGGTTCATCACCTTGATCAACGGGTTGATGGCCGGGCCGGCAGTGTCCTTGAACGGGTCGCCGACGGTGTCGCCGATGACGGTGGCCTCGTGGGCCGGCGAACCCTTGCCGCCGTAGATCCCGTCCTCGACCAGCTTCTTCGCGTTGTCCCAGGAGCCACCGGAGTTGGCCAGGAAAACGGCCATCAGGGTGCCGGTGGCGATGGTGCCCGCGAGGTAACCGGCCAGGGGGCCGACGCCGAGACCGAATCCGACAGCGATCGGCGCGAACACGGCCAGCAGGCCCGGGGTGGCCAACTCGCGCAGGGAATCGCGGGTGACGATGTCCACGACCTTGCCGTACTCCGGCTTGTTCGTGCCCTCCATGATCCCGGGGATCTCCCGGAACTGCCGCCGGACCTCGCGCACGACGGCGCCGGCCGCGCGGGACACCGCGTTGACGGCCAGGCCGGAGAACATGAACACCACGGCCGCACCGATCAGCATTCCGACCAGCGTTCCGGGCGACACGACGGTGTTGGTGAACGTCCGAAGCCCGTTGACCGCCACGCTGCCCGCCTTGGCCACCGCGGTGTCGATCGCGTTGGAGTACGACCCGAACAGCGCGGTGGCGGCCAGCACGGCCGTGGCGATCGCGATGCCCTTGGTGATCGCCTTCGTGGTGTTGCCGACGGCATCCAGGTCGGTGAGGATCTTGGCCCCCTCCTCGGACACCTCGCCCGACATCTCGGCCACGCCCTGGGCGTTGTCCGAGATCGGACCGAAGGTGTCCATGGCGACGATGACGCCGACCGTGGTGAGCAGGCCGCAGCCGGCCAGCGCGATCATGAACAGCGCCACAGTCAGCGACCCGGACAGCAGGAACGCGCCGTACACGGCGGCCGCGATCACCAGGGCCGTGTAGACCGCCGACTCGAAACCGACCGAGATGCCGGCCAGGATGACCGTGGCCGCACCGGTCAGGGAACTCTTGGCCACGTCCTTCGTCGGCTTGGTGTTGGTATCGGTGAAGTAACCGGTCAGCCACAGGATGACCACCGCGAGGACGATGCCGATGATGACGGCGACGATGGCGATGACGGCCGGGTTGCCGGGCAGCCCCGCGACGGCCGCCACGCCCAGGTCGTTGAAGTTCTTCGGCAGGTAGACCAGGGCGGCGACCGCGCACAGCACGGCCGAGATGGCGGCCGAGATGTAGAACGAGCGGTTGATGGTGGCCAGCCCGCTCTCGGTGGCCCGCGCCCGGGTGATGTAGACGCCGATGATCGCGGTGAGGACCCCGATGGCCGGGACGATCAGCGGGAAGACCAGGCCCTTGGCACCGAACGCGGCACTGCCCAGGATCAGCGAGGCGACCAGGGTGACCGCGTAGGACTCGAACAGGTCCGCGGCCATGCCGGCGCAGTCGCCCACGTTGTCGCCGACGTTGTCGGCGATGGTGGCGGCGTTGCGCGGGTCGTCCTCGGGGATGCCCTGTTCGACCTTGCCGACCAGGTCGGCGCCGACGTCGGCCGCTTTGGTGAAGATGCCGCCGCCGACCCGCATGAACATGGCCAGCATGGCGGCGCCGAAGCCGAAGCCCTCCAACACCTTCGGCGCCTGGTCGACGTAGGACAGCACGACCACGGCCGCGCCGAGGAGGCCGAGTCCGGTAGTGGCCAGTCCGACGCTTCCACCGGTGCGGAAGGCGATCTGCATGGCCCGTTCCCGGCCCTCACCGTTCGCGGCGGCCGCCACCCGGACGTTCGCCCTGGTGGCCAGCCACATGCCGGTGTACCCGATGGCCGCGGAGAACCCGGCGCCGATCAGGAAGAACACGCTCCGGCCGATGCGCTCTCCGGTGGAGTCGGCCGGCAGGACGAACAGCAGCAGGAAGACGATGACCACGAAGACGCTGAGCGTCTTGAACTGTCGGCCGAGGTAGGCCGCGGCGCCTTCCTGGACGGCGGCGGAGATCTCCTGCATCTTCGGGCTGCCCTTGCCCGCGGCCAGCACACCGAGCCGCAGTACGAAGGAGATGACGAGAGCAATGACCGCGACCAGTCCAACCGCAATCACAATCGTGCGGTCACTGCCGGTCAGCGACAGGGTGGAGGCACTGTCGGCGGCCAACGTGAGGTTCTTCATGCGGCTCCTGATCCATTGCGCGATGCGCAGTTAGCTCGGCACCGACAACTTCGGAAGTCGACCGGCGCTGGTCCAGACAAACAATCGCGCCGGACCCGGGCCCGGCGTGAGTGTGATCACTGTAGGGCAGCGGGTATGACACCGGTCACGACAGGCCCCGTCCACCGGTTGCCTGTTTCGATTCAGGTGATGGCCGTCACAAGGAGCACCCGGGGCGTCCGTACCGCGTCCTGACCGCAGGAGCCACCAGCGGATGACAGGTCGTTCGATGGCAACTGGCGGGTCGAGATGACACGCTGGGGCAGGATGCGCCAGGACGAGGTCCGGCGCCGAGACGACAAGGACCGAAGCGAACCGATATGGAGATCCCCGGCTACCGCGATCTGACTGTGCTCGGACGGGGTGGGTTCTCGACGGTGTACCGGGCGGTTCAGGACTCCGTCCAGCGTGAGGTGGCGCTGAAGGTCCTGGGCGTGCACATGGCCGGGGCCGACGCGAAGGAACGCTTCCGCCGGGAGTGCGCGACCAACGGCCGGGTCGGCACCCACCCGAACATCGTGACCCTCTACGACTCCGGTTTCGCCGACGACGGATCGCCGTACCTGGCCATGCAGTTGTGCTCCGGCGGGTCACTGTCGGAGCGACTCAGGGCGTCCGGTCCCCTGCCGGTGGCCGACGTGCTGCGGATCGGTGTGAAGATCTCGGCCGCCCTGCAGTACGCGCACAGCGCCGGGGTCCTGCACCGCGACATCAAGCCGGAAAACATCCTGATCTCCGATTTCGGCGAACCCGAGCTGGCCGACTTCGGGATCTCCTCGGTCGATGACCAGCGCCTGTCGACGGTCACCGCCTCGTCGTTCACCATCAACCACGCCGCACCGGAGGCGCTGGCCGGACAGGGCTCGTCGGTGTCGACCGACGTCTACAGCCTGTGTTCCACCCTGTACACGCTCGTTGCCGGGCACACACCGTTCAACGCTCCCAGCTCCACCGCGTTGGTGGCGCTGGTCAACATGGTGATGAACCAGCCGGCCCCGACCACCGGCCGGGCGGATGTGCCGCCGTCACTGGAACGGTTGCTGGCCGCCGGGCTGTCGAAGACCCCCGAAGCCCGTCCGGCCGACGCCCGGGCCGTCGGCGGTGCCTTGCAGGCGGTCCAGCGGGAGTTGGGCCTGCCCGTCACGGAGTTCCCGATCGCGCCGCCGCCGATGGCCTACTCCCCGACCCAGACGTTCGGGGCCGTCGGGGGAGGCGGCGCAGCCGGAGCGGCCGGCCTGGTGGGTGGAGCGGCCGCGTCCGGCCTGGTGGGTGGCGCCGCGGCGGCCGCCGGGATGGTGGGCGGCGCGGCCGCGATGTCGCCGAACGGCACCGGCGCTCTCCCGCCCACCGGGGCGATGCCGGCGCCGGCCGCGCAGACCGGCGGGCAGTGGGGTGCGTGGGCCAGCGAGGTCAATGCCGATCGGACCGGGGCCGGGTCGGTCCCGCCGGGTGGTGTCCCGCCGGTCGTCCCGGTGCCGTCGACGATCCCGCCTGTCCCACCGTTCCGAACCACCGCGCCACCACCCAAGTCCGACAAGCGGGTCTGGATCATCCTGGCCGCCGTGCTGGCCCTGCTGCTCATCGCCGGCGGCATCTACTACGCGGTGGGCCGGACATCGTCGAACACGGCCCAGCCGAACCCGGGTAGCTCCTCGTCCAGCCGCCCGGCGGGCAGCAAGGCCCCCACGAAGCCGTCGAGCAAAGCATCCGCCTCCCGGGCCACCTCGGCCGCCACCCGCTCGTCGACCACGCACTCGTCCCCGACGACCAGCCCGTCGAGCACCTCGACCAGCCCGACGACCAGCGCCGCGGCCGATCCCGCGGTGATCAACGCGTTCGGGTCCACCACCGTGCCGGCGGGCGACATCGACTGCGCCGACAAGTCCTCGACGGTCAGCCTGTCGATGGCGTGGCAGACCACGGGCGCCACCCAGGCCTGGATCGGCGTCGACACCAAGGACGCCCAGAAGGACCCGACCGCCTCGGTGCCGACGCAGAGCGGCGGCTACCCGATGACCTACGACTGCTCGAAGAAGAGCCACCGGTTCACCCTCACCGTGGTCAACTCCGCCGGCAAAGCCACCAGCACCAGCGTGACCTTCACGTCGAAGTACGCGCCCAAGAGCGCCCCGTCGACGCCGACCACACCCACCTCGACACCGACGTCCACGTCGACGTCGACCACCACGTCGACATCGACCACCAGTTCGAGCGCGCCGACCAGCTGATCGCGTGTGGCTGGCCGGCAATGCCGGCCCGGAGCGGGAGAATGATCCGGTGACCGCCCTCGACCGCCGCAGCGACGACCTGCTCGCCGTGCTGCGCCGGGGGGGCGACCCGTCGGCCGTCACGCACGTCGAGCGGCTGCCGCGCCAGGAGGGCCGGACGGCCCCGTGGCCGGACTGGACGCCCGATCTGGTTCGCACCGCGCTGGCCCGCAAGGGCATTCACGCACCCTGGCAGCACCAGGCCGACACCGCCGAGCTCGCCCACGGGGGCCGGCACGTCATCGTCTCCACCGGCACCGCCTCCGGCAAGTCCCTCGGCTACCAGCTGCCCGTACTGGCCGATCTCATGGCCGACCCGACGGCCTGCGCGTTGTACTTCTCCCCGACCAAGGCCCTCGCCGTTGACCAACTGGCCTCGATCGAGTCGCTCGGCCTGCTCGGGGTCCGGCCCGCACTGTTCGACGGCGACACCCCGATGGAGGAGCGGGACTGGGTCCGGTCCCACGCCCGGCTGATCCTGACCAATCCCGACATGCTGCACCGGGGTGTGCTCCCGGCCCACGCCCGGTGGGCCCGGGTGCTGCGGAACCTGAAGTACGTGGTGATCGACGAGTGTCACGCCTACCGCGGCGTCTTCGGTTCCCACGTCGCCCTGGTGATCCGGCGGCTGCGGCGGCTGGCCCGGATGTACGGGGCCGATCCGGTATTCCTGCTGGCGTCGGCCACGGTCGCCGATCCGGCGGTCGCTGCCCGTCGTCTGATCGGGTCCGACGCCGCCGCGGTGACCGTGGACAGCGCACCCCGGTCCGGCGCCGACTTCGTCCTGTGGGAACCCCCGGTCATGGTGGATGTCGAGGGCGAGAACGGCGCGCCGGTGCGGCGGTCCGCGCCGAATGAGGCGGCCCGGATGATGGCCGACCTGGTCTCGGCCGGCGCGCGGACTCTGACCTTCGTCCGGTCCCGGCACGGGGCCGAGCAGACCGCCATGACGGCCCGCCGGCGCCTCGGCGACACCGACCCGGATCTGGTCGACCGGGTGGCCGCGTACCGGGGCGGGTATCTCCCGGAGGAGCGGCGGGAACTGGAGCGCGCGTTGGGCAGCGGCGCCCTGCTCGGTGTCGCCACCACCAACGCGTTGGAACTCGGCGTCGACATCGCGGGGCTCGATGCCGCCCTGCTGGCCGGATATCCCGGGACGCTGGCGTCGGTCTGGCAGCAGGCCGGGCGAGCCGGGCGCGGCGACCAACGGGCGCTGGTGGTCTTCGTGGCGCGCGAGGACCCGTTGGACTCCTACCTGGTGCACCACCCGGAGGCCGTGTTCGGCAAGCCGGTGGAAGCCCCGGTGATCGACCCCGGCAATCCGCACATCCTGGGTCCGCACTTGGCCTGCGCCGCGGCCGAGCATCGCCTGACCGACGACGACCTCGAACTGTTCGGGGAATCGACGACGTCGGTGATCGCGGACCTGGTGCGGCAGAAGGTGTTGCGGGCCAGGCCTTCCGGCTGGTTCCACCACGAGACCCGGCATCCGGCCGACCAGGTCGACCTGCGCGGGTCGGGCGGCGGTCAGATCGCCATCGTCGAGGAGGACTCCGGCCGCCTGCTCGGCACGGTCGACGAGGCACGGGCGCCGGCCGCCGTACATCCAGGAGCAGTGCACCTGCATCGCGGCCAGACGTATTCGGTGCTCGACCTCGATCTGGAATCGGGTGTGGCCCTGGTCCATCTCGACCGCCCGGAATGGACGACGATCGCCCGGTCCGTCTCGACCGTCGAGATAACCGAGACCCAGGTGACCGACACCTACCCGACGGGCATCCGGGTCGGCCTGGGCAAGGTTTGTGTGACGGAGCAGGTCGTGGGCTACCTGCGCCGGCGCCCGGGTGGCGAGATGATCGACATGATCGGGCTCGACATGCCCGAGCACACCCTGCACACCCGGGCCGTCTGGTACACGATCGACCACGACACCCTGTGCGGGGCCGGTCTTCTCGACCGGGACATCCCCGGGTCGTTGCACGCCGCCGAGCACGCCGCGATCGGCCTGCTGCCGCTGTTCGCAGGTTGCGACCGGTGGGACATCGGCGGCCTGTCCACGAACCTGCACCCCGACACCGGCGAACCCACCGTCATCGTCTACGACGGTTTCCCGGGCGGCGCGGGCTTCGCCGACCGCGGGCATGCTGTGCTCGGGCAGTGGCTCACCGCCGTCCGCGAGGCCGTGCGATTGTGCCCCTGCGCCGCCGGCTGCCCGTCGTGTGTGCAATCCCCCAAGTGCGGCAACGGGAACCAGCCGCTGGACAAAGCCGGTGCGGTGGTCGTGCTCGATCTGGTCGTGCAAGCGATGGCCGCCCGGACGCCGGTAGCCCTCACGGCGTGACGCCGCGCTGTGAGGGCAATGCGGTCGGTATCGATTCACCCCGTCTCCACCGGCCCAGCCCGAGCCCGACCGGAGGCCGAACCACCCCACGTACCCACCCGCGCCTCCACCAGCACATCAAAACCCTGCACCACACACGACACCATCAACCCACCATTGCCCGACACCACCGACCCCGCCCGCGCACACGCCACCCCCTGACCCCACAGCGCCCGCGCCGCCCCGGCCAACGCCCCCAGATCCGCCGCCGTCTCCGCCCGCTCCCGCGCGATCACCACCCCACCCAACCGAATCCCCAACCCGGCCACGACCAACAGCACACCCACCACCAAGGCGACGAACACCGTGGCCACCCCCGCATCCCGATCCTCACCCACCCGTGACCCCCTCCTCCCGCGCCGCGCTCGCACTGGCCCGCACCGACACCCCCGGCAACAGCCCACTCACCGCCCCCGCCACCACCGTGGCCGTCACCAGATCCCCACCCACCCGCACACTGAGCACGGCCCCCGACGGAGCGATCGCGGCCACCGCCGCCACCGCGGCATCGGCATCACCCCGACCCACCAGCCGAGCCGCCTCCCGCGCCGCATCGGCACACCGCAACTGCGCAATCACGCACCCGATCCCGGCCAGACCGGCCCCCACCACGACCATCAGCACCGCCAGCACCAGCGCCGCCTCCACGGTCACACTGCCCCGCTGCCTCAAGACCGCATCCGGCCGGCCACCGCCCGACCGGGACCGGGCCGCGATCACAGCGACGTGTGCAGCGCGGAATTGATCAGACTCGTCAACCCCGACACCACCGAACCGCCCGTGACGATCTTGTACAACACCGCCGCGAACGCCGCCGCCACCACGGTGCCGACCGAGGACTAGTCAATCCCCGCGTTGGAGGAAGCTCGTGGCCCCTGTTGTGACCTGCGAAGACAAGTTCCTGAACCAGAACGACCGCCCGAAGCAGGCAAGCTCGGGGCGGTCTCGAACAATTGTACCATTTTGTCGATCGTGCGATAATGAGAGGCAGTTAAGCAGGCAAGCAAGACACATGAAAAAGATCCATCTCGGCGGCAATGCCGCGACCGGGAAGTACGTCATCATCGATGACCGCGACTTCGAACTAATCAACAAGTACACGTGGCACCTCAGCACCGAGGGAAGTGCAGCGACGACCCTTCATTTGGGGTTTGAGCCGATCACGCACCGTCGTCTAGTCAAACAACTCAGGATGCACCGTCTGATAATGGCGGTCACCAGCGTTCAGGATCATGTTGATCACATAAATCACAACCGACTCGACAACCGTCGTTCAAATCTGCGAGTTTGCACACAGCGCCAAAACAACCAAAACATCCGGCCGACAAGGCGGAACAAGTCCGGATACAAAGGTGTGTGTGCCTATAAGTCGAGATGGCGGGCTTACATAACGCCCAACAAGAGGCAGATGAGCCTGGGGTGTTTCGGCTCCAAGGATGAGGCCGCTCGCGCTTACAATCATGCGGCGACTGAGTTTTTTGGTGAATTCGCCTACCTTAACACCGTTCCGGACGAATCATGAGAGCCGCAATCTATACTCGTCTGTCGCAAGATCCCCGCCAAACGGGACTGGGAGTCGAACGCCAGCTAGAGGACTGCCAGGAATACTGCAGGTTGCGCGGCTGGGAGATCGTCGCAGAGTACTGCGATAATGACACGACGGCGTGGAAAGATGGAGTTAAGCGACCCGCGTATGACGCTCTGATCGACTCGATCAAGGCAGGTCAGTGGGACTGGCAGGTCCCCGTTTTGTAGGCCGGGCAGTGCTAGAGCCTTGGGGTTGATGGTTCGATCTCACAGCCCACCGTTTGGTGGGTGTGGGTGCACTGGGCACCGTACTCGGCGGGTGTGAGGTAGCCCAGCGCCGAGTGGCGGTGCCGATGGTTGTGGTCTTCCTTGAAGTCGCCGATGACCACTCGGGCTTCTCGGAGGTTCGTCCAGTGGTTGCGGTTCAGGCATTCCCTTCGGAGTCGGTTGTTGAACGATTCGATGTGCCCGTTGTTCCAGGGCGTGCCGGGCGGGATGTAGATCAGGCCGACCTTGTTGCGGCAAAAGTCCTGCAGTGCATCGGAGATGAACTCGGGGCCGTTGTCCATCCGCAGCACCCGGGGTGGGCCGCCGCACTCGTCGAACGCCTGCTGCAGGTGTGTGACCAGGCGGTCGGCGGTGATCGACCGCTCGACGATGTGCAGCATCGACTGCCGGGTGTGTTCGTCGATCATCGACGCGATCTTGATGGCCTTCCCGTCGACGGTCGAGTCGTATTGGAAGTCGATGGCCCACACCACCTTCGGCGCGTCCGCCGCGATCTGCGGGACGCTGTTGATGCCGACGCGTTTGCGGGGGTGGTAGATCCTCACCTGCAGTCCTTCGTCCATCCAGAGGCGGTGGACCTTTTTCTTGTTCACCTGCCGGCCCTCGTCGTGCCGCAACGCAGCCCAGGCTCGCCGGAACCCGTGCAGCGGGTGCCCGGTGGCGTAGCGGCGCAGCCAGGCCCGCAGGTCAGCGTCCGGGTCCGCGGGGGTTTGGGCGATCGGGCGGCGCTGGTAGGTGGACCGGTTGAGCCCAACAGCTTTGCACGCCAACCGCTGTGACAGCTTCATTGTGTCGATGAGCATGTCCACCGCGCGGCGTGCCACTGCCGGGCTCAGAATTTTCCCTTGGCCACCTCCCGCAAGGCGTCCTTCTCCAGCTCCGCTTCGGCCAGCAGCCGCTTCAGTCGGCTGTTCTGTTCTCGGAGGTCCTTGAGTTCTTTCGCGGAGTCGCCGTCCAACCCGCCGTACTGCCGGCGCCAGTTGTACAACGTCGGCGCCGACACCTCCAGCTCCGCGGCGACCTCTTCCATCGTCCTCCCCGCAGCGGTCAACTCATCCGCCCGGCGCAGCTTGCGAACAATGTCCTCCGCCGAATGACGCTTCCTACCAGCCATCCCGATCATGTCCTTCCTGCCCCTCACCTGGGGCAACAGGACTCTAAATCAACTCGGCCTCATCCACCGGGGACACGCCAGCACCACCAACCCAACTCTCAACATCGACGCATCTACGACGTCGGTGGCTACTGGCTTGAACGTCAAGGGTGCAGCTGCAGGCGGCGGCATAGCCCTTACCTCCAGATCGTCCGGGACGAACGAGGCAATGTCCATCGACGGTAAGGGTTCGGGTCAGCTCATCCTGCAGAGCGTCGCCACCGGCCAGATCGTTCTGGGCGGGGGTCAGATCGTCAAACGTACGGCCGTTTTCGACCTCGCCTATACGGTGCTTGTGACCGACTACCTCGTCGCCTACGCGACCCTGACGGCAGCACGAACGGTGACCCTTCCGACCGCGGTGTCAGTCTCGGGTCAGGTGTACATCATCATCGACGAGACTGGTTCAGCCAACACGAACAACATCACGATTGGCACGACCTCATCTCAGACGATCAACGGAGCCTCTACCAAAGTCATCAACACCGCCTACGGCTACTACCGGCTCTACTCCAACGGCACCAACTGGATCTTATTCTAATGAGCAACCCAATCGTTCAGGACGACATTGCCGCAGGTTTGAACCACCCCGGCATGTCCGGACACTCCTCTTGTTAGGAAAGATGGAGTCATGGCGAGTACGTCGAAGCGGTACCCGGCCGAGTTGAAGGACCGGGCGGTGCGGATGGTGGCGGAGATCCGGTCCGATCATGGGTCGGAGTGGGCGGCGGTGGAGTCGGTCGCGGCGAAGTTGGGGATCGGGACTGCGCAGACGGTGCAGAACTGGGTCCGCCGCGCCGAGGTCGATGCCGGCAAACGGCCGGGGGTGTCCTCCGAGGCGGCGGAGGAGCTGCGGAAGTTGCGGGCGGAGAACCGAGAGTTGAAGCGGGCCAACGAGATATTGAAGTCGGCGTCAACTTTTTTCGCGGCGGAGCTCGACCGCCGACAGAAGTGATCATCAGCTACATCGATCAGCACAAGGCGGAATACGGCGTCGGGACGATCTGCCGGGTGCTCACCGAGCACGGCTGCAAGATCGCGTCGTCCACCTACTACGACCGCACCCACCAGCAGCCCTCCGCCCGCGCTGTCCGGGACGAGGCGCTGTCCGCGCAGGTCAGTGCGGTGCATGCGGAGAACTACGGCGTCTACGGGGCGCGGAAGGTGTGGTTGACGCTGAACCGGGAGGGCACCGCGGTGGCCCGGTGCACGGTGGAGCGGCTGATGCGCCGGCTCGGTCTGGTCGGGGCTCGTCGGGGCAAGGTCAAACGCACCACTATCGCCGACCCGCAAGCGCAACGGGCCAGTGATCTGGTGGATCGTCATTTCGACCCGGAGGCGCCAGATCGCCTATGGGTGGCCGACTTCACGTATGTTTCGACGTGGTCCGGGTGGGTGTACGTGGCGTTCGTGATCGATGCCTACTCCCGTCGGATCGTGGGGTGGCGATCGGCGACCACGATGACCGCGCAACTCGTCCTGGACGCCATCGAGCACGCGATCTGGACCCGGCAACGTGAAGGGGTGCAGGACCTTTCGGGGCTGATTCACCACAACGACCGCGGATCTCAATATACGTCTGTGGCGTTCACCGAGCGGCTGGCCGACGCCGGCATCGACGCCTCCGTTGGTCGCACCGGGGACAGTTTCGACAATGCTCTGGCCGAGACGATCAACGGGCTCTACAAGACCGAGCTGATCAAGCCCCGCGGCCCGTGGCGGACCGTCGAGCAGGTCGAAGTCGCCACCCTGGAATGGGTCGACTGGTTCAACCACCGCCGCCTGTACGAGCACAACGGCGACCTCCCACCGGTCGAACTCGAGCAGGCCCACTACGCTCAAATCAGAGCCCAGCAAACCGCTGCGCTCTCAAACCCGTAGGTGTCCGGACATGCCGGGGTGGTTCACCCGCTGGACGATGGCTTCGCGGGCCTCGGTGGTTCAGGCCGACTCAACAGCTACTCGACCAAGCAAGACCAGCTGGCCGCGAACCTTGGCTGGTGCTTCGCCGCCAACAGCGCCATCGTCGACCCCACAGCCGCCGTTGAGCTCAAGCTCTACAAGATCAAGAAGGACGGCGACCGCGAAGAGGTCAAGGAGCACGAGATCCTCGACCTGCTGGACAACCCGAACAACGTCCACACAGGCGAGCAGATGCGCCACCTGCACTTCACGTACATGAACTTCGTCGGCGAGAGCTACATCCACATGCTCGATCGGGGTGCGGCTGACTTCGTGCCAGCCAAGGGCAAGCTCCCCCTCGCCCTCGAGATCTTCCCGGCTCATCTGGTCCAGTTCAAGTTGGGCACGACCTACACCGGCAGCACGGTCAAATACTCCGGTCACGAGTACCCGCTGCCTGCCTTCATCCGTGATCTCAACCCCGATCCAGCCAACCCGTTCTTCGGCCGGTCGATCGTCAAGGCCGGCGCCCTGGCCATCGACACCGATGAGCAGATGAAGCAGTGGAACCGCGGCGTGTTCGACAACGGTGCCCGACCAAGCTTGATCTTCAGCACCAACGACCCCCTATCTGATGATGCTTACAACCGCTGGAAGCAGCAGTTCGTGGACGAGCACACCGGCACCGAGAACGCCCACAAGCCGCTGCTGATCGAGGGCGGTGACGCCAAGCCGTACATGCTCAGCCCGACTGACCTCGACTTCCTGGCCAGCCGCGAGTTCTCCATGAAGGAGATCTTGTCGATGTGGCGCCTGTCCCCCGGCATGCTTGGCCAGGTAGAGAACGTGAACCGAGCCAACCTGGACGCTGGCATCTACATGAACGGCATCACCAATGTGGTCCCACGCATCCGCCAGTTCGTCCGCCAGCTCAACGTCACCCTGGTCAAGGTCTACGACCCCACCCTTGAGCTCGACTTCGTGAACCCCGTCCCCGAGGACCAGGACGCCAAGCTCAAGACCGTCACCGAAAGCGTCGGCAAGATCATGACCATCAACGAGGGCCGTGCCAAGTACGGGATGGGGGCGCTCCCCGACGGCCTTGGCGAGACGCTGTACATGTCGAACACGAACGCTCCTCTGGCGTCGATTGCCGATGGGACAGCCCGGCCACCGCTGGCATCGCCTCCTGTAAGCGCTCCTCCAGCCTCTGACACACCGAAGAAGTCCCATGTCGGGGTTAAAAAAACGACCTGACGACCTGTAGATGCTGCGCCGGAAAAGGTGAGCACGACGAGACCGGCTACGAATGCTACCGCTGCAATGCGTCCGGTGAGGTCACGAAGCAAGAGGATCGACAGCCCATCCCATGCGGCGGCCGGCACGACAGCCCTGACCTCTGGATCGACGAGGACGGCAACTACCGCCATGAAGAAGAGAAGGCAGCCAATCAGGTCACAACGAAGGAGCTGACGCCTAAGGAACAGGCCGCCGCTCGCATAGCTCAGGGCAACGATAAGAAGGCCAGGTACGACCAAGCGGCCGCTCAGTTCGAGGCTCAGATGGTCAGCGTGATGGCAGCCCAGTTCAACCAGCAGAAGGCCGAGATCCTCGCTCACCTGGACACGACACGCATCGGTACGAAGAACTACACCCGCAAGGACTGGCTCCAGGACCTCCTCGACTGGGCTGAGGCCGCCGGGAGCTTCAAGACGGCCATCCAGCCAGTTGTGCACGCCACACTGCTCCAGGCCGGCCAGGACGCGATCCAGGGCGTCGGCCTCGAGGCGAGCCAGTTCGACCCGTTCACGCCAGCCATCGTCGAGTACTTCCAGAACCGCAGCATCAAGATTGCCAAGGACGTCACCTACGAAACCGAGAAGCAGCTCCGGGCTGCCCTGAGCCAGAGTGTCGTCGACGGTAAGAGCTCCTACGAGCTGCGCGGAATGGTCGAGAACGTCATGGGCAGCGCCAGCACCATGCGCGCTGACCGCATCGCCAGGACCGAAGTCAGCAGGTCACAGGGCTACGGTGACATCCAGGCTTGGAAGCAGAGCGGAGTCGTTGAGGGCAAGGAGTGGTTTACCGCGGAGGATGAACACGTCTGCCCGTTCTGCGACGACCTAGATCACACGATCGTCGGTCTAGACGACAACTTCTTCGACAAGGGCGACACGCTAGAGGCAGGTGGTCAGGCCATGGCCATGAACTATGACGACGTGCCGAGCTGTCCACTCCACGTCAACTGCCGATGCGTTCTACTTCCTGTTCGAGCGTAAATGTCCCGTCGGAGGCTGGGCGTCCCCAACCTCCCCCAGGACAGTAGCTCTCACCCCGTCACCCTCATCCGATAAACTGAAGTACGGTGTTCAGAATGTAGATTACGTAGTAGGCGATAGCGATTGCGTAGTAGATCTTGGTCCATGTATCCATGATGCGGCTCTCCTTTCTCTAGGTTCGAATGTGTCACTAGGTATATCGCCGCAGGGCCTTCAATTGTTTCTGTCAGACGGCGGGTATTCGAAGTTTCACTCTTTCGGTGTCGTAATCTTTCTTATGACCACGAAATGGTCTTTTTAAAAAGAACGCTTAGCTCGGTTGGACTATTGCCTGCACGTCAAAGATGCTCTACAGTAGGATTCAGAAGATTTAAACAAGGACCATCATGCTCAAACCAGGAACCCCCAACACAACAATCGTCGCACCAGGTACGGCCATAACGGCTACAGCAACTAGCTCCTCAGTCAATACCGGCAACTTCGGCGGCTTCGTCGCCGTGCTGAACGTCGAATCAGTTTTCAGGTACCTCACCAAGCCTGACCGTCAAGTTCCAAGACAGCGTCGACGGCACCGTCTGGAACGACGTACCCAGCGCAGCTTTCACTGCTGCCACAGCAGCCGGCAGCCAGCGCCTGGTGGTATCGAACGTCGCCAGCAAGCTCCGCATCGTGGAGACCGTCTCCGGCACCACCCCAAGCATCGTCCACAGCGCGAAGATCTCGGGTATCGGCTAGGACCAACCCGATGAAGAAGCTCCGGCGCAAGCTCGTCAACTCCAAGGCCTACTCCGTAAACGAAGACGCCAAGAGCGTCACGTTCGTGATCAGCACGAACCAGGTCGATCGGTACGGGGAGGTCGTTGAGCAGGAGAGCTGGAACTTCAAGAACTTCCTGAAGAGCCCACGGCTCCTGTGGGGTCACAACCCTGATGAGCCGGAGAACGTCCTCGGCCGCGCCAGTGACCTCAAGATCTCCGATGACGGCAGTCAGACCACCGCGGTCCTCAACTTCGACACGGACATCAAGCCGATGGCCGACCTGGTTTCCAGCAGATCGTCAAGGGCACTCTCAACACCGTGTCCGTCGAGTTTATCAACCACACGTACAACACCGACGACGACACGCCGATCCTCAAGGACGACGAGCTCCTGGAGATCAGCGTTGTGGATCGCCTGCAGGAATGCGCCGGCCAAGTGTGTTTCACTGCCGATTCCTCCTCGGCTGGCAGCGCTGGACTAAGGATGAACATTCACACCGGGACTATTAGCATTGATCCCGCCCGATCGGCCATCAATTCGCGACCCATCGGCGACAACGGTCTGATCTCGATCCAGAACCCGTCCACGCCCGAGCAGATCGCGCGCCAAGTAGGTAACGGCCTGCTGTGGAAAGAGCCGCTCTCCGACCTCTTCGGGCCAGGTTACGGCACCGACTACGGCTGGAGGTTTCAGACCTTTCCCCCTGCGCACCTCGCCGTCGGCAGCGTCGGGCAAGCCTCCGCCGACGCTGCGAGTCGCACCGTCGTTCATCTCGGGCAGGGCGCCGAAATGGTCGGGTTCAACCTGACGACCGGAGCGCGCCTCTGGCGGCAGGCCGGGGGCATCGACAACGCGTGCATCCCCGACCAAGCCATCACTGAGGACAGCGCACTGTCAACGGTCCGCTGCCGGTGGAGCGCGACCAGCACCGTCACCTTGAACCGCACGAAGATGACGGACATCCTGACCGCGGCGTCAGTGTCCCTGGAAGGGTTCGACCCCCGCACGGGCAAAACAACCTGGAGCGTCGCCCTCTCCGACCCCAGCGGGTCGAGCTACGAGTCTTGGGCCAGCACCATAAAGGTCGCTGGTGACCAGACCCTGGTCGTCAACAGCCCCAAGGGACAGATCACTGTCAATCCGGTCACCGGTCAGACGGCCGCCGCCCCCACCACCCTGCAAGTCATCTGTACCGCCCAGATCACCACCGCGATCGCCCGCGCCGACACGGAAATCAACGGCACAATCAGAAACTACTACGTCACCGGCGACTCCATGCACACCTGCACCACCGCCGGACGCCCCATCGCCCCCACCACGGCCTGGCCCAGCTGGGCCGGAGCCGTCGTCGGCCACGTCCACTTGATCGTCACCCCCGCCGGCCTCCAGGGATACCGACAATAGGACCCGCAGAGGGATCGCGGTTGCCTGTAACCGTCCGGTCATGAAGCCGATCTGGATCAGGGAGATACTGCGCCGCGATCAGCAGGTCATAGCGCCCCCGGCTGAGGCGGCCAACTGAGCCGCAGGCGGGCGACCTCTCGTCAGGCCGCGGGTAGGTATTGCTGGACGCATAACAGCCACGTCAGCAAGTTGGCTGCTGCTGCCGTGATACCGAATCTGGGGATGACGCAACCTTCGAAGGCCATCCATCCGGACGTGCCGGTCACGCTCTCGCCGGGGCCGTCGAGGGGGTCCGCGAGACCCACGACAATCTCGGCACCCAGACCACTCCCCCAACGTCTTCCACCTCGCCGAGGACTCACATGACAAGGTCCCGGGTGGGCCGAAAGGATTTGGCAAGGTTGCGTCGGCCGTGGTCAGATCTCATCACCATCATTCCATCTACATGCGGGGCATGCGGCGTCCGAAACCCGCCAGCATGGATAGAGCGGGCCGACCACGATAGGTGGCATGAACCCCACGACCTCTCTGCGCGTGCATGCCATCGAACCGCGTCGTCTCGACGACATCTTCAGCGCCAATGCGGACGGCCACGGCAATCTCCTCTTGCCCTTCGCCGCATCCGGCGAGGGGGAACCGCTTCGTTGCTGCTTGCGCTACGCCGTTCAGGGCGAGCAGATCGCGTTGGTCTCCTTCGCACCCTTCGACCACCCGTCGGTGTGGACCGAGGTCGGGCCGATCTACATCCACGCGTCACCCTGCGATGGCCCCACCTCGGTCACAAAGTTGCCCCAACAACTGGCTACCGGCCCGCGAGTCCTGCGCACCTACCGAGCTGATGACACGATGAACTACGACCACAACACCGTCGTTTCCAACGAAGCCGACCTGGAACCAATCCTCGAGCGACTGCTCGGCGAACCGGACGTCGAGACGGTGCATGTCCGCACGCTGGCGCCGCAGTGCTTCCTCTACGCGGTCACGGCGGCACACCCTGAAGACGACGCAAGCAAGTCCCGGGAGTACGCGACCGTCGAGCGCTGACTGCGCTTTGGCTATCCACCAGCTGTTGACGCCAATGCGGGCGTTGAACATCGCTTTGTCGCCGATGTGAGGCGGTTGAATGGTGATCATGGTCGATGCCCGGATGACCCGCACCCGGGAGCACAGCCGCACCACCACTCCCGGAACCGCTACGCCCGACCGGTCACCACGTAGTTAATCTCGCTGAGCGAGACCAGGGAATTCCAGTGAGCGCCGCATCAAGGGCGCGAGACGGTTGCGGGTTTCAGGGTGCCGCGACTTGAACGTCGGTAGCTGACCGTCGAGATGCGAGCTTTCGCTTTTTTCCTGGCGTCGACCCGACCCAGCGTTTGAAAGCGACGTTGAACGAACTTGGTGAGGAGTAGCCCAATTGGTGGGCTATTTGGTCGATCGGCGTGTCCGTCGTCTCCAGCAGAGTCGTGGCTAGCCTCATCTTCCAGTTGAAGACGTACGCAGCGGGCGGCACTCCTGCGCTTGCGCGGAACCGTTCGATGAACACGGTGCGTGAGAGTCCGCAAGAGCGGGCCAATTCGCTGACCGTCACGGGAAACCTCGGCTGAGAGTGGATGAGGCGCGCTGCCGGCAGCAGGAAGGGTTCTCGGAGCAGGCGGATCCACCCTGCGGGAAGCGTCATACCGTCGGTCATCCACACTCTGATCACGTGCACGAACAGGAGCTCGACGATCTGTTGGGTCGCCCGGCGAGACGCGGGCAGATCGTGGTTCATCTCGGCGTCGAGTTCTCCGAGCAGCCAAGCGATCGCGCGACCAGCAGTTGAGTCCGCACGGACGTGCGTCATTGCCGGGACAGCACCCTGAAGGAAAGCATCGGTGCCGCCAGAAACTTCGATGTGGGCCGTCACGCACACGTTGCGATCGTCTACCGATAGGGGTGAGACCGGGTCGCCCGGGGATGCTCGGGTGGGCGCCATGTCTGGCCGCGTGCCGAATTCGAACTCGGAGAGGCCATCCAAGATCACCGCCTCGCCGGCCGATACGAGAAACGCCTCGAGTTCGCCGACGATCCGGAACCACAACGCACCTCGCGAAACCGCCAGGATTTTTACCCTGCCTGGCGGGGGAGAGCGGATGAGCCAGGGCGGTTTCTAGCGAACGTCGTGAATCCTGACGAGCGGAGTACGACATGCCTAGATTCGCTGCCAACAAGATGCCGGCTGCGGTCAAACGACGATATTTTGAGCTGATCCGAACTGGCCTGTCCGGGGCTGCGGCGTCGGAGATGGTCGGCGTGTCCTTGAGCTGCGGATCGCTGTGGTTCATCGACGCTGGCAGCGTGAGCTATGTCGATACGCCGATCAGCAACCGCTACCTCAATCAGGACGACCGGATCGAGATCGCCGACGGGCTGGCCCGGGGAGAGCCGGTGAAGTCGATCGCTGCCCGCATCGGTCGCAGCTTCCAGACCGTTTATCGGGAGATCGCCAGGAACAGCAAGGCCGACGGCAGATATCAGCCGTGGTTCGCCCACAACCAAGCCCACGAGCGACGTCGGCGACCCAAGCCGCACCGATTCGCCGCGGACGACCAACTTCGCGCAGTGGTCGCCGGCAAGCTCAAGACCCGATGGTCGCCGGGACAGATCAGTCGATGGCTGCGGCGCCGCTACCGCAATCGACCCGATTGGCACGTCTGCGCCGAGACCATCTACGCGGGCGTCTACCGCGGGCTGATCTGCGCCGCGACCCCTAGCAACCTGCGTACGGCCCGTATCTACCGCCACCGCAGAGGTAGGGGCCGAACCCGTGAAGGCGCGATGAAGCAGTTGACCAAGATGAAGTCGATCTCAAGCCGGCCGGCCGTGGTCGAGCGTCGCGGTCAGGTCGGTCACTGGGAAGGTGACCTCATCATCGGTGCGGGACAACGGTCTGCGATCGCAACACTGGTCGAACGCAAGACCAGACACACCGTCCTGGTCCCACTGCCCGACGGACATTCGGCCCAATCCGTCGGTGACGCACTGATCGCTGTGTTCGCCGGCATGCCACCAGCGCTGCGTCGCACACTGACCTGGGACCAGGGCAACGAGATGTTTCACCACGACCGGATCGAACGGGCCACCAAGATCAAAATCTACTTCGCGGATCCACACTCACCCTGGCAGCGAGGCAGCAACGAAAACACCAACGGCCTCTTGAGACAGTACTTTCCGAAGGGCACCGACCTCTCGCTCATCACCGCCGCCCACCTCGCTCAGGTAACAGCGGAAATGAACTCGCGACCACGCCTGTGCCTGGCGGATCGCACACCAGCACAGCTCATGCGACGATGGGACCGCCGACTGGCAACTCAATGATTCGCAACGTTCGCTAGAAACCGCCCAGTCTCCAGATCCGGATCTGTGCCCAGCGATCGCACATCGTGCGCTCAGCGTCTCGAGCACGCCGGTCACAAGATCGACTGTCACCATTCGCGGACGTTATCACAATTACTCGGCCAGAATTGTCGTGAGTGTACGAGGAAGGAGCATAGAACGCTGGTGCCGGGCCCGATTGGGCCACTCCCGCACCGCGGGAGCAACCTCTCGAACGTCATGAAAGGTGTCCTCTGGGAGTGGGACCTGCGAATTTGGGTTGGCCGTGACCGGTTGGCGTCTCGACGATGGCACGGTCTCAGCAAATTCGGTTGTCCAGCCAACGGCTCTCGGCGGTCGACGGAGGCTCCTGGCAACGGTGCCTTCGACGGGACGAGGTTGCTCTAGACGGTTGTCCTATGCGTTGACCTCATCCCACCAATCGAGGGAGAACGAGTCGATCATCTCGCCGAACGCGGCCATGACCTCGGGGGTGGTGGAGCGCCATTCGGCGTAGGCAGCTTGGTCCGCCTTCGAATCCCACTGCTCGATGAGCAGGAACTTGTTCACGTCCTCCACATTGCGCACGACGCGGAGCCCGATGAGCCCCGGTCGGGATCGGGTAGCGGACAGCGTTGCCTGGTAGTACGAGATGACTTCCGACCCGCGGCCGGGTTTAGCGGTGACATGCAGCAAGGCGGTGTGCGCCATAGTTTCCTTCTTCTCTTTACGGTGAACGCGCCACTGATGTCGACTCGGATGGCATGTTGGTGCGCGCTGCCCCCATCCTGAGCCACAAGATCGACTCCCTGTTGCTCCTTTGGTCGGCATTTGTGTCATATCGTCCGGGCCAGTCTCAGTTCGTCCGAAGTCCGAAGGTTGATCGGCCCCTCGGACGACCAACCGACACGCTGCAGACCGCAACCAGAGTTGAGGTCCGTCACTGCGAGCGACGGCAGCACCCTGCTGCCCGTGGGTTCTGACTGAGTCGGTGGGAGTCCCCGCGCCAGCCGACCCGTCACCCCGTCCCCACCCGGCCCGGCCCGAGCCCGCCCCGACGCCGACCCACCCCACGTCCCCACCCGCGCCTCCACCAACACATCAAAACCCTGCACCACACACGACACCATCAACCCACCATTGCCCGACACCACCGACCCCGCCCGCGCACACGCCACCCCCTGACCCCACAGCACCCGCGCCGCCCCGGCCAACGCCCCCAGATCCGCCGCCGCCTCCGCCCGCTCCCGCGCGACCACCACCCCACCCAACCGAACCCCCAACCCGGCCACCACCAACAACACACCGACCACCAACGCGACGAACACCGTCGCCACCCCCGCATCCCGATCCTCACCCACCCGTGACCCCCTCCTCCCGCGCCGCACTCGCACTGGCCCGCACCGACACCCCCGGCAACAACCCACTCACCGCCCCCGCCACCACCGTGGCCGTCACCAGATCCCCACCCACCCGCACACTGAGCACGGC
Source organism: Nakamurella panacisegetis (assembly GCF_900104535.1). Taxonomy (NCBI): domain Bacteria; kingdom Bacillati; phylum Actinomycetota; class Actinomycetes; order Nakamurellales; family Nakamurellaceae; genus Nakamurella; species Nakamurella panacisegetis. The sequence goes on along the minus strand of NZ_LT629710.1, from coordinate 2,561,211 downwards.
CCCCGACGGAGCGATCGCGGCCACCGCCGCCACCGCGGCATCGGCATCACCCCGACCCACCAGCCGAGCCGCCTCCCGCGCCGCATCGGCACACCGCAACTGCGCAATCACGCACCCGATCCCGGCCAGACCGGCCCCCACCACGACCATCAGCACCGCCAGCACCAGCGCCGCCTCCACGGTCACACTGCCCCGCTGCCTCAAGACCGCATCCGGCCGGCCACCGCCCGACCGGGACCGGGCCGCGATCACAGCGACGTGTGCAGCGCGGAATTGATCAGACTCGTCAACCCCGACACCACCGAACCGCCCGTGACGATCTTGTACAACACCGCCGCGAACGCCGCCGCCACCACGGTGCCGACCGCATATTCGACGGTGGACATGCCGGCGTCGGGCATGTCCACCTCCGCCGGCCCCGACGTGGCACCGACCAGCTGGTCATTCGGCCGGCGCTGGACCGGCACGTGCTCGACCGGTGCGTGCACCACTCCCTCGAGACTGATCCATTGCCCGGCGTACCAGCGTCGAAATCGTTGCCCCACAGCCACTCCCCTCTCCTGCCGGCTCGGTGCCGGATCAATCCAGGTTGGCCGCGAACGGCGGGCTAGTCCATGGCGATGCCGAGAATGTGGACAACTCAGGTGCTGTGGACAACCTGCGGATTCTCCAGCCTGAACGGCGCGCGCAGGCCGGGCGGTCGGCACCGGCAGAGGACCTACGACGACCGCCTGTCGGACTGTCGGGGCACGCAGTTAGCATCAGGAACATGTCGGAAGAGCCGCTGACGCTCGATCCGCCGGGATCGTCGTCGCCGCAGTACACAACCGGTGCCCACCGGGCCGCGGTGGACCGTCTGCTCGCGAGCTTCCGCGCGGTGCCTCCCTCCCAGACGGTGCGGCTGGCCAAGCGGACCTCCAACCTGTTCCGCGAGCGAGCCCGGACCACCGCGCCCGGCCTGGACGTCTCCGGGCTGACCGGGGTGCTGTCCGTCGACGTGGACGCCCTGACGGCCGACGTGGCCGGCATGTGTACCTACGAGGATCTGGTCGCGGCCACGCTCCCCTTCGGCCTGAGCCCGATGGTCGTACCTCAGCTCAAGACCATCACCATCGGCGGCGCGGTCACCGGGCTCGGGATCGAGTCGACGTCGTTCCGCAACGGCCTGGTGCACGAATCGGTGCTGGAGATGGACATCCTCACCGGCGACGGGCGGATCGTCACCGCCCGGCCCGAGGGTGAGCACGCCGACCTGTTCCTGGGTTTTCCGAACTCCTACGGCAGCCTCGGGTACGCCACGCGGGTCCGGATCCAGCTGGAACGGGTGAAGCCCTACGTCAGCCTGCGTCATCTGCGCTTCGAGTCGACGGCCGCTATCGAGGCCGCCATCGACCGGATCAGCAACGCCGGGGAGCACAACGGCGTCCGTGTCGACTACCTTGACGGCGTTGTGTTCTCCGCGACCGAGAGCTACCTGACGCTGGGTACCCAGACCGACGCGCCCGGTCCGGTGAGCGACTACACGGGGCAGGGCATCTACTACCGCTCCATCCAGCAGCGCAAGACCGACCGGCTGAGGATCCACGACTACCTCTGGCGCTGGGACACCGACTGGTTCTGGTGCTCCCGGGCCTTCGGAGCGCAGCAGCGCGTCGTGCGCCGGCTGTGGCCGAAACGCCTGCGGCGCAGCTCCTTCTACTGGAAGCTGGTCGCGCTGGACCGCCGGTACGGGATCGCCGATCGGATCGAGAAGCGAGCGGGACGGCCGCCGATGGAGCGGGTGGTGCAGGACATCGAGGTCCCGGTCGACCGCACCTCGGAGTTCCTGGACTGGTTCCTGGAACACATTCCGATCGAGCCGATCTGGCTGTGCCCGCTGCGCACGCGGGCCGTCGACGGCGCTCCGGCCCGGGCGTGGCCGCTCTATGCGCTCGATCCAGGGCAGATCTACGTGAACGTCGGATTCTGGTCGGCCGTCCCGACCGAACCCGGTGCGGTGGCAGGTGCGACGAACAGATCTATCGAGGACCAGGTGAACGCCATGGATGGCCGGAAGTCGTTGTACTCCGACGCTTTCTACACGCCGGAAGCTTTTGCCGAGTTGTACGGCGGCGCCTACTACGACGCCCTGAAGGCCCGGTACGACCCGGACGCCCGATTGCTCGGCGTGTACGAGAAGACGGTGGGACGGCGATGACCACGTTCAAGGCTTCCACCGGCCGTCGCGAACGCCAGGCTCCGCGTGGTACCGGCCCGATGACGGTGGCCGCCATCGCGGACGAGGTGCTCGTCGCCCCGCTCCCGTTCCACCTGACCGCCTACGACGGGAGCAGCACCGGACCCCTCGACTCCCCGCTCGGTTTCCACATCGCCAGCCGGCGTGGGCTGAACTACATGCTCACCGCGCCCGGCGACCTCGGTCTGGTCCGGGCCTACATCGCCGGCGACCTGGAGCTGACCGGAATCCATCCGGCCAACCCCTACCCGCTGTTGGTGGCCCTGTCCGACGAGCTGCACCTACGGCGCCCCGGACTGCTCGACATCGCCTCGGTGGCCAAGAGTCTCGGATGGAGTTCGCTGAAGCCGGTTGCCCCACCCCCGCAGGAGGCGCCCGCCCGCTGGAAGCGGACACTGCACGGTCTGCGGCACAGCAAAGCCCGTGACGCCGACGCGATCCACCGGCACTACGACGTCTCCAACGAGTTCTACGAGCACGTACTCGGCCCGTCGATGGCATACACCTGCGCGGTGTTCCCCAACGCCGACGCCAGCCTGGAAACCGCCCAGGAGAACAAGTTCCGGCTCGTGTTCGACAAGCTGGACCTGCAGCCCGGGCAGCGTCTGCTCGACATCGGTTGCGGGTGGGGATCGATGGTCCGGTACGCGGCCCGCCGCGGGGTGAAGGCCCTGGGCGTGACGCTGTCGGCCGAGCAGGCCGAGTGGGCCCAGCGGGCCATCGTGGCCGAAGGTCTGCAGGATCTGGCCGAAGTGCGCTTCCAGGACTACCGGGACGTGCAGGAGTCCGGGTTCGATGCGGTGTCCTCCATCGGGTTGACCGAGCACATCGGGGTGGCCAACTACCCGGCCTACTTCCGATCGCTGCTAACCGTGCTCCGGCCCGGCGGGCGTCTGCTGAACCATTGCATCACCCGGCCGGAGAACAACTCTCAGTTCAAGACCGAGGCGTTCATCGACCGGTACGTCTTCCCGGACGGGGAGCTGACCGGTTCGGGCCGCATCATCACCGAGATGCAGGACGCCGGATTCGAGGTGCGGCACAGCGAGAATCTGCGGGAGCACTACGCGCTGACCCTCCGCGGCTGGTGCGCGAACCTGGAACGGGACTGGGACGCCTGTGTCGCCGAGGTCGGCTTGCCAACCGCCAAGGTCTGGGGCCTGTACATGGCCGGGTCGCGTCTGGGCTTCGAGCGCAACAACATCCAGCTGCACCAAGTGCTCGGAGTGAAGTTGGGTGAACACGGTGCCGCTGCGGTGCCGCTGCGGCAGTGGTGGCAAAGCTGACCTCGGGCCCGGAACAGGCGCGTCGGCCCCGGTCAGAACAGGTGCAGCGAGCCGAGCAGACCGACCACGACCGGGGCCAGCCCGAGGCAGAGAAACGCCGGTAGGAAGCACAGCCCGAGCGGCGCCGTCATGGCCACGCCGGCCCGGCCGGCCGACCTCTCGGCCGCGTCCCCGACCGCCCGTCGCAAAATGGCGGCGTGTTCTCGGACGGCATCGGCGAACGTCGTTCCGCCCGCTGCCGACCGACGGGCGGCCGCCGCCAGGCCGACCAGGTCGGGGTGCGCGTCGGCCGCGTCCCACGCCCGCTCCGGGTCGGCCCCGAGCGCCAGCAAGGCTGACACCGAATCGAGCACCAGCAGCGGATCGTCAGGGTCCGGCTCGTCGAGCGCGCGCAGGACGGACGAGATCGCTTTCAGCGCCGCGCCGATCGCCATCCCGGACTCCAGACACGCGGCCAACAGATCGGCGTGGACCGCGAGCCGCTGCCGGTCGCCGGTCCGCCGGGCGGGGCTGCGTCGTTCCGGCGCCTGGAGACTCACGGCCCCCGCCGCCAGAGCCAGGATCAGCGCGATCCACCAAGGCCACCATGCGGTCACCACGCTCGCCGCGAGCACACCGATCCCGACCACGACCGCGCGGCGGCTGCGCGGCGACCACCCGGTGCGACCCAATCTGGGCGCGCTGCCGAACGGCAGTGGCCCGGGGATGACCAAGAACCCGAGACCGGTGAGGCAGATCGCCGCCGACTGCGCACCGTTCATGTTCGGACGATCCGTGCCGTCCAGGCCAGTCCCGCGCAGGTCAGGGTCGAGCCGAGAAGTAGCAGCAAGTTGCCGACGGCGGTGTCCAGCAGGACGTGGACCGGGTCGGCCCCCATGCCCGCTCCCAGCAGCAGTCCGAGCGCGGGGAGCACGGCCAGCACGTAGCCCGACACCCTGGGTCCGGCCACCTGGGCCGCCCGTGCGGTGTCGGTCCGGACCCGGTCGGCCAGATCGGCCACCGTCGCGTCGATCAACGTCGCCCACGGAACTCCGTGACGGGCCGACAGCGCCCAGCCCACGACCAACCGCTCGGCGGTCGCGGACACGACATCCGGACCGGCCGGCGGCGACTGCGCACCGACCGGCAACCGACCCGACGTCACCGCGGTGGTCAGCGTGTGGAGTGCAGGGCCGGCGTCACGATGGCTTGTCGCGGTCGCGGCGATGGCCGCCACCGGCTGTGCACCGGCTCGCACCTCACGGGCCAGCGTCCGCAGCGCGGCCAACAGCGCGGCGACCTCGACCCGAACCCGGCGCCGGCGCAGTTCAGCGGCGGCCAGCAAGCCGAGGGTCGCCGACAGCAACGCCGTGGCCGTCCCGACCACCGGGCCGACCACCGCTCCGGTGCCGACGCCGAGGATCACCGCGCCGAACAGCACCCGCCCCCGGCGCAAGGCGACCGGTCGGCGCGTCCGGGCGATCGCCCGGGCGGGCTTCGACCGCACTCCCGATGCCGGCCACAACCACAGCGCCAGGGCGAGAGCAACGGCGCTCACCACGGGACGCCGACTCCCCGGGACGCCAGCACATCCCTGAGCAGCGCCGCCCCATCTCCTGACGGCTGTCCGTCGATCACCGCCGGCACGGCCGTGACCCAGCCGTCCGCACCCCGGATCAGCACGGCGATCTCGGCCAGGACACGCCGACCGTCCGGGCGTCCCATGTGCAGCACCACCTGCACGGCGCTGCCGAGCTGCGCGTGCAGCGCCTCCCGGGTCAATCCGGCCGGCGCGGCCAACGCCTCGAGCCGGGCCGGGACGTCAGCCGCCGCGTTGGCGTGCACGGTCCCGGAGCCGCCGTCGTGGCCGGTGTTCAGCGCAGCCAACAGGTCGACGACCTCCGGGCCCCTGACCTCCCCGATGACGATGCGATCCGGTCGCATGCGCAGCGCCTGGCGGACGAGGTGTCGCAGTGGCACCGCCCCGGCCCCTTCCACATTGGCCGCCCGCGCCACCAACCGCACCAGATGCGGATGGGGCGGACGCAGTTCCTCGGCGTCCTCCACCGTGACCAGGCGCTCGCCAGGCTCGACGGCCGCCAGCATGGCCGCGAGCAGGGTGGTCTTGCCGGACCCGGTGCCACCGGAGACCAGGAACGCCAGCCGCGCGGCCAGTACCGCCCGAACGGTGGCCTCGGCCACGCCGCGCAACGTGCCGACCGCGGCCAGCGCGGCCAGATCGTGACGGATGGGCCGCAACACCCGCAGCGACAGGCAACTTCCGGACGCCGCTACCGGCGCGATGGCCGCGTGCAGGCGCGTGCCGTCGGGCAGCCGGCCGTCGACGAACGGCTGCGAGTCGTCCAGCCGCTGCCCGGCCGCCGACGCGAGACGACGGGCCAGGCGGGACACGGCCGCCTCGTCGGCGAACACGATGCCGGTCCGCTCCCATCCGGCGCCACGGTCGACCCGTACGTCGTCCGGAGAATTCACCACCACGTCGGTCGTCGCCGGATCGGCCAGCAGTTCGGCCAGCGGCCCGGCGCCGACCAGCTCCCGCTGCAGGGCCCGGATCAATCGAAGCATCTCCGCGTCCGTGACCAGCACCGACGCCTCGGCCCGGACAGCGCGGGCCAGCGCGGCACCGGTCGGCTCGGCGCGGTCATCAGCCAACCGACGCTGCACGCTCTCGATCAGCGCCTCACTCAGCGGCGGACCCGACATGGCCGTCATCCGACGGCCGTCGGCAGTTGCGCCAGGACCGAGCGCGCCGCACGGGCCAGCGGGCCGCGGCTGTCGGCTCCCGGGGGTTTCCCCTTCTCCAGGTCACGGGCCAGGGACGGCTGGGGACGCATCCGGGCCAGTACCGGCAGGCCGAGGACGTCGCCGATGTCCTCGGCGCCGATCCCGCCCGGTGACGGACCCCGAACGACCAGCTCCGGCTGCACCCCGAGCGCGGTCAGCCGGTCGGCGGTCCGGGCCGCGGCGTAGCAGCCGCGCACGTCGGCGGTGGTGACCAGGACCACACGGTCCGCCTGCTCCAGCACGCGATCGGCGGCCACCGTCGGATGGCGCGGCAGATCGAAGACGGTGAGGTCGCCCGAGCGCCGTCCGGCCTCCATGACGGCGTCCACCACTGCTTCGGTGATGGCGTGGCCCGGGGTCCGACCCTGGCACAGCACGCGGATGCGACCACGACCGAAGGGTGCCTTGGGGAGTGCATCGTGCAACGCGTCGGGCGGAAGGCGGCCCGCCGGTGCGGCGAGCTCGTCCCATCGGATTCCGGGCTGGTCCTCGATGCCGAGCAGCACGTCGAGCCCGGAGCCCCAGGGATCGCAGTCGGCCAGGATGACCGACCGCCCGGCTCGGCCCGCCATGGCCGCGAGCGCCGACGCGAAGACGGACGCTCCGGCCCCTCCGCAGGCGGGCACCACGGCGACCGTCGGGCCGTCGCCGGGGCCACCGGCGAGGGTCCCGGCCAGGAGGTCGATCAGCGCGGCGTCGTCGGCGCCGAGCGTCGCGGTGCGTTCGACACCGAGCTGGAGGCACTGCTTGAGCACGCCTGCGTCCGGTTCCTGCCGTCCGACCGCCACCACGCCCCGGCGCATCGCCAGACGCGCATCGAGCGCGTCGGACACCAGCTCGTCGTCCAGCAACACGATGGGGGCCGACCTCCAGGCCGACCCCGCGCCGACCTCGCCGTGATGGGC